>CAZKXG010000101.1:5404-10715 GCA_964556465.1 uncultured Cryomorphaceae bacterium | reverse complement strand
CAAACATCGGTAGCTCCCATCCGTGGATGCTCGCCCTTCTGTTTGCGCATATCAATAAGTTCGCTCGTCTTTTTGATCAATCGAAAAGCCGCTTCAATTACCGGTTCGGGAGCACCGACAAAAGTGATGACCGTGCGGTTCGTGCTCTTGCCCGGATCTACGTCCAAAAGCTTTACACCTTCCACCGTTTCTACGACTGAGGCAATTTCTTTGATTATTTTGGGGTCTCGTCCCTCGCTGATATTGGGGACGCATTCAATGAGTGCTGACATGTTAGTTTTATTCAGGTGGTTCGGGGGTCGAATATATGAATTCGCTATCGGTCTGATGGGTTGATGGAAGTCTTTTTCAAACTGATTATTCGGTTTCTTTTTCTTTAGTTTTGTCAACCATGAGCGAAAAAAAAGAAAGGCCCTTGATTCTCGTTACCAATGACGACGGAATTACGGCAGGTGGAATCAGAAGCCTCATTGAGGTAGCGCAAGAATTTGGTGACGTATGGGTTGTAGCTCCTGATAGTCCCCAAAGCGGAATGGGGCATGCCATAACCGTTCACGATATTCTTCGATTGAAAGAGGTCAGAGATGTGGAAGGAGTAACGGAGTTCAGCTGTACGGGAACTCCCGTGGATTGCGTCAAGCTTGCTATTTACCGCGTTCTCAAGAGAAAGCCGGATTTGCTTCTTTCGGGAATTAATCACGGAGCTAATTACAGCATCAATGTTATCTATTCAGGAACAATGTCGGCCGCGGTAGAAGGAGCAGTTGAAGGAATTCCGTCCATTGGTTTTTCTCTGCTCGATCATAGCGCCGACGCCGATTTTACTGCTAGCAAAGGGGTAGTGAGGAAAGTGGTGAAGAACGCCTTGGAGAAAGGTGTGCCAAAGAATACCTGCCTGAATGTCAATATTCCTAATGTTTCCGCACAGGAGATTAAGGGTATTCGGGTTTGCCGACAGGCGAAAGCTTCTTGGGAAGATGATTTCGAACCGCGAAAGGATCCCTCGGGAAAAATCTATTACTGGATAACGGGGAAGTTTGTGAATCCCGACAAGGGAGACGATACGGATGTTTGGGCCTTGGACCACAATTATGTATCCGTCGTTCCCGTTCAATTTGATCTCACGGCTCACCACGCTATGGCCGAGCTAAACGAATGGGATTATGATGCCTAAGAAAAAGCACGACAGCATGCCTCTCGGCTTGGCAGTGGGATTGGTTAGTCCCGTTATCGGATTCGCCATTTACGGATTCCTTTGGTCGATCTATTTCGAAAAGCCTTTCGACTATTTTGTCAATAATATTTTTATCGGGGTTCAGGCGTTTCAATCTTCTATTGTGGCGCTCAGCTTGATTTTCAATCTGGTTCCCTTCTTTATTTTTCTCCGCACCGATCGATACCGCAGCGGAAGAGGAGTATTACTTGCTCTGTTCATTTACGTTCCCTTGGTTCTTTACCTTCGCTTCTGGTAATGAAGTACTACATCATATCAGGCGAAGCTTCGGGCGATTTGCACGGAAGCAATTTGGTCAAGGAAATCCACAAAAAAGATTCGAACGCAGAAATTCGTGCTTGGGGTGGCGACTTGATGAGTGAGGCAGGGGCCGATGTGGTGAAGCATTATCGCGATCTCGCCTTTATGGGCTTTGCCGAAGTGATTGCCAACATTGGTACTATTCTGAAAAACTTCAAGCTCTGTAAAGCTGATATACTCAGCTTTTCTCCCGATGTTTTGATCTTAATCGACTATCCGGGTTTTAATCTTCGCATGGCTGAATTTGCTTACAAGGAAGGAATCAAAGTATTCTACTACATCTCTCCGCAGATCTGGGCTTGGAAACAAAACAGGGTGAAAAAGATCAAGGCATATGTTGACGAGATGTACGTCATTCTTCCTTTCGAAAAAGACTTTTACGCCAAGTTTGATGTCGATGTGCATTTTGTCGGTCACCCGCTGATTGATGCGGTTGATCAGTTTAAAGAAACGCTTCCCGATCGGGAGCTGTTTTTTAAGGAGCACGGGATGTCTGACAGACCGCTCGTCTTGCTTATGCCGGGCAGTCGAAAGCAAGAGATCAGTAAAAAGCTTCCACTAATGCTGCAAGTGGCCGAGAAGCATCCAGAATATCATTTTGTAGTGGCGGGAGCTCCGGGGCAGGACAAAGAGTATTACCACCAATTTATAGGTGATTCAAATGTGCAGCTTATCTCCGGAAAGACCTACCAACTCCTTTCATATGCTCGAGCTGCTTTAGTGGCGTCGGGTACGGCGACGCTGGAGACAGCCATTTTTAGAGTGCCCCAAGTTGTTTGTTACCGAGGAGGGTTTATCTCATATGTGATTGCCAAAAACCTGGTAAAAATCAAGTATATCTCTTTGGTCAATTTGATCATGGATAGAGAAGTGGTAAGAGAATTGATCCAATCGGAACTTAATTTAAAAAATCTTGAGTTGGAGTTTTCCAAAATTGCCAAAGACGGAGAGCCTCGTAGCAAGCAGCTTCGCGAGTACGACGAGCTGTATGACAAACTTGGCGGAAAGGGTGCTTCTATGCTAACCGCCGAACTCATGTTGAAAAGTCTGAATGATTGATTGGAGATGCCATCAGGAGCATGCTAATTTCGTTTTATGAGAGGAGCCTTTCTCGTATTTTTTCTTTTGGTCTCATTCTACTCAAATGCAACAACTGATTTTGAGCTGATTGACATCGGAATCCTTGATCCGGTTAATCCGTCTGCTTTGCAGGTGATCCCTGAGATCGGATCTTTTGCAGTCATTGCTGATGGTCACAACGAGGCTACCTTAAGAGCAGGAGAGAGGGTCAGTCTGTCCTTATCGAATGGAAGAGTAAAAGTGAGTTTCCCCGGAAGGGTACTCGGTTTATTCAAGGACGTTCGACTTATGAGCCTTACCGATGAAGGCTTTTTTAGAATCTATGTCTTGTCGCCTAAAAAGGACGAAAGGGTTTACGACGATCACTTGATCGTAAAACCACTGAAAAATGAACTTCGATTAATCAATCGGGTGAACTTGGAAAAGTACGTAGCGGGCGTGGTTGAAGCAGAGTCAGGCAAGGAAAAGGAACTCGAATTCTACAAGGTGCAAGCCATCATTTCCAGAACCTATGCCTTGAGCAATCGACGTAAGTTTTTGGCGAAAGGCTTTAACCTGAATGACCTCGTTGACAGTCAGGTTTACCACGGTAAGTGTCGCTGGGAGCCAAGAATACTTGAAGCGGTTCGCCAAACCGAAGGGAAAGTCTTGGTGGATAGTGAAATGAGTTTGGTTACAGCGGCATTTCATTCAAACAGTGGTGGTGAGACGGTGAGTAGCGATGATGTTTGGTCCAAGCGGCTGCCCTATCTAAGTCCGCGATCAGATGAGTTTTCCCGAAACGGCGAGCATTATACCTGGGAGCAAAAGGTCCATAGGGATAGGTGGTTGGAGTACCTCCATCAGAAATACGACCTTTCTAATAAGGATGATCAAATCTCAGAGATGGCTACCAATTACGAACAGCCGAATCGTCAAGTATTTTTTATTGATCCTGCATACAATATCCCGCTGAAAGACATCCGAATGGATTGGAAATTCAAATCAACCTTTTTTGATATCAAGTCAGATGGCGACTCCTTAGTCGTTTCAGGTCGAGGCTTCGGACATGGCATCGGGTTGAGTCAAGAAGGAGCCATGCGTATGGCCGATTTGGGTTTTGGCTTTATCGATATACTGCACTTTTACTACGACGACGTGCACGTGATTGATCTAAGAGCCCTCGAATTCTTTAGAGAAGAGTAGCGTCTACAGGCTACCCAATAAGTCCGTGTAGTCTGTGGGAAGTTTATTTTCAGAAAGATACTTCTCAAGTTTTACTACCTTTTCTTCCGGGATTTGCATTCGCTTACCGATTTCTTGAAGCAGCTCTTTCTCTGCGTCATTGCTACTAAAATCGACTTGAGTCAAAACGATTAATTCGCAAAAGTTTCTCACTCTGGTTTCCTCATCCGCAGGGATTCTCTTTGAGGCGCGTTCAGGATTTTTACTGATTCGAATGAAGTCCATTTGGTTTATTCCCATGCGACCGGCAATACCTTGAATGAATAGTGATTCCATTGGGTGTATGATTCCATCGGCTTTCGCCAAATGTATCAGGTTGGCTAGATGTGCTTGCTTTTCCATTGTTTTCGTTTCGCTCTATTACTTTTCTGATGTGCTAAGGTCCATGTTTTCGTACTTCCTTTTCTGAGGGAAACCATTACCGTTTGGAGCCCAATTTAGGAAACAAAAAAACCGCCGCAAAAAATGCGGCGGTCTCCGTATATGGATTTTTTCCAAAAGCCTACTTCGCTTTTTTAGAAACGTATCTTTTTTCTTTAATGCGAGCCGCTTTTCCTTTAAGGTCCCGTAAGTAGAAAATTCTAGCTCTACGCACTTTACCTTGCTTGTTCACGTCAACTTTATCAATAAAAGGAGAGGCAGCAGGGAAGATTCTTTCCACTCCAATACCTCCTGAAATTTTTCGAACAGTAAAAGTCGCGGTTGTACCTGAACCTCTGCGTTGGATTACAACACCCTGAAATTGCTGGATCCGCTCCTTGTTTCCTTCTTTAATTTTATAGTGAACTGTAACCGTATCTCCTGCAGCGAAATCGGGAAGTGCTGCTTGTTCGTTCAGTTTTGCGCTTATTTCTTTTACAAAGTCCATAGTCGTTGGCTCTTGAATTACCCATTCAAATTTCGGGGTGCAATATTACGAAGAAGTTTTGAGTTATGCGGCAATTCCAAAAACAAATTCAAGGCGACTCATTTTCGTTGAATTTTTCCCATAAATCGGGTCTTCTGGACTTGGTTCTTTCCAGTGCTTTTTTTTCACGCCAAGCTTGTATTGCACCTTCATTTCCCGAAAGAAGAATTTCAGGAACCTTCCAGCCCCTGAAATCGGCAGGTCGTGTATACACAGGCGGGGCCAGCAAGTCATCTTGGAAGGAGTCGGTTAAAGCCGAAGTTTCATCGTTAAGTACTCCTGGGATCAATCTTACAATGGCATCGGTCAATACCGCTGCAGCTAGTTCTCCACCGCTCAACACATAGTCGCCGATGGAGATTTCTTTGGTGATGTATTGCTCTCTGATCCGTTCGTCTACACCTTTATAGTGGCCACAAAGAATCGCTATGTTTTCTTTCGTCGATAGTGAATTGGCCGTTGTTTGTTTTAGCGTTTCCCCGTCAGGAGTCATATAAATGAGGTCATCGTATTTTCTATCAGCCATTAGTTGGTCAAAGCATCGGGCTATGGGTTCGGCTGACATC
>CAZKXG010000101.1:4884-5394 GCA_964556465.1 uncultured Cryomorphaceae bacterium | reverse complement strand
TTCATCACACTGAGACAAAAAAATCAAGCCGGATACGAAGTTTTGCAATTTTAACGTTGAGCTAAATTCTCACTGACAAGTTTTAACATGCAGGTACTTGATTATGTGTTCACTTTGGGGTTAAATGCTTGATGTATAATAATTTTATTAAATCTCACCTTATTATGAAAAAAGTCATCTATGCTTCGCTGATTTTGCAAACTAAACTCTCGAAGATCATGGAGCACTATTTCCACAATTCCTTTGCTTTGTGAGCGCTTGACGATACTATCGTTGAGTGGACTTTGTAATAGGTTTGGCAAACCGGTCAAAATATCTATCCTCATGTTTGGCCTTTAATTTGCCACAAAAGTAATTCGATTTCAGCTATGAGGCGATAATCGGGATTATTGCTCAAAAAAAGCGCTGACTTCCTATTTTTGCACCGTGAAAAATCATTTGATTTCATTCTCAATACTTTGTTTAGGCTTTCTTTTGCTCAATGCGGGGCTTCCCGGCAAGCTTCAAAAA
>CAZKXG010000101.1:0-4874 GCA_964556465.1 uncultured Cryomorphaceae bacterium | reverse complement strand
ACGACTATTTTCAAGCGAAAGAGTTGTTTTACAAAAGCCTCAAAAATGATCCCGTAGCGGCAAGCTACGGTTTGAGTATCATTTACAGCAGAAATGATAACCCTTTTACTCAAATTGATTCAGCTCATAGGTACATTAACATTTCTGAGCAAGAATGGGAAAGTGTTGATACCAAATCCAGAATCGACTACGCTGTAGTTGGAGTTGATAGTTTGTCGATTCTAGAGCAAGCCTATACTGTAGACAGTTTAGGCTTTTTGAGAGCCCAAGCGGTCAATGAAATTTCAGCTTGGAACCAGTTCGTAGAAAATTTTGACAATGCTGAGTATAAAGCATTGGCCATGGAGAGAAGAAATGAAATGTTATTTCAATTGGCTAGAGCCGAGAATACCTCGAAAGCTTATGCAGATTTTTTAACAGATTACCCTCAGGCGGATCAAAAGGAAGAGGCCAAGAAGCTGTATGATTTGAGAAATTTTGAGGAGCGAACAGCCAACAATACCCTAGAGAGTTATCAGAGTTTTATTGATTCATTTCCATTCAGTCCATACGTGCCTGATGCTGAAGAGCGAATTTTTAATCAGGCTACTGTCGGTGGTAAGACAGAAGACTATTTAGCTTTTGTTGAGTCATTCAGCTCCAATCCTTACATCGATATTGCTTGGAGAAGGATTTATGCGCTTGAAGTGAAAGAGATTAATGCTCAAAGTATTGCGGAATTTACTTTGAGCTATCCCAACTACCCCTTTATGGCGGAGTTGAAACAACAATTCGAGTTGGCTGTAACTCGCTTTTACCCCATTACCGATGGAGACTATTGGGGTTTTATCAATGATAGGGGAGAAGTAGCGATAGTGCCTAAATACGAATGGGTAGAAAGCTTCTCAGACGGAATTGCCATGGTGGGAATCGGAGATGAGGTAACGTATATAGATAAAGAAGAGAAAGAGATTTCCAAGGAGCGTTTTTCAGATGGCTTTGCATTTAATAAAGGTCTTGCCGTGGTAGAAAAAGACAATGTTTATGGCATCATTAATAGAATTGGTGAATTTGTCATTGAACCCTTTTACGACGATATAGGTGAAAACTCAGAAGGCTTTTTTTATGCTGAGAAAGATGGGTTTTTTGGATATTTAAATGAGGTAGGAGAAATTGTCATTCCTTTCATTTACACTGATGCACTGGATTTTCATCAGGGTGTGGCAGTAGTAGCTGATTCATCGGGAGCGAAAGGGCTTATAAACAAAGCGGGAATTCAAATAACTCCCTTCGATTATGATTGGATTGAGTCTTTCACCTCAATAGAGCTTCCCGTTCGCTTTAGACAGGATGGTTTTTTTGGATTATTGAGTCGTGGTGGACTCAATTTGACTGATACTTTGTATCGTGCTTTAGGAGAGTTTAGTGATGAGCTTATTTTGGCATCCTCAGGTGAGTTGTATGGATTCATCAATACTAAGGGAGATACGGTTATTGATTTTATTTATTCTTATTCGCCCGTTGCATTGACAAACTCGAAATTCGAAAATGGCCATGCAAAGGTTTATCAAAAAGACAAAGTGGGAGTGATTGACTCAACGGGAGTCAAAGTGTTTCCTGCCATTTTTGAAGACATCGGCACCTTTACGGGTGATTTGATCCCAGTGAAAAAACGAGGTAAATGGGGGTATTCCGACCTCGATGTAAATCTCGCCATTGGGTATCAATATGACTATGTCTCGAACTTTTCAGATTCACTGGCTATTGTCTCCAAGGATGGTTTGTTTGGAGTGATTGACACTTTGGGAAAGATCAAAATCGAATTGACATTCAGTTCCGTCGATTGGCTTGACACGCTTTTATTGGTCCAGGACACTGCCTATGGTATCATCAGTTTGGCTCAAGATACACTTGTACCTTTGCAATACGATAAAATTATTCAGGTGGACAAGAAGGTAGTCCGGCTAAAGAGGTTTAGCGGAACTTATGATTATTACGACCTTAGCAAGAAGCAGTTCTTGAGAAGAGAAGAAACGTTGGCTGAATGAATAATCTTAATTTTGCCGACCCCATTGAGGAGGATAGCATGAAAAAGCAGCCTGCTGAAGAAGCGACCTTAAGAGAAATTTTTGACTTGATGCAGGATTGGATTGATGAGAGTCGCAATCCGGAGACTCCTGTCATAAGTTATTTTGCCCCACGGGAATTGAGTGAAAAGCTTGATTTTGGCTTGCGCCAGACCGGAGGTGGAAATGAGAAGATGCTGGAGGAGGTTAAGCAATACCTTACCTACGCGGTTAGGACTGCTAATCCGGCATACCTCAACCAACTATTCGGAGGGTTTGGATTTCCAGGTTTTGTCGGAGAGCTGATTACGGCACTCACCAATACTTCTATGTATACTTATGAAGTAGCCCCTGTTGCTACTTTAATGGAGAAAGCGCTCATTGAGAAGATGCTCTCTTTCACCGGTTGGGGCCAAGGCGAAGGGATTTTTACATCAGGTGGTTCGCAGTCGAATCTTTACGCTATGTTATTGGCTCGAAATGCCATATTTCCTGAAGTTAAGACTCATGGTATAACGGCTCTTCCAAAACTGGCCGTTCTCGTCTCCGAGCGCAGTCATTTTTCACTCCTAAAAGCGGCGAATACCATTGGTATAGGTCACAATGGTGTAGTAAAGGTGAGGGTGGATGAAAGGGGAAGAATGCAAGGCGCCGCTGTCGCTCAGGCACTGGAAGAAACCATTAAGAAAGGAATGGTTCCATTTATGATTTGTTCTACAGCAGGTACCACTGAGACGGGGTCATTTGATTGTATCGATGAAATCGCCGAGCTTGCTGAAAGGCACGGGCTTTGGCACCATGTGGATGGCTCATGGGGTGGTAGCTTAATTCTAAGTGATAAGTATCAACCTCTTTTTAAAGGACTGGAAAGGGCTGACAGTTTTACATGGAATCCGCATAAATTGATGAGTATTCCTCTCACTTGCTCGGCCTTCATGGCTAAAGAAAAAGGTATAATGAGAAGGGAGATTCAATCCAATAATGCTGATTATATCTACCATGATTACGACAATTCTGAGTTCGATACCGGGCCCTCAAGTTTGTCGTGCGGAAGGCGAGTCGACTCGCTCAAGCTATGGCTCTCATGGAACTATTGGGGAGAGGATGGTTATCGAGAAAGAGTAGAGAAGTGTATGCACCTCGCTGAGTATGCGACTAAAAAAGTTAAGGAGTCTGAGGAACTGGAGCTCATGTTCACGACTGAAAGCTTAAATGTCAATTTTCGATTTGTCGTTCCGAAAGGTGAAGATGCGGATGAATTTAATAAGAAGTTGCGCTATGAACTGGTTCAAAAAGGCCACGCCATGGTGAATTATTGCACACTTGAGGCAGGTTTATCCATTCGACTCGTTTTACTCAATCCCGATTTAGATCCCGAAGACATCGATCGCTTTTTCGATCGGTTTAGCGCTGCAGGTCGCTCATTGCTTCAAAAGACCTTTTGAATTTTCTCATATAAGTAAATACTCTTACGCTATAGGCTACAACGATTGCATTGAGGCACGTGCTTTGTAACTTTGTAGTGCATTAAAAAAAAGAATCATGGAAACTAAAGCAAAAGAAAAGTCATTTATCAAATTGGGATTTGATAAAGACGAAGCATATGAGGTAGTAGAAACACTTAACGCCCTTTTGGCAAATTATGCAGTTCTCTATCAAAAGATCAGAAATTTTCATTGGAATGTTACCGGTGGTGATTTTTTCGATATCCACGAAAAATTAGAAGAAGAGTATACTGCTGCTGCAGAATACATCGATTCAGTAGCGGAGAGAATTAGAATTCTCGGCTTCAAACCATTAAGTACTCTCTCTGCCTATATTGAAAAATCAGATATTGAGGAGACCGAGGAAGATCTCAGTGGAGCACAAATGATGGAGATAATTGTTGAGGATTACGAAACATTGCTTTCGTTTATGGTCGATGCGGCCGATGCGGCAATTGAGCATGGAGACATAGGAACGGAAACACTAATGAGAGAAATACTGTCTCGTACAGAGGAGAAGCATTGGATGTTTACCGCCTTTATCAAAAAGGGCTAGTCGAAAAAAATGTGTTTGTAAATGATTGAATTTCAAATATAAATCATATTATTATCACAGTTAACGCAAATTACCGGCTCGCAATGTAGTCCGGCACGTAAATTGACGTGGAAAACATTGTAAGCATCTTACTTCATCAGAATTGGTTATTCTGATTGGTTAAAATGATTGGTTAAACGAGAAACCCGCCTAACGAGGCGGGTTTTTTGCTGGAAGTGTTTTCTCTACCCCTCTCGATGCCTCGATTTACGTGTCATTTCCAATAAAAAATGAAAAAATCTGTTAATGATGTAACCTTATCGAATAATCTGCGTTTGAATAACCAGTAAGCATCTTATTTTCATCAGAGCTGGTTACTCTGATTGGTTAAAATGATTGGTTAAATAAAAAACCCGCCTAACGAGGCGGGTTTTTTATTTTATCGTTGTATAAACAATAGCGATGTCTTGATCTGCATGATATTGGGTTTAGTCGAAAGATGATTCAAAAAGTCTGTTAACGATGAAACCTTTTTAAAATATCGTCGTTTGATTAAGAGTAAGCATCTTACTTCATCAGAATTGGTTACTCTGATTGGTTAAAATGATTGGTTATCTGAAAAACCTGCCTAACGAGGCAGGTTTTTCTTTTTGGTATAATGAGCCGAATCGAAGCTGTGCCCCCGATATATGAAGATGCAAAAGAAAAAATCTGTTAAAGAAGTAACCTTTTAAAAATATCTCCGTTTGTATAGTTGTAAGCATCTTATTTCATCAGAATTGGTTACTCTGATTGGTTAAAATGATTGGT
>CAZKXG010000100.1:0-12975 GCA_964556465.1 uncultured Cryomorphaceae bacterium | reverse complement strand
TTGGAGGATGGGACAGACACTTTAATGGTGGCAACGGGACCAAATGGCTTTATTGCCAATGTGGACGTTGATCCGAATACCGATTATCGATTTTACATCAAAGCCATTTCAAGTGGCTCACAACAGGCCTCTACTTCTAATGGAGTTGTTGTATTCACTGAGTATCCTCCCATTGTCGATTTTCACTATCTGAGCTCAGTCTCAACCAATCTGGACGGGCAAGTGGAGGTAAATCTGTATCAAGATACCGCAGGAGTGGGTACTACCTATGAGCTGTACAAAAAGGAAGGAGAGGGGAGTTACAATTTCGTGGGCCTCTTTCCGGCCATACCGGGAGAGGATACCATCACTTATATCGACTCGGATGTTCGGGCAAACGAGCTCGTCTACACGTATTATTGGACAGCCATTGATGGATGTGGTGAGGTGATCGGAGATTCGAACGAAGGTTCCAACGTTGTCTTAGAGACCAGAACGAACAGAAGCAATTTGGTGAATAGGCTCAACTGGACCAAGTACGGAGTTTGGGATGGAGCCGTGGTTGAATACCAGATCCTTCGCGGATTAGGAGATGATGAGCCCGCGTTTTACGATGCCACCGATCCGAATACTACAGAGTGGTCTGAAGATGTCGAGCAATTCTTGACGAACCAAGGCAGGTTTTGCTACCGCATTCAAGCGGTAGAAAGCGCTAATCAATATGGCCCCGGAGCTGTATCATTCTCTAATCTTTCCTGCGTGACTCAAGAGCCGTTGGTTTGGGTTCCCTCGGCTATGGTTTATGAAGGGTTCAACGATCAATTCAAGCCCGTGCTGGGATTTATAGATTTCGAGACCTACCGCATGGAGATTTACAACAAGTGGGGTGAGCTCCTTTTCGAGACTTCCGATATCGAGATGGGCTGGGACGGCACCTATACAGGCAATGTCGTGCCCGAAGATTACTACCGCTACATCATCAGCTTTAAAGACGGCAGCGGGAAGCCCTTTGTTGAAGAGGGAGTGTTGTATATGGTGCGGAATGCGGAGTGAATCATCAAAGCAGAATTGATTTATTGTTGCATATCAATTCCATCTAAAATCCATTTTTTTTTCAAGCTTATCATAGTGCTCAAGTATAGTAACTCCTATTTAGTCCCTGTGCTATCCCTATGCAACTAAGGTTCAGTTCCATTTTGATGGACATTTCGGTCAAAACAAGACATTCTCGGCCAATTGGGGACAAAACAACCAACATCGGACACGTGATCGAGCGATGAAAGTCCCTTTGATTTTCCCTCAATAAAACCTCTGAGCAATTGAGGTCAATTATTCTTACTTTTGCCCGAATTTATTTCAAATTCAAACTCAGATTCATGTCACTTAACGAATCCAAGATTTTGGGAGAGGGATTGACTTACGACGATGTCCTCTTAGTGCCGGCTTATTCTGACATCTTACCACGTCAAGTTGATATCCGTTCGCGATTTTCTCGAAACATCATGCTCAATACGCCAATCGTTTCGGCGGCGATGGACACTGTGACGGGATCTGAAATGGCCATAGCTATGGCCCAGCAGGGAGGAATTGGAGTCATTCACAAAAACATGAGCATTGAAGCTCAGGCCCGTGAGGTGCGCAAAGTGAAGCGCTCAGAGAGTGGAATGATACAAGATCCGATCACCATGATTGAGACGGCCAAAGTTGGTGACGCTCTCCAAGTCATGTCTGAGAATAAGATTGGAGGAATACCGGTAGTCGATGCAGAAAACGTTTTGGTGGGAATCGTTACCAATAGAGATCTTCGTTTTCAAAAGGAAATGACCAAGCCGGTAAGTGAAGTCATGACCAAGGAGAAGCTGATAACAGCTAAGAAGGGAATCACCCTCAAGGAAGCTGAGATCATTCTTCAGGAATATAAAATCGAGAAATTACCAGTAGTAGAAGCGAACAATAAGTTAGTCGGTCTGATCACCTATCGCGACATCATCAAGTTAAAGAAGCACCCAAACAGTTGTAAAGACGAGTTTGGGCGACTGAGAGTTGCAGCGGCCATAGGTGTGACTGCCGATGCTGTGGAAAGAACTGCAGCGCTGGTAAAGTCGGGAGTAGATGCCGTAATTATAGACACGGCTCATGGTCATACCAAAGGAGTAGTGGCTGTATTGGAAAAGATTAAATCCAATTTTGACAAGATAGATGTAGTGGTAGGGAATGTGGCTACTGCTGAAGGTGCAATACATCTCGCTGATGCCGGTGCAGATGCTGTGAAAGTAGGGATCGGTCCGGGTTCAATCTGTACTACTCGCGTAGTGGCCGGTGTGGGAGTACCACAGCTTACCGCCGTTCTTGATGCCGCTTCGGCATTGAAGGATCGAGGTATCCCGATTATAGCAGACGGAGGTGTTCGCTACACAGGAGACGTTGTGAAGGCAATGGCCGCCGGAGCGGGGTCTGT
Organism: uncultured Cryomorphaceae bacterium; assembly: GCA_964556465.1. Lineage (GTDB taxonomy): Bacteria > Bacteroidota > Bacteroidia > Flavobacteriales_D > Cryomorphaceae > JAKVAV01. The sequence continues at coordinate 10,538 of CAZKXG010000100.1, read as the reverse complement.
AATGATTGGCTCAATGCTTGCTGGTGTGGAAGAGTCTCCGGGTGAGACAATTATTTATGAAGGAAGAAAATTCAAATCATACAGAGGTATGGGTTCTATAGAAGCTATGCAGCAAGGGTCAAGCGATCGATATTTTCAAGATTCGCTCGACGACTTAAATAAACTTGTTCCGGAAGGAATTTCAGGTCGTGTACCTTACAAAGGAACCCTAGCCGAAGTAATGCACCAAGTAATTGGCGGTCTGCGCGCAGGAATGGGATATTGCGGAGCGGCTGATATTGCTGCTTTGGCCGAAGCCAAATTTATCAGAATTACCAACTCAGGAATTCGCGAGAGCCACCCGCACGATGTATCCATTACACGTGAAGCTCCAAACTACAGTTTATAATGATCTTACTATAATTGCTCAAGTGAAAACTACAATCATGAAAAAAGGAATTCTTTTACTGCTTTCAATCATCACACTACAGGTGTTAGCGCAAGACAATGGAGATGCCATCTTGATGACCATTGACGAACGCAAAATCACTAAGTCTGAGTTTGAAAACATTTACAAGAAAAACAACCGCGACAGTGTGATCACCCAAGAGGATTTGGACGAATACCTCGACCTCTTCATCAACTTTAAATTAAAGGTGATGGAAGCAGAGGAAATGGGTATGGATACCTTGGCTCGATTTGAAAGAGAACTAAGCGGATACCGCGACCAGCTGGCCAGACCATATTTGGTAGACAAGGCTGTGACGGATTCATTGGTAAGGGAAGCTTATGACAGACTTAAGGAAGACGTCCGCGCTTCCCATATTTTGATAAAACTTCCGTCTTCTCCTTCGCCAAAGGACACTCTCGAGGCCTACAATAAGATTATGGCAATCAAGGCCAAGGTAGATGCTGATCCAAGTAAATTCAAAACTCTGGCAAAAACTGAAAGCGAAGACCCCAGCGCTAAGACAAATGGGGGTGATTTGGGTTATTTTACTTCTCTTCAGATGGTCTATCCTTTTGAGACTTCAGTTTACAACACGGCTGTGGGAGAAATATCCGGGCCCGTTAGAACGAGATTCGGATACCACTTGGTGATGGTGCAGGATAAGAGACCTGCTCGTGGTGAAATCAGAGTGGCTCATATTATGATCAGATCAGAAGACTCTGACCCCGAAGATGTGAAAGCCAGCCTTAAGCAGAGAGCTGATGAGGTATACGCAAAGTTGGAAGCTGGAGAAGACTTTGGAGAGCTGGCTCGAAAATTCAGCGATGACAGAACTTCTGCTGCCAAAAATGGTGAGTTGCCCGCATTTGGAGCAGGAAAGATGGTTGAGGAGTTTGAAGAGGCTTCATTTGCTTTAACTGAGCCTGGTCAAATATCCGAGCCCGTTAAATCACCATACGGATGGCACATTATTAAATTGATAGAAAGAGTGCCTCTAAAATCATTTGATGATTATGAAAAGGAGCTTCGATCAAAGATCTCTCGCGATTCTCGATCTGATATTACGAAAGACAGCTTTATCAACAAGCGCAAAAAGGAATACAAGTATGCAGACTACCGCAAGCGATTAAAACCTTTCTACACGGGAGTTGATACCAGTTACTTCAGTGCTCGTTGGGAACCCTCTGACGAATTAAAAAACGGGGATAAGGTGCTTTTCGAAATGATTGGACTGACTTTTTCACAAGCTGAATTCACTACATACCTATTGTCAAGGATGCGTGCATCGCGCACTCCAATTGATATCGAGCTATTGGTAAATGAAAGTTTTGATAATTGGGTTGACTCCGAAATAATGGCATTCGAAGATGGTATTTTGGAAGAAAAGTACCCTGAATTCAAAGCACTGATGCAAGAATACCGCGATGGTATTTTATTATTCGATCTCACCGATCAGAAGGTTTGGTCTAAAGCCGTTGAAGATACTGTTGGCTTAGAGACATTCTATCAAAGTCATCAAAATGACTTTATGTGGCAAGAAAGAGCAGGCTACGACATTTACACTGTAGAAGATGAAGAGACTGCAGGTAAGGTGAAGAAGATGCTGAAAAAGGGTAAGAACCAAGATGAGATCCGCGATGCATTGAATGAGGCTAGCGCGCTTAAGGTTAGGGTCAGCAGCGGTTTGAAAGAACAAAAGCAACTTCCTATGCTTGAAAAAACAGCTTGGGAAGTTGGAGTTTCTGATCCCATAGATGATGAGGGACAACTCAAAGTGGTTCACATCAAGGAGATACGTCAGCCGGAGCCGAAAGCATTTGACGAGGCCAGAGGTTTGATTACTGCAGCATATCAGAACTACTTGGAAAAAGAGTGGATAGATTCTTTGAGAGCTAAACACGAAGTGACGGTGAACAAAGAAGTTCTATACACCATTAAATAACGCGTTTTCTAGTTTGAATACTAAAAGTTCAACTTTACTGAATAGCAAGCTCCTCGTCTGGAGCTTGCTATTTTTTGTTTTGCAGGGATGTGTTCAAGATGAGGATGCTGATGATCCCGTAGTAGCTAAGGTGTTCGAGTATTCCCTTCGCAAGAGTGAGTTTGAATCCTTACTACCCAAAAATTATACGGAAGAAGATTCCGCCACTATAGCCGATGAGATTATCAATAAGTGGATTAAAGAAAAAGCCGTTTTATCACTTGCTGAGAAAAATCTTTCAGAAGCGAACAAGGACTTTTCCGCCAAACTTGAAGATTACAGAAATTCGCTGGTGATTTACTCCTATGAGCGTGAACTCGTCAATCAGAAACTGGACACACTCGTTTCTGATCAGGAGACCGAAACATTTTTTAACGAAAATATTGAAAGCTTCAAACTCAAAAGCTCCATCTTAAGGCCGTGGTTTATGTCCGTAAGTGCAGATGCGCCAAACAAGAGAAAGCTGGCAAAATGGTTTAAAGGTGATCCGGAAGAAGTCTTGGAAGATCTGGATGAATATTGCAGTAAATATGCAGAAACGTGTTTTCTTGATGAAGAAGAGTGGATTTACAAAGACGACCTGCTGAAACAAATCCCTTTGGAAGTAACAGATTGGAGCAATTTTTTAACGGCAAATACGTATCATGAGTTTGAAAAAGATGGACAGCTATATCTGCTCCGAATATTTGAGTACAGATTAAGAGGTAGTAATGCTCCACTAGAGCTTGAAAAGCAAAAAGTACAAAACCTTATAATAAATCAGAGGAAAGCTGATTTAGTAAAAAAAATGCGTGAAGGAGCTGTTAAAGAGGCCTACGCTAAGAACAAAATTGAATGGATAAAGGAATAAAGTTGAAATTGTTACTACCCGTATTGGCGGTGTTGTTTTTCGTCGATAGCTCCAGAGCTCAGGTAATTGACGAAATAGTAGCGGTAATAGGAAATGAAATTATCCTTTACAGCGACATACAAATCCAAAAAAGTCAAATTAAGGCACAAGGGTTTAAAGGTACCATTACTGATTGCCAGGTTTTGGAGGAGATACTTTTTGAGAAACTAATGCTGAATCAGGCAAAAGTGGATTCTCTGGAAATAACAGACGACATGGTGCAGGGTCAATTAAATAGGAGAATGGATGTGTTTGTTAGGCAAATAGGGTCCGTGGAGGCTCTCGAAGATTATTATGGAAAATCAATGTCGGAAATCAGAGAAGATTTTTTTGATATTCTAAAAGATCAGTTACTCGTGCAGCGCATGGAGTCCGAGATCAGCGCCGACATCAATGTTACCCCTTCAGACGTGCAGGATTTCTTCAATGAAATTCCTAAAGACAGTCTTCCCTATGTCAATGCTTCGGTACAGATGGCTCAAATCGTCAAATATCCTGATGTTTCAACCCAGGAGAAGGAGAGAGTTCGTTCGCGTTTATTAGAGTTTAAAGAGCAGGTCGAAACAGGTCAAGAAGAATTTGAAACTTTGGCTGCACTTTACAGCGATGACCCTGGTTCTGCAGCAAAGGGGGGGGCTCTGGGCATGCAGCCTCGAGGTACTTGGGTGCCCGAATTTGATGCCGTCGCTTTTAATTTAGAAGAAGGACAGATATCTACTCCATTTAAAACAGACTATGGATTTCATATCATGCAATTGTTGGAGAGACGGGGAGAGATGTACGATGCCAACCATATACTGCTCATCCCTGAAATTTCTTCTGATGGATTAAATCAAGCCAGAACAGACTTGGACTCTATTCGGAATTTGGTGATTCGAGATTCGGTTTCCTTTGCCTTGGCTGCAAATAAGTACTCCGATGATGAGTTGACCAAAAATCAAAACGGTTCGATCGTCAATCAGGCTTCGGGAAGTACCATTTTCGAAATGGATGATATTGATCCTACGCTTTTCCCGATTATCGATACAATGACGGTAGGCCAGGTAAGCAAGCCGTTTTACTTTCAAACACGGTCCAATGAAAAAGGGTATCGCATCGTAAAGCTCATGAATAGAACTGAGCCGCATAGAGCCAACTTGACTGATGATTATCAAAGTCTTCAGAACATGGCTTCTGAGAGGCTTCGAGCGCAAACCATGGACAAATGGGTGCGAGAGAGAATAGGTGATTCCTTTGTTAAAATCGATGAAAAATACCGAGATTGCGCATTCGGCTACCCTTGGGTCGAAGAGGACGATTTAATTAAGAACTAAGAAGTTTAGAATAAAATGAAAGACGTAGAAGCGGTTAAGCAGCTCACGGATAAATATGCCTCAATGAGGCAAGAAATTGCCAAAGTTATTGTAGGGCAAGATGAAGTGATTAAAGAAGTACTCATCAGCATATTCAGCGGTGGGCATTGCCTCTTAGTTGGTGTTCCGGGTTTGGCCAAAACACTTTTGGTAAATACCATTGCCAAGACGTTGGGATTAACTTTTAACAGAGTTCAATTTACGCCTGATTTGATGCCGGGTGATATTATTGGCTCCGAAATTCTGGATGAAAATCGAAAGTTCAAGTTCATTAAAGGCCCTTTGTTTTCGAATATCATACTTGCCGATGAGATCAATCGGACTCCTCCTAAAACCCAAGCCGCACTCCTGGAAGCGATGCAGGAAAGAATGGTAACAACGGCAGGACACTCTTACCCACTACCTAAGCCGTTTTTTGTACTCGCTACTCAAAACCCGATAGAGCAGGAGGGAACTTACCCATTACCCGAAGCCCAGCTCGACAGGTTCATGTTCAACATCTTTGTTGATTATCCGACTATCCAGGAAGAAATCGATGTGGTGAAATCTACTACATCAGGTGTGACCGCCGAAGCTGAACAGGTTATCTCGGGAGATGAAATTCAATTCTTCCAACAGTTGATTCGTAAAATTCCCGTAGCTGATAATGTGGTGGAGTATGCAGTGAATTTATCGGCTAAATCCAGACCAGGAACAGAGTATGCTTCTGAAAGCACCAACAGTTATTTGAGTTGGGGCGCAGGGCCTAGAGCTTCTCAATACCTCATCGTGGGAGCTAAATGCCACGCAGCACTTCAAGGAAAATATTCTCCTGATATCGAAGATGTACAAGCCGTCGCTTTACCAATCTTAAGGCATCGTTTGGTTAGAAATTATAAGGCAGAGGCTGAGGGCGTTACGATGGATAAGATTATTTCAGGAATGCTGTGATTTCTTCCAAAATTAAATTTGTGTGATTAATTTCGATTGTTGTATTGAATTCTTGGAATTATATTAACTTTGTGTTCAAATGACACTTTGAAGAGTATTAAACTATGATAAAAGTTGCAATAAATGGTTTCGGTCGAATAGGAAGACTCACTTTCCGTCAACTATTAAAAAATAGCGACGTAGAAGTGGTAGCCATCAATGACTTGACTGATGCCAAGACGTTGGCACACCTGTTTAAGTATGATAGCAGTCAGGGCGGATACCATGGCGAAGTATCTCATTCGGGCGATGACCACATCGTAGTCGACGGAAAGTCCTACAAGTTATTCGCAGAGAGAGACCCTGAAGTTCTTCCTTGGAAAGATCTAGGCGTTCAAGTTGTAGCAGAATGTACCGGTATATTCAGAGATCAAGCAGGTGCTTCAAAGCATATCACCGCCGGAGCGCAGAAAGTAATTATTTCGGCTCCTGCGAAGGGAGATGTAAAGACCGTAGTAATTGGAGTGAACGATGATACATTGTCACCTGATGACAATGTGGTTTCAAATGCAAGTTGTACAACGAATTGTTTGGCGCCGATAGCAATGGTTCTCGATCGAGAATTTGGAATCCATAAAGGTTACATCAATACCATTCACGCATATACCTCCGATCAGCGTATTCAAGATGCACCGCATTCTGACTTGAGAAGAGCCAGAGCCGGAGCTTTTTCTATAATCCCTACAACGACAGGAGCAGCAAAAGCAGTAGGATTGGTTCTTCCTCACTTGAAAGGGAAGCTGGATGGAAACGCTACGAGAGTTCCAACCATTACTGGTTCGATTACAGACTTGGTTGCGGTTCTTGACAAAGAGGTGACAGCCGAAGAAATAAATGCAGCGATTAAAAAAGCTGCGGAAAACGAGTTAAAAGGAATTGTTCAATATACCGAAGATCCGATCGTATCTGCCGATATTATTGGAAACTCACACAGCAGTATTTTCGATTCATTGATGACGTCTACCAATGGTACTTTCGTAAAAGTAATGTCTTGGTACGACAATGAGTTTGGCTACGCGAGCCGCACCGCAGAACTAATCGCTAAGATAGTTCAGTAGCAGTAAGCGTGGTTAATTTTCAGTAGGTGGTAAAAGCAAGGCGAAAGCCTTGCTTTTTTTATTGTTGAAAATCCCGTTAATAATCTTCTTGACCTTATTACTGAAACACTCCTGCAATGTAAATTGATTGTGTAATTTAGTACTCAAATTTATTTCATAGGAAGGCATTTATGCGAACATCCCCTCATTTTATTGTCGTTTTGGCTTCGGCACTCCTTTTAGCTATTTCGTCGATGGCAAATGATTGTTTGACTGCAAATCTCATTTCATCGGAAGAAGATTTTGCCGATTCAGAGATTGCAGGATCCTTCATCGGGGCTGGATTTTCGGGAGATGCTCAATGTGCGGGTCCCGGAGGAAGTGACGATGTTTGGTATAGTTTCGTTGCGGTCTCTACGCGGCATGGCATACAGGCGACTGGTTTCGGTGATCTGAATTTGGCAATTGAGGTCTATGATGGATGCGGTGGAACCCTGATCACTTGCAGAAACAATTCTGGAATTGGAGGAACCGAGAATGCAGTATTGACCGGGCTTACCGTCGGAAACACATACATCTATCGTGTTTACCATGTTGGAGCAGCTGCTACGTCCAGTGATTTCACGACCTCAGTTGGACATATTCCATTTGTGGAGTTGGTTGCTTCAAATTGTGGAACACTCGATTACAACACAAATGATGTGATTCGTGCCACGAATCCATCAAACACATCTAATTTTACCAATTACCAATTTCGATTTGTTGAGCAAGAAGCACCGTTCAACACTTATATTATCACATCGCCAAACGGAACAAATCCAAATTTTCTTTTGGAATGGTTCCCGCAAATTGAATACGGAAGAACTTATGAGGTGAGTGTTCGGGTAAGAGCTATTGTGCCTGCATACGGGGACTTTGGAAATGCCTGTATTATTGGTCTGCAGAACAACGTTTTGTCCACTTCCTTAGAAAATCAATATTCCAATGGCTTTTTTGATTTCTGTGATATAGTTGGAGCTACGAAAGTTGCACTTTCAACTCAATACAGGTGGACCTTCTTGGACTTTATTGCTAATCCTCCCGTGCAAACAGAAGTAATTGGATTGTCAGATAGCAGATTGCTCAACCTTTATCGAGTACCTGATTTGCAATTAGGAACTACTTATATTGTTTCAGTATTTGCCACTGTTGCCGGAGAGGAAAGTAATGCAGGCGGATTGCGATTTATTAATATGAACAATGCCGTCCCAAATACAGGCCTCAACAGCAATCTCTATCCATGTGGTCAAACATATCCCATTAGTTCCTTCCTGCAGGCAAATGAAATTTGTCAGGCGGAATCGTATACCTGGAGATTCACAAATACTACTTCGGTTCAATCACCCCTATTTTATACTAGAGATGATGGTAGTCGTTTTGTTGACTTGGATTTTGTGACGGGTTTAATAGAAGGGGATAGCTATGATGTGGAAGTCTTAGCGGCACAAGGAGGATTAATCGGAGACTACTCAACGATTTGTAACATCACGATCGGTCCATCCGAAAATCCAAATCTGTTGGTGACGGAGTCTACGATATCATTTGACCCTAGTGACAACTCTGGAATAGAATCATTTTCCATACCTACGATGGAGCCTAATTGGGAAATAGAATTGTCTACTGTCTCTAATGCTTCTGGTTTGTACAATCTAACTCTGTCTTCTGAAGACTATGGCCAAACAGCAATGGTTGAGGTTTATGACCTCAATGGTCGAAAGATTGATGTGGGAAGTCCCGTTTTATCTGTTGGAACGACTGAACCGCTAAATCTCTCTTACCTGCCTAAAGGCATTTATTTACTGCGTGTATTTAATGGTGCCCATCAGGAAACCAGAAAGATAACGACCTTCTAAATAAAAGTTTTCTTATCTTAAGAGCTCTGAAACAGGGCTCTATGGAACTTTTTCTGCACCAAGCACCTCTCGTACGTATTCTTGTGCCTCTATTGTTGGGTCTGATATCAGCTCTGAAGTTGAATACATATTCAGACCTCAAGTTAGTCTGGCTCCCAGCTGTTTTGGTGATTATAGCATTGCTTTTCTCATTGAATAAAACCTGGAAGAACATTCTAAAGAATCACTATTTTGGAATACTTTCAGCTGCTGCATTTTTTCTTTTAGGCATGGCATTGGGATATCGAGCAATCGATGGTCAAAAAGGCCCTCCTGAAGGAGAGAGTTATTTAGCGGTAATAGAATCTTCTCCAATTGAGAAACCAAATAGCTATGCTGTTCATCTCAAGATATTCAAAGTTCAGATTGATTCACACCAGTTCCAATCATGCAACACGCGAATTATCGCCTACATGTCAAAAGATAATTTTAGCACAAGGATATCCCCTGGTAATTCCATCCGGTTCTATGGAAGTATTTCAAATTTAGATCAAGAGCTTTATCCCAATCAATTTGATTACGGAAAATATCTGCGCAATACGGGAATTTCAGGCACCATCTACATACCTAGCTGGTCGTATGAGGTTATTCCACTCAACCCGTTTTCTCTAAAAGGAAAGCTCAATGAACTACGGAGCAATCTTCTTGAAAAGCTGAATGAAGATTCCATTCCCGAGAAGGAATACGGCGTAATTTCTGCATTGCTTGTTGGAGATAGGTCTTTTCTTGACCCACAATTGAGAAGTGATTTTGCCAACGCAGGGGCTGTTCACATTTTAGCTGTAAGTGGACTTCATGTCGGAATAATCTATCTGTTGTTTCTCACTATTCTCAACTTTTTGTTTAAAAAGAAAGCCAAGCTTTTAAAGTTTTTGTTGGTTCTATTGATGCTTTGGGGCTATGCCGCGCTTACGGGCTTTTCTCCCTCTGTGCTTCGAGCTGCGACCATGTTTAGCTTTATCGCTCTTGGGAAATTTAATAAACGCTACACAAATACGTATAACATGATTGCCGCGAGCGCTCTTCTTCTGCTCGTTATCAATCCGCTATTGATTACTCAAATTGGCTTTCAGCTCTCTTATTTGGCAGTTTTGGGCATTGTGTTTTTTCATCCCATTTTTTATGCTTCATTTGATTTTAAGAATAGGTATATCAGTATGCTATGGTCATTGGTCTGTGTTTCTTTTGCAGCTCAGTTAGCAACATTTCCTTTGAGTATCTATTACTTCAATCAGTTTCCGGTGCTATTTTTTATCACGAATATTTTAGTGATACCATTGGCATCCATTATTTTATATGCAGGAATTGGCTGGGTCTTACTTCTTTGGATTCCTTATGCTTCGGATGTCATGGGGTGGGTAACCGTAAAAGCGACTCAGCTCTTGAATTGGATAATAGAGACTATTAATACAGTGCCTTTTGCAAAGATTGATGGGCTCTATGTGAGCGGTCTGGCTGTTTTAATGATTTATGTGATGGTTATTCTCACAACGATCTTTCTTTTGAAGCCTGCGCCTAGAGTATTGAGGCTATTGACATTGGCCACAGCTTGTTTGCTTTCCCTTTATTTAAATCGCCGCATTGGTGTCGTTTTGCAGGACGATATTCTTTTTCCAGTATTGGAAGAAAGCCCTACTATTATCAGACTAGTTCAAGATGAAATGACAGTTTATAGCCAAGATACAGCAGAGTTCAGTGCAAATTGGCAAAGAGAAATTCATCCGTATTTACTCACGCGAGGCGTCCGCGACCCAAAAAAAATTCGTTTTGTAAATATTGAAGATGAAGAAGACATTCTCAATGTCCGCATGTCAGAAAAATCATCTGAGGGACACCATATTATTTGGAATCTAAGAGAAGAGAAAATACATGCCATGAACAGAGAGGAACGCACGCGTGTTTTTTCAGAATCAAATGCGCCTCTATTTCAAATCAAGTTTAGTGATCTT
>CAZKXG010000099.1:9637-13063 GCA_964556465.1 uncultured Cryomorphaceae bacterium | reverse complement strand
TCCATCACCGTTGAACTGAAAGGTCATTTCTCCAAAAAGCTTCTCCATCATTACGACTCCTGTCGAATCGAGCTTTTCACTCTGGTAGGCACTTTCAAATTTCCATTTTCCAATGAGTTTATCCGAATTGCTCTGACCAAATGAGATCAGAGTCAAGCAAAATGTGATTGCTGTTAATGCTGTTTTCATAGTAATAGGTTTCATAATACAATGTGTTGTATTCGATTGGCGGCACAAAGTATTAATGATTTAATGATTTCTTGCTGTGGTTTAAGAGTAATAAAGACAGGCTATAAATGATCGAAAAGCCAATTGTAGCGCATTTGCCTATTTACTTCTTGAACATCCCGATTAATCCTCCACCAATCATGGTAAGCGATAGCGTTGAAACCCATCCTTTGCCCCAAAGTACGGTGGTTAGAAAAATTCCTAGCAACACAACGATCCCTCCCATCACGAGATTTGTAGTAGAATAGGTCTTCTTTCCGGGCTCAATCACGAGTAACTTTTGCTTTTCCAATTCCTTCACCTTTTTGATGGCATCATTGACTTGCTCTTCATTAGCCCATTGAGCTTTGAGAAACTTATTCATTTCGGAATAGGTATCGCCTCTTTTGCGCATTCTAAGGGCGTATTCTTCCATTTGCTCTTTAGAGTCTAAAGCCATAAACAGAGATTGTAAAAAATGGAGGGAGAAATTGGACAGAATTTGCTTTTATCCGTTAACACAACGCAAGAATACAAAAGACTGTGATCAAATCTAAAAGACCTACCCGTCTATTCTAAAGAATTATCCGCAACCAATTTCGCAAAATCCAAGGAGCTGATCATCCCGCGAATCTGTCCGTCGTCCATGACAACCAGATGATGGACCTGATGCTTGATCATCATCTTGGCAGCAGCCTTGGCACTCGAGGTTGTATGAACGACGTGCACAGTAGAAGCAGTCATTACCTCATCCATGGTTGCATCATTGTGGACTTCTTTATTGATATCGCTGGCCGTCACAATGCCCCGAATGATGATTTTTCGATCCACGGTGTCTGTTGTATGCGATACAATTGGAACGGCATGGATACCCTTGTCTTTCATTAGCTCCCTGATTTCTTCAACGCTGTTTTCTCCTATGGAAGTAATGACGGGAGTAGACATAAAATCTTTTACTTGAATGCGCATAAGGCCCTTTTTTTCTTTAAATAACGTCATTTTAAACTTTGTACGATACATAAGTACAGTCCTTGATTCACAGAAACAGTACATTCGCTGCTCAAGCCAACAGCAGCCCGACATAGGAAATAGACTAACCAAAGAATGAAGGAAAACACCAAAGATCAACCTCAAGAGAATAGTGATAAACTCACTCAGTCCATTCTCAAGAAACTCAATATATCCGGGCTAAATGCCATGCAGGAAGAGGCGCGGAATGCGATACGCACCAAGTCTGATGTGGTACTCCTCTCTCCTACCGGTACGGGAAAAACCTTGGCCTTTCTCTTGCCACTGATCGAGTCGCTTGACCCGAACTGTGAGGAGATTCAATTGCTCATCCTCGTTCCCTCGCGAGAGTTGGCTCAGCAAATAGAGCAGGTAGCTCGAGAAATGGGTTCGGGATTTAAAGTAAATGCCGTTTACGGAGGCAGGGCAGGCGCACTTGACAAGATCGATTTAAAACACCGACCTGCCATTCTTATTGGCACACCGGGTCGTGTTGCTGATCGATTTCGCAGAGATCAGTTTTCTTTGGAATCCATTCAAACGCTCGTCCTCGATGAGTACGACAAATCACTGGAGGTCGGCTTTGAAAATGAAATGTCTGAGATCATCGAAGCGCTGCCAAATGTCAAACAAAGAGTGCTCACTTCAGCAACCAGCGATGTAGAAACACCAAGCTTCGTGGGCTTGACCAATCCCATCGTAATCAATCACGTCCCTGAAGAAAGATCTCAACTGAAAATCAAGACTCTGCTTACCTCTGAAAAGGATAAGTTGAACGCAATGGTACAAGCTCTTGGGATCATTGGCAATGAGCCCGGAATCATCTTCGTCAATTTTAAAGAATCACTTGAAAGGGTTAGCGATTTCTTGGCTGAGCATGAAATCCATCATCAGTGCTTTCACGGCGATATGGAGCAGATGGACCGGGAGCGATCGCTCATCAAGTTTCGAAATGGTACCACACGGCTTTTGTTAGCCACCGATCTGGCGGCACGTGGTCTGGATATTCCCGAAATCAAGTTTATCCTGCACTATCACCTTCCGCCTCGCCTCAAGGAATTTACCCACAGAAACGGGCGAACCGCTCGAATGAACCGTGACGGCATAGCCTATATCCTTCAATGGGATGGTGAGGAGCTTCCGGAGTTTATTCGTGCTATGGAGCCGGAGAGCTTGACTCTCGAACAACATTCTATACCGCCAATCTCCAAGGCTACTCAATGGGTAACTTTGTATGTGACCGGCGGCCGAAGAGATAAAATCTCCAAGGGCGATCTTGTGGGATTATTTTTGAAACAAGGTCAAATTCGAAAAGATCAACTGGGCGTTATTGAACTTCAACAAAACAGCTCCTACGTTGGAGTGCGCGCAGAAGTAGCTGAGAAGCTGATTGAAAAGACCAATAACACCAGGCTCAAGAAGAAAAAAGTGAGGATCAGTCTGATTTGAAATCGGACGGTTCTTTCTTTTCACATCAAGGAGTCGAGGTCAAGCAAACTCCTTCCACAATTCAGGAAATTTCGATGGTAATTCTTGTTGCTTCCATGGTTCTCCAGGAATTTTAAACCCCTCTTCATCTTTGTCGGGGCGAAGCGGAATGAGAGTACCCGTCTTTTTAAAGTACAGATCCGCAATCAAATCTTGGATTGTTCTTCCTTCTACCGCGTTGATCGACTTGCCGATAATCAAGTTCGGATTGTGACAGGCATTTTTAAAGAATACTTCTCCCTGCATGATGAATAAATTCATCAAAAGCACAGCAGCCTCCGCAGATCCATCTCCAAAAATAATGGCAGTTGCTGCGGTGAGATCCAGATTGATGTTGTCCTCTATCAAAGATGCGCACAAATTATCAAGTTCGATCAATTCATCTTTATCAAGATTGGATAGCTTATCTCTCAAGACTCCCAATTGGAAGGTATAGCCTTTTTTAGCTCTTGAGGTAGTATCGTCAATCATTTTCCAAAATCGCTCTTCTGAAAATTTCTGATCATTACTTCGTTCTTCGCGGGTTTCGACGATGCGGGTCAGCTCTTTCTTGCGAATCTCTTCCTGATAGATTAACTCATCAGATTGCTGTTTTTTTGCCTGGATATGACGGAATACCGTCAGTACCAATAAAACCAGCAGTGCTATAGAGCCCGGAAAGTAAAAATCAGATATCGCTAAAAACATGTGACAAAAATCTTAAAACTTATTTTAAGTCCCAAT
>CAZKXG010000099.1:5045-9627 GCA_964556465.1 uncultured Cryomorphaceae bacterium | reverse complement strand
TATGAATTCTTCTACAGGAGGAAGCTGGTAAAGAACTCCCTGACCTCAACGCTCAATTTTATTAAGCCTTAGAGACAAACCACATCTCAACATCTCCTTTTCCTTTGGCTTCGATTTTACCGCGGCTTTCAAAAACGTAGCCTTTCTCGTCCTTGATGGCATCGTAGGCAGCCCGGCTGATGTTCACTTTACCCACTTCTCCGCTTGATTCGATTCGGCTGGCTGTATTCACCGTATCGCCCCATAAATCGTACTGGAACTTCTTAACGCCTACGATACCTGCCACTACAGGACCCGCATGAATTCCGATCCGCATTTCAAAAGCGGGAACACCCTTATCGTCCATAGCTGCTTTTCTTTGGCGAATAAACTCCTGCATTTCCAAAGCGGCATCTACCGTATCTTTAATGGGATTTCCTTTTTGATTTGAGAGTCCGCCGGCTGCCATATAAGCATCACCAATGGTTTTGATTTTTTCGACACTATACTTCTCCATAATGCCATCAAAAGCTTGAAAGCAAGCGCCAATTTCTGCTACCAATTCCTTTGGGCTAAACAACTCCGACTTTCGGGTAAACTCTTTAAAATCTGAGAAAAGAATGGAAACGGTTTCGTACTCACGGGCATCTGCTTCCCCTTTTGACTTGAGTTCTTCGGCCACATCTTCGGGCAGGATGTTGAGCAATAGATCGTCAGAACGCTGTTTCTCAAGAGAAATCACTTCATTCAACTCCAATAGTGTCTTCTCAGAATCTCTTTTAATCTTATAACGATTGAACATCAAAATCAAAAGAATCAGCAAGAGAATTGATCCCACGGTAACGGCATTTCTAAACAATCTTTCTTTAGAGATTTCTGCTTCAGCGAGTTCTCTATCTTTCTGTTGGCTCAACTTTTGGAGATTCATTTCTTGCTCAAAGGCGAACATACTCTTCATATCAGCCACCTTTTGTTTCAGACTACCGGCAGTTAAGTTATCATTGGCTTTATTGAATATTTTCAGGTACCGATGTGCTTCCTCGTAGCTGCCTTTTTCCTCATAAGCTGCAGCCAATACCTTAGCGGCTTGTGTAATGTTTATTTCATCTCTCGGGTTTTTCTTGCTGTCTTCCAACGCAAAACACAACTGCCCGTATTCAATGGCTTTATCCGGATCTCCTGATTTTAGATACACCTCTGCCAGAAACGAGTAAGGCCGCGAAAAGGAATAGGGATCCTCCGCCGTCGTGCTTCGCACATCTAAAGCCTTATTGATGTAATGAGAGGCTGAGTCAAGTGTGGCCGTTTTCAGGTAAAGTTTGCCCAGATAGAGGTAGCACTCACTCAATCTGTAGGTATTGTTTTGATCGGCATAAGAGGTAATGGCTTTAGAGAAATACTTCTTGGCCAAATCCATACTATCCAACTCGATGTAAGAAAGGGCCATCAGGTAAGTGGAGAAATCATTGTTGGAGGCATTCAAGGAGTTGCGAAAATTCAGCACGGCGTCTTCGTAATACTCTAACATATAACTAATCAGCCCGAGCTGCATGTAACACTTAGAAACCCCTGCATCATCATTGAACGAAGAAAACAGTTCCAAAGATTGGAGCAGGAAGTCCGTTGCATCCGCGGGACTATTTTTTATCCCGATATGGTATTTTCCCAAATCGTAAAGTGCCTCTGCCCTACCTTCATCGTAATTCAACTTTTCGGCCAGCGCATTGGCTTTGGTAGAAAACAACAGTGATGAATCTTTTTGAATCGACGTGTTACTTCGGTAAAAAGCATCAGACAATTGGCACAAGAGATCAACTTGGTCTGTGGTTTCTGAGTTCTCATCCAGAAGATTGAGCAGTGAATCCCGAACCGCTTCAGAAGCATTTTGCGCTGACATGATACCCGTCGAAAAGAGAATCAGCATAAATAAAAATGCACATTTCGTCATTGCTTTATTTACAAAAAGCAAAATTGCCCTATGGATTACAGCGTTCAAGAGGTTGATTCGCAAGCACGCAATTTAATTGAATTTTGCTCGGGAGCTCCTCTTGAGACTGAATTTTATTGAAACAATAAGTGCTGAATATCAATCAAGAAGTACTCCGCTTCTTATAGAAACTCTCCATCACAATAGAATGCGGAAGTGTAAGCACGGAAATGAGAATAAATACCAAAAGCAAGTTTGAGATGGGAAGCCAATCCATGTAAGAAACAAAAAGCAAAAAGCCCGATCCGAAAAGGCTCAATAGTGTGTAGGGCCAAAGCATTTTCAGGAATAGACCAATGGAGAATCTATTGCGTAAGTTGAGCATGAAATCATATTCATCCGATAGAACTTTGAGGGAATGAATGACCACAAAGAAAAGCGTGAATGAGGTCAATATCGGGAAAACCATAAAGCTGAACTGGATCAAACCCATCACAAAAACTTCGATGGCTAAGCGCTCAAAAGAGATCATTTTTCGGCTTAAGCCAAAGATCAATATGCCCGCTGTGCCTGCTCCTGATGCTATGAGTAGAACCAAATAGAATTGTGGATCCATGACTGCAGAGAGGCTCGCCATTTCTTCATTCGAACGGGCGATATCAGCTATCTCCGCTCGGTTGAAATAAATCAACCCCGACAGCACGGTACTTCCCCAAGCGAAATACAAGAGGGGTTTCAGCATGCGCGAAAGCGAAAGGTCCGCAAACTGGGACTGCCCGAAATGATAGGCCGACAAGGCCAAAAACAAGGCCATACTTAAGGCGGGAGCTACCAGCCAAAGGACAACATATAGTCCAATCAGACCGAGGTAAAAAAGGTAGAACACCACTGGCGACCAAGACGATTTTTCCAAAAAGAGAATATGATCTATAGCACCGTGGGGTATACCCAATAGAGCTATAAAGGCAATGGCGGGGACGACTTGCACGGTGGTATTAAACTCGCTCACTCCGGAGTAGAGTGCTAACAAGATGAAGAAACAAGAAATAAAAACGAAAGTAATCTTGTTCATGAATGACGGATAGGTAAGAGCATAACCCGGGAAGTACGGGTTTTGTTTCTTGAGCACCTGAACAATACCAGCCAAAGTCTGAAGTAGTGGCACACCGCCCTGCGGTAGGTGGGAGGTATTGAGAACATCTTTATACCTTCGGCATCCTTAACTCAAAATACCGACTTTGGAATAAATATCTTTCCCTAAAAATGAAGCCCACTCCCCAATCCAGTTTAAAATTCCCCTCCGGCCACACCATGAAAAACCGCTTTATGCTGGCACCGATGACCAATACGCAAAGCCACGAAGACGGCACCCTCTCCGACGACGAATTCCGCTGGCTAACCATGCGAGCCAAGGGTGGTTTTGGTCTGACCATGACGTGCGCCTCTCACGTACAGGCCATCGGAAAGGGATTTCCAGGTCAGCTCGGGATCTTCTCCGACAAGCATATCGAAGGCCATAAACGGCTCAGTGCGGCGATCAAGGCGGAAGGCAGTCTCGCCGTCATTCAGCTGCACCATGCTGGAATGCGCTCACCCGAGGAGCTGATTGGTACGAAGCCACTTTGCCCATCGGATAATGAGAAAACAGGAGCGCGCGGGATTTCCCTCGCTGAAGTGGAGCAATTGCGTGATGATTTCATCACAGCGGCTCTGAGAGCCAAAGCCTGCGGCTATGACGGTGTGGAAGTGCACGGGGCACACGGCTATATCCTCACTCAGTTTCTCAGCAGCGAGATCAATCACCGCACCGATCAATACGGCGGCACTTTGGAAAATCGATCGCGATTGATGTTTGAAATAGTCAATGCCATAAGAGAACAATGCGGTTCTGACTTTCTTTTGGGCATACGCCTCTCTCCCGAGCGGTTTGGGATGAAACTCGGGGAAGTAAAGCAAGTTTGCCAACGCTTTATCAACGAAGGAATGATCGACTTTCTGGACGTGTCGCTTTGGGATAGCTTTAAAGAACCCGAAGAAGAGGAGCATCGGGGCAAGTCACTACTTCAGCACTTTTCTGAATTGGAGCGCGGCCACATCAAAATGACCGTGGCAGGACAAATCAGAACGGGTTCAGAAGTTCAAAAAGTGCTCGACGTTGGGATTGACTTCGTGTCGATCGGTCGCGCGGCTATTCTCCACCACGACTTTCCGGAATTGGTAATGAAAGATCCTAGCTTCACTCCCATCGATACACCCGTATCCGAAGACTATCTCCGAAAAGAAGGCCTAGGTGAAAAGATGGTGACCTATATGAAACGTTGGCCCGATTTCGTAGCTGAGTAAACTCAAAAAGGAAAGAGTCAATTTAAACGAAGACCGCTATCTTTCGCATTCTTAATCTTATGGGTGTTTACATTGTTTGGTCTTTCCGACTATCTACTGACAGCACGAGAAGAGAAATTCGAATAGCATATGATCAAATTCTTTAGACGCATCCGACAAAAATTGGTAGCCGAGAGCAAATTCTCGAAGTACCTGATCTATGCCGCGGGCGAAATCGTCTTGGTAGTCATCGGTATTCTCATAGCCCTGCAGATCAACAATGCAAACGAAAACAGAAAACTGAGGAATGCAGAAATCAAGATTCTGAAAGAGTTGGTGGTCAATCTGCGAACA
>CAZKXG010000099.1:4249-5035 GCA_964556465.1 uncultured Cryomorphaceae bacterium | reverse complement strand
CAATCGACCATTCAGGAAATCTTGAATGGTATGTAAAAAGTGCGAATGCATCGAGATTGGTTGTAGAGGCCTTGGAGTCGAAATCACCTTGGAATGACACTATGGCCGTTCATTATGGCTGGATATTCCTAAAAGGCTTGTCCAATCTCAACACCTCGGCATACGATAACTTAAAAGCTCAAGGCTTTGGCCTGATCAGCAATGATAGCATCCGCCTTGGCTTAACCAATCTATACTCCGATCATTATGACCGATACTTGAAGTACGAACAGGAATTTGCAGTAACGAACTACAACCAAGTGGTATCGCCGGTGCTTCTCAGTCGACTAAAAATGGATCGCTGGTTTCACGCTACACCTTTAAATTACGAAGCATTGCTTGAAGATGAGGAGTTCAGAGAGGTCGTAAGATGGAAGGGGATTAACATGGCATTTGTCGGAGGCCACTGTCGCCATGCCAGAGATGGTGCGAGTGAGCTTATCGCAGAGATTGAACGTGAAATTCAACGACTTGAAAACTAGCTTTACCGAGCTGGTTTCGTACGTAACATTTAGATTTGTCTACTTTTTTGCAAAAGCCTTAAACACAATCTGACACTTATGGCCTCCAGCTTTTTCGCCCTTTTCGATGATATTGCCGTGCTGATGGACGACGTGGCCGTGATGAGCAAGGTCGCCACTAAAAAGACAGCGGGCATCTTGGCCGATGACCTTGCGGTAAATGCCGAGAAGGCCACTGGTTTTCATGCCTCGCGTGAGCTGCCGGTGATCTGGGCGATTACCAAGG
>CAZKXG010000099.1:2875-4239 GCA_964556465.1 uncultured Cryomorphaceae bacterium | reverse complement strand
CGACGACGAGGACCCGTCGCTGTCGCCGACGCGCGAGCAGGTCCAGCGGGTCATCGACATGCTGCCGCCGAAGCAGCGCAAGATCGGGAAGAAAGACTGAATCATGGCCGGCGCCAGTCTTCTTGCACTGCTGGATGATATTGCCGCGCTCCTGGACGACGTGTCCGTAATGACCAAGGTCGCGGCCCGGAAGACCGCCGGGGTGCTGGGGGATGATCTGGCGGTAAATGCCGAGAAGGCTTCGGGCTTCGTGACCTCGCGAGAGCTACCCGTTCTTTGGGCCATTGCCAAAGGCTCATTCCTCAATAAGGCCATCATATTGCCTGTGGCATTCTTACTGAGCGCATTTCTTCCAGCGGCGATCATTCCTATTTTGATGATTGGTGGAGTCTACCTTGCCTATGAAGGTGCCGAGAAAATATACGCCTACTTCTTTCACAAAGAGCACAAAAAACAAGGAGTAAACGTGGCTAAGATGACCGCCGAGGATGCTGCGGCTCACGAAAAGAAGAAAATCAAATCGGCTATCCTCGTAGACTTTATTCTCTCGGTCGAGATAGTGATCATCGCATTAGGATCAGTCGCCACGCGCGAACTCGAAGTTCAAATCATCGTGGTAACCATCGTTGCCATCCTCGCCACAATCGGGGTTTATGGCTTGGTAGCGCTGCTGGTCAGAATGGATGATTTCGGTTACAAACTCATCTCCGCGGGAGAAAACGGAAAAGGCTTCTTAACGAGCGTCGGAAAAGCACTGGTCAAGACATTGCCCATCATTGTGCGGTCATTGGCCGTAATCGGAACGCTCGCCATGATTCTCGTCGGTGGAGGCATATTCGTCCATAACTGGGATTGGCTACACGATTTGGTTCATGGCATACCGTCCATTCTAGGAGAGTTCGTCGCTGGATTGGTTGTCGGGGCAGCTACTCTACTTGTTCATGGTGCTTACAAGAAAGTCGTGAAAGGTTAGCGCAGGAAGAGGCGAGGTCAGGCTTAAGAGAACTGCAAAAAAGAACAACTCTCGAATGAATAATCAATAGATCTCCAAAAAGTATTTGGTATCCAATAATGCATCAAATCTCCAAATAGCAGCTTAGAGTGTGATTACATAATGGAAATAAACCCAATAGGCCTATATTTATTAATAATATGCACTTCTTAGCCACAAGCAAAAACAACAGAAATAATTCCGGAAAGCACAAGTCATGAACATTTTCAAAAAAATAGTTTTCTGATGATTTTACGATATTTAGTTATTCTGCTCATCACCTTACTACTTTTTTCTTGTACCGAAATACAAAAGACGGCAAAGAAAGACGGTTTTATTCAAGTTGAAGGACAAAAATTTGTTGATGCAGAGG
>CAZKXG010000099.1:2445-2865 GCA_964556465.1 uncultured Cryomorphaceae bacterium | reverse complement strand
GTGAGGAACGAGTTTTTATTGAAATCATATTGGACTGACCATTATGACAGTATGGGATTGGTTTTTCCTTCCGAACCAATTAACGGTGCAGTTTGGGGTATATGGTCCCTGTGCTTCGCAATAGGAATCTATATCATATCAAAAAGGTTTTCTCTTTTACAGACTACTTTTCTTTCTTGGTTTGTAGGTTTTGTTTTTATGTGGTTAGTAGTTGGAAATATGGGGGTATTGCCCTATGGCATTCTATACTTTGCAATGCCTTTGAGCGTACTGGAAGCATTCTTAGCGACATTTATTATTGTAAAATTATCAAAAAGTAAGAAACAATAATGCTAAGTCTAACAGCACAAAAAGCGATTGACGCCTACGGTGGAGTTGAATTATGGAGAAGTGCAAAATTCATAGAAGCCGAAGTGAGTG
>CAZKXG010000099.1:0-2435 GCA_964556465.1 uncultured Cryomorphaceae bacterium | reverse complement strand
TTTACCTGTAAGGTGAATTTTCAGGCAATTCACAATCCAGCTTAAAATCAATGTTTTTAATTTCCTTGCCTTCTTTTATTTTCTTTGTATATATTACTTTCAATCAATTCTAAAATATCTTCAGCATAAAAAGGTCGACCATCATACCTCAGAATAGAAGTTAAATTTTGCAAACTACTTTCCTTTCTTGGGTTGTAGGTTTTGTGTTTATGTGGTTAGTGGTCGGGAATATGGGAGTATTGCCATTCGGAATTCTCTATTTTGCCATTCCATTGAGTATCTTAGAAGCATTTTTAGCGGCTTATATAATTGTGCAATTATCGAAAAACGAGGAGAAATAAAATTAAGTCATACATCACATCGAGCAATTACGTAGGATCAAGAAAAAAGGATGTATTGTACAAAAGGATCTGTTGTGATTAAACCAAGAGTTTATAAATCCGGTTTGATTAATAAATGCCTGCACAGAGCAATGCATATTAAGCAACAGTGCCCTACAGGACGGTACTGCTCATAGCCAAACAATGAAACGAATTCTCGTTACAGGAGCTACAGGGAATATTGGACTTGAAGTAGTCCATTTTTTGTGTGAGCTAAAAACTGACGCTGAAATTTCAATTGCTGCCCGAAATGTTGATAGAGCAAAAAAGACTTTTAAATATTATCCTGACTGTCTCTATCGATTGTTTGATTTTGAGAACGACAGCACCTATTCGGAAGCATTTGAACAAATCGATATTCTTTTTCTACTCAGACCACCGCACATATCGGATGTTGAAAAAGTCTTTCAACCCCTCTTAGATTCAGCCAAAAAGAAGGGTATCCATCAAATTGTTTTCCTTTCCGTGCAAGGAGCAGAGAAAAGTAAGGTGATCCCGCACAACAAGATTGAACGGTTGATACAAGAGCTTCAATTCAACTATATCTTTGTTAGACCGAGCTACTTTATGCAAAATTTGACTACGACCTTGCTCCCTGAAATTTTGAATAGCAAGAGCGTGACACTACCTTCAGGTAAAGCGAAGATTAATTGGATTGACGTCAAAAACATTGGTGAAGCAGCGGCCCATTTGATCTTGAAATTCGATAAATATCAAAACCAATCATTCGAAATAACCGGGACAGAAAACGAGAATTTCGAATATGTAACAAGACTAATGTCTGAGATTTTAGGAGAAAGAATAACCTTTAAAAGTATAAACCCAATCAGCTTTTACTTCCGAAAGAAGAATGAAGGAGTTAAAAGTGAATTTGCGGTGGTGATGACAATCCTTCACTTCTTGCCCCGACTTCAATCGGAACCCAAAATCACAGAAACGTATCAAATGCTAACAGGAAAAGTTCCAACCACATTAGAAGAGTTTATTGAACGAGAAAAAAAAAGATTGGCAACACCCCTGGAATTGTGATCTTACATGTCCCTTGGGACGCTGCCGCTTGTAGCGAACCCCAGGGCTTTATCAATTGAAAAAAAGCAAAACATAGATGGATAAAAAAGACTTTAATAAGCTCACCGACGAAGAACTCATTGTGGAAAAAAAGCAACTCAAAAAGTCCAAAATTCTCCATGCGTCATTAATCGGTTTTCTGGCAGGAGTTCTGATTTTTGGATTCACTGCTTGGATTCTAAATCCAGACCGACGTGTGGGATTCCTGATTCCAATGGCCTTTCCCGTTTTCTTTATCTACAAAGTGGTTAAGAACTCGAAAAACAACAATGAATTGCAAGAAGTCTTAAAACAGCGAGGGCTGGATTGATGAAATCTCAAAATTGAAGTGAACTATTAAGAACCACCATAGAACAGCGAACTTCAAGAAGTAGTAGGGATTTAAATCTTTGCCGAGATCTAAATGTGCGTGGACCCGAACCGAAACGCGCGCGTGGGTCAGTTGTGAATGGAAGATTTCGTAAAAATCCATTTAAGGGGCTTGTCCTTTCGATTGCCAAATCGACTACTTAAATTGGGTTTTAGAAATCTTACAGAGCGGGAAGAAGCATTTTTCGGTTCTTGACTTTTACTCCACTTTGCGTCAAGGCAAAGTGGAAAGAATGATAGTCTTTAAGCAGTCTCTGAAACATTAAAGCGATAATGCTTTCGCTATCCTTTATGCATCAACCAAATTCACGATAAGCGGCTGAACTCACAGATTCATTTAAAAACAGACAAGGATGAATAGCACAAAACGAAGATGAGAAAGTTGAGATCTGATGACTGGTGAAGTTGTTTTCCAACATCTGTGTCATCACCAATTCCGAAATAGAAATTCTCCCTTCACTCCAATTATTTAACCTTTAAATGAAAAACACTATTTTGTACGGAGAGAACCTGCATCAATGCATGCGGCAGATGAAACCAAAGGAATGAGACGGACAATTTTTATTCTATTCTTGAGCAGTATATGCACTATAGCGTATTCACAAAACCGAATGTCAG
>CAZKXG010000098.1:12195-13103 GCA_964556465.1 uncultured Cryomorphaceae bacterium | reverse complement strand
CTTCAAAAACAAGTGACGTGGTATAAAAGTCAAATGTCAATTCGAAAAAATGAGGCAGTAGTTGAAGCTCTACTAAGTCAATAAGTATGTTGGCATCATTGACTATTATCTTCATAAAGCGACAAAGTTTCTTCTGAATTGAGCCAATTTCTGATTCGAGAGGTTCGCAGCTTTACTCATCGAGATTATCTCTTCTGAAGCTGCCCTGTAGAGTAGTTGATTGAATCTCTTGGATTGCTCTACGCCAATGTACTCACCAAGACCTTCTTCAGTCTTATTGTTGCTGATCCATTGATTGAATCTGATGTAAGTAAAGCTGGAAATAAGTTCAAGAACATTAGCCCTGGCCATGATTGCTTGAACAGACATGCCATAGGTTTCTTTCATGGCTATGAGCTCGTTTATAGCTAAATGGCTTCTATTCTCGCCAAATTCGCGTTTGAAAGTATCTAAAGGCATGAGTAGTGCTCCGCCAAACTGAAAGCACATTTTTTCCATTGGTCTGTGTTCTATATCATCATTGAATTGAAGTAAAAGGTGAGCTAACTCATGCAAAGCGGTTAGTCGTTTCCTTTCAAGCCCAAAGGTTTTATTTAAAACTATGACTGGATATTTACCATCTGCCCATCCTGAAAACCCATCAAATTCTTCTGGTGCGTCAATTTCAACTACCTTAATTTCTTTGTCTTCTAGAAGGTCAATGACATTTGGAAGGGCATTATTTCCCAAATTCCAAGCTCGTAAAAGCTCACTTGCGGCATTTTCCACATCCCACTTATCATTAATTGAGATATGTGTCAATACGGTATCTTTATATTCTGAAGTTCTCAATACTAAGTCTGATGAAAAATCTATAGAATAGAAAATTTAATATAAATAATCATTCGTGGATGAAGCTAATACTCTCA
>CAZKXG010000098.1:3521-12185 GCA_964556465.1 uncultured Cryomorphaceae bacterium | reverse complement strand
TCTGATTGAATATTTAAGAATTGCTCTAATTCAAGGTAGCGATTTACAACATCTACAACCTGCTCTTTAATTGAGTTTTCCTTTTTCTTACCAAGTTTACTTTTCTTTCTAAACTCTATTTTTTCAATAGATACGGTAAACTCACGATAGAAGAAATCAGTCTTTACATCTAGGGCTTTTGCAAGTGCAATTAGCACATCACTATTGGGCATCATTTGACCCTTCTCATATTTTGAGATAGCATTCTTAGACACCAAGCCGCCCATTTTTTCGACCAATTGGTCTTGAGATAGACTAGACATCACCCTGGCACTTTTCAGTCTTTTGGCAAATATTTCATTCATTATCGTTTCATTAAGGTTTACAAAACTAAGTAAATGGTCTTGTTTAGGATGGTGAATCAGTCCTTTCTTTTTGAACTGTCCAATGTAGCCTTCTGCGGTTTTTGGATTGATTCCCAATGTTTCGGCTAACTTTAAATAGGCTTGCCTATTGAAGGTTGGGGGCAAGGCATCAAAGAACTGTTCTTTGGTGGTCTTGTGTATGGATAATTGGGTTTCTTCGGGCAACTCTGAGAAAATATGACTAGAGTGCTTCATCAATACGGCAATGATTGAAAGCGCAGCTTGAAAATCTTCATCAGCGCAAACCAAAGGGTTTACAGCTTCACCCGTTTGACCGCTATCGTTTATTATTTCTCCTGTGGTGCGGTCGAATGTCCCAACATTTTTATCATAGCTAAGGTGGGACATTTCAAAGCTCCTGAGTACAGTAAAAATCATAGATAAGCGAAAGGTGATTAAGCCTAAACGCCTGATTGAGCCTAAGAAATCATCACCGAGCAATGCGAGGTATTTCTGTTGCATTTGAGCGAAGTATTGATTGAACTCTTTCTGTTGACCTGGAGACAATTTGAAACAAATTGGCGGTGTGGCTTTCAGGTATTGGTAGTATTCATAAAAAGTATCTCCAAGCCCTTTGTAGTAGTCTTCTAATGCTCCGCTTTCTGTGTTCGCAAATACATCTAACCATTCATATTTCGTATTCATGTAATAGAACATAAAGCGGCTGAATAAGCCGTTTTCAGAACTAGGAATGAGACTGGTAATTTGCTTGGGTGTACCTGAGAGCATTGCAGAAATGCAGGGCTTCTCAATCTCTACAAACTCTTTATCAGTTCTGCGGAAATAGGAAATGGTTTCATGGTGAAAGGCTTTCCTGAATCCGTCTGAGTAGTTTCCATAATCTGATTTGAAAGATTGGGCAAGCGTGTCGCCTTCTGTTTCAAATATCAATCCTTTGCCGCCACTGTCGGCCAATAGTTGATAGGCTCCCGTGCTGCTATTATTGGCAGGAATGTAGAGCATCATTTCAGGTGGTTTAGCTGGTTTCTGTACACTGGTGTCAGATCCTTTTGATTGATTGTAAGCTGCTAGTTCTATTTCATATTCCTGTTTTGCTCTGGCTGCCTGTTCTCGCAAATCGTTATGTACTGGATTTACTAAGTGCTTGCAATGATTTAATACGCCTTTACCTGCTGAGGCTCTTCCTGTAACGAATACAAACAGATTGGGGTGAACCTTGCTATTGCCATAAATACCGTAAACATTGGGCATACATGCACTTAAACAAACCACTGAGCCCAATAGGAGAATGTCTCTTTCTTCATTGGAATTGGCGTACATGGTTACGTTTTGCAGAAACTCAGGAAGTTGCGGAAATACAGTATCAGGAATGGTTGGCATATCCATTGGCTTAACTTCAATGGTGCTTTCAGCTTTGCCAATCTTTATTCCTGCCTGTTTCACCAAATAGAAGAAGGTGCTGATATTGATTCCATGCCCTTTGGATTGTAGGCATTTATCAAACTGCTCATCACATTCTTTCTGATTGTATTCTGCATGAAACCTACTGACACGGTGAAACAGGTCTCGACCTGATTCGCCTAACTCATCAGCGAAAGCGAAACCAACGTTTCGCCAATCGCTGTAAGTGCCTGTAATGTCTTGCTGTGCTTCTTCAAGTTTGGCAACTACTGTTTCTACTTCATTAAGCTCAACCGACTGCTGAGGTGCTTCTTGCTTGGGTTGTGCCTTGCTTGTTTTAGTGGTGGTTTCTTGTTTTGGTTCTGTATCTATTGCTTGTTGCTTGGGTGTATCTACCCAATCGTTCAAATTGAATTTCTCTCTCATTGTCCTAAGTATTTTGAATTAATGAATATCTCTGGGTCATGGGGTAGGAAACAGGCTCTTGAAATGTCTTTGCCTGATTCATCTACCTGCAACTGGTAAGTTGCGTTGAGGTAGTTGGCTATGCCCCTGAACCATGTTTGGTGATCGGCTTCCTGAATGTCGATAGCAATTACCCATTTCAACCCATCACCTGAAGGTGAGGTAAAGAGTAGTTCTGTATCAAAGTGCTTATCATTCAGTAATTGCTCCTTGAGACCGTTTAGGTCTTCAAGGTGGTCAAAGTCAATCACTATCAATCCTGAATGTGCTTTCAGGTTCTTGTCGCTTCTCGAAGAGAATGCGCCTGAGAAGGTCACGTAATCAAAGCTGAAGGCTTTGTATTTGCGTGCTTCCTTTACATCAGAAAGCGAACGCAGCTTTGCTGTGTGAGCTTTGAAAGTATCGCCTTTAATCAGTTCGTAAACTTCAAGTAAGCTCTTGGTTCCATAAGGATTGACATTGGTAATTGGCTTTTTGAAGTAGCTGAATACAGGAATCTTGATTTCTTCCTTCTTAGTTACTGGCTCTTTCTCTTTGCTGCAAAATCAAAGGCATCACCGTTTTCAATGGCTCTTTCAGTATCAACATGAGTGGCCATTCCTTCTACGATTTTTATCCAAAGAGTAGCCTTTGAGTTGTTGAAAGGATTCTTCGCAGGTTTACAGTCCCTTCCCGCAAGGGAAAGGACGGTTTCACCCGGATAGTATTTGCGTAGCACATGGGCGTAGATATTAAGCCCGTAGTGCGTTCTTTCTAGGACTGACTCTCTACTTATTTCCATGGCTCTTGCTTTTAAAGGTTGAGTAATTGGATTCAAGTAGTTTCTCTAAGTCAGAAACCTTGTAGTAGAACTTGCCATTGATTCGGCTGTATGGCAGTGTTCCATTGTCTCGCAAAGTCTGTAGTGTACGCTTGCTGATATGCAAAGCCATCATTACATCTTGTCCATCAATCCAAGCATCTTTGAAATGCTCCAATTGGCTCTTCTGAAATTGACCTAAGTAGGCTCTAATCCATTTGATTTCCTGAGAGAGCTTCAGGATCATGTCTATCAACTCACTCATAGCTTCACTCTCCCTTTTTTGATTAGATAATCTGCTGCTCTTTGGTCTATTTCAGCATCTGTTTCATTTCGGTTGCGTAGCAACCATTCTTCTAGCTCTACTCGGTTGAAGTATATCTTCTTACCATTCGGTTTATAGAATGGCACTTTGCCTGAGCTTGTGAGCTTGTACAGGTGCGAATGCGACACTTCAATGAATTGTGCTGCTTCGTTGAAGTTGAGTACATTCTTTAGTATTAGATTTTGGTCTAATACGTGTTTTTCTATGATTTCTAGTCTTTTTAAAATCTCTTCCATTTTTATTGGATTTTGAAAATTTGAAAAAGACTTCAGCGCTAAAGTCACCAACGATTTCCGTTGACAAGACCAAAGGAAAATAAAGGCAAATGGTAAGGTTCTCAATGGTAATTTGAGACACTAAAAACCATTGAATAACAGAATGTTATGAAATGAAGTGGTAATTTGAAATGGTAAAATCGAGCGACTTTACCATACTAAAAATCAGGGCAAAATGAAGCGGATTAACGAAGGGTCGGAAGACTGTCTAGCCAATACTGACTATCGAGGTATTCCTTGTGCTTTTCTTCGTTCTGTTTGTATCTCCTGAATTGCTGGCTAAGATTGGTATTGTAGCGATAATCCAAGAAAGCCCGAATGTCAGTCGGTTGGATTGGTTTCATGGGCTGAAAGGTTCTTTCATTGAAATATCCTTTCTCAATAATCCTGTGATAGATCGCAGCTAGTTTCCCTTTTGAACCGTGTGATTCAATGGCGTTGTATTCTGAATCAATAAAGCCACTTTGGAATAGCTTCTCTTCAAAGTGTGCGAATTTGCTACCGTCCTTAACTACATCATTGTAACTGAGAATAGAATCCTTCTCGGTTCTAAAGTCTCGTTTCAGCACTTGCAAGGCTTTATCGGTTGTTTTCACCTTTTGCTCTGCAATGGGTTTTTCAATTTCAAGGGTAGGAGCATCAGTGATAACCGGCACAGGCGGTTGAACGTGCTTATAGAATTTGATATAGAGTTTGTTTACGTCCTTCTCAGCATCCTTCGCATAATCGGGGTAGTGTTCAATTACTTCAAGGTATATGCGAATGAGTTCATGCTTTAAGTAGTGGAGGATATACGAGTTATCGTATTCATCAGTAAGGTTGATTCTACCGTTCGCATCAGGTTCATATTTTGGATTGGTGAGATCCAATGTTTCAAGTGTATTGTTGAGGTCGTTCAATAGGCCTGGTAATGTTCGGGAGAGTGGGAAATACACTTGGTAAAGTCTCGCTTTGTCTTTGGATTCAGAAACAATGCTGTGAAAGCTGTTCAACTCTTGAACTGCGTATTGATCTATGAGCTTTTTGTAATAGTTGGCCTTTTCAGTCAATGGGTCTGGAAAGGTGAGTTCATACAATGGTTGTGTGTTGTAGGTAGGAATAGCCAATGCAAGGACTTGTTCCTTGTATTTGGCTTTTGTGAAGTTTGCCTTCCAAGGCTCTTTACCATTGTGAATGAAGTCTCTGAAACTGCTGAAAGGTGTATTGCTCATAGGTCTAATTTGATTTTGTTCGCAGCTTCTTTCTTCTTGTCGTCAATGATTTTGGCATAAATCTGAGTTGTTTTCAGTTCTCTATGTCCTAGGAGCTTTGAAACTGTGTAAATGTCTGTACCCGCTGAAAGCTGCAAAGTTGCGTAGGTATGTCTCGCACAGTGAAATGATATGGTCTTGCTGATTCCTGCTCTCATCATCCATTGTTGCAGTTTCACATTGTGCCAAGAAGAGTATTTCAATCCTTTGAATACTCGTTCATCCTTATCCTGTCTTTCACCGAGCAAGCCAACGGCTTGTTCTGAAATGGGTAAGGTTTCCGCTCCTTTGGTCTTTTGCTGCCTGAATCGAATGTAGTAGCCCATTGAATCTGAATGCTGTACTTCTGACCAAAGTAGCTTCTGAATATCGGACCATCTTAAACCTGTAAGAGCGGAGAATAAAAAGGCTGTCTTAATCGCAGGAATTTCACATTCCGCTTGCGCTGCAGCTTGTAATTCTTCTAATGTTAAAAACTCTCTCTGAGGTTCTCCTTGCTTAAAGGCTTCAACTCCTTCACTTGGGTTGCTTGGTATAATACCATCCTTTACCGCTTGTTTGAGTGCTGCTCTGAGCTTGTTGAAGTAGGAGTACTTTGAGTTTTGGGAAAGTGGTTGACCGCTTGACTTCTTTGCATCATGGTCAAGGTATTCCTTGAAACCCATTACAAATTGTCGGTCTATTTCTTCAAAGGTCTTGTCATAAGGAATGTAGCCTTTCAAGTGTTTGAGCATACTATCCCAATTCCCGTAATTGCCTTTGCTATTGTGCCGCTTGTTGGTTAAGAGTTGAATGTACTCTAGGAAACTGCCTTTCAGCTTTTCATTGTCACGGAAGCCATAAACACCATTTTGAATTTCAATCAGGCGTTTAGCTCGGATTGATTCTGCAAGCTGCATTGTCTTTTTATTGAGTTCCCTTTCAGCTTTGGTTTTCGGGTTTGGCTCAATGTATAGTTTCAGGTACTCAGCTTTGCGTTTTCCTTTATGGTAGTAGTCAAGGTATAGGCTGATCTTGCCGCCCTGGTGGCGTTCTCTCAATGTTACTTTCATGCTGTAAACAGTTTTTCAATATCGGTTCTCTTAATAATGGTACGGGCTCCAACTTTGGCCGCAGGGATAGTTCCGCTCTTGATTTGACGGTAAAGAGTCATTCGACTTGTGCCTAATAGCTGACAGGTTTCTTTAATGCTTAGAAACTCTTTGTCGCCAACTATCTCTTTGGAGTGATTGACCTTTTGCTGTGAAAGGGTGGGAACAGCTTCAACCTTCTGTTTGCGCTTGCGCTTCTTGTAAGCTCGCTTGGCACATCTGTCACTGCAGTATTGAGTAACGGTGGTTTTGGCGATAAAATCGCTACCACATTCTTGACAGATTTTCGGAATACGAAGATTGCTACTCATGTTCTCTCTCTTTCGTGTTTCTGTATCAGGGTGTATCGCTATGTATCAGAATGTATCTGTATGTAACATAATCTCCCCCTTGATACTTCTAATCTGTTGCTAGAAACAAAAATGCTGTTCTTAGTAACAAATCAGTAACGAAAGATACGAAAAAATAGGCAAATCAGTAACAAATAAGAGAAAGAAAAGTAGCCTAAAAGGCACTAAAAGAAGGGATTAACTAAAGAAAGGAAAGGTAATTACTTTCCGATACAGAACTTTGAGAAAATATTCCCCAACAAATCATCGGTAGTGATCTCGCCAGTGATCTCACCTAGGTGGTGCAGCGCCCTTCGGATATCGATGGCGAGAAAGTCTCCCGTAATGCCGTTATCGAGACCGGTGAGAACGGATAGAAGCGAGTCATTCGTTTCCGAAAGTGCGTTGTAATGGCGAACATTAGTGACGACCACATCGTGACCTTCAACCATGATGGAGCGCGATGATTCCAGTAGTTTTTCACGCAATCCTTCCAATCCCGAACCATCGGTGGCCGAGATGAGTTGAGCCTCGGGAATCGAACTGAATTTCTCTTTGACTTCGTTCAGGTCGCGTGCCTTGTCGATCTTGTTTACGACAAGCAATAGCTCTTGATCTGAACCAATTTTATCACGAAGTGAAGCCAACGTGGTAGCGATATCTTCCACTTTGGTTTCCATTGCATCTACCAAGTAGAGTACAATGCTGGCCTTCTCGGCCTTTTCAAATGCCTTTCCGATGCCAATGGTTTCGATCTCGTCCTCCGTTTCGCGGATTCCCGCCGTATCGATAAACCGAAAGCGAATGCCACCAATGGAGGTCTCGTCTTCGATGGTGTCACGCGTAGTTCCTGCAATGGAAGAAACAATGGCGCGATCGTCGTCGAGTAGGGCATTAAGCAAGGTCGACTTGCCCATATTTGGTGCGCCGAGGATGGCAACGGGGACCCCATTTTTGATGGCATTTCCGGTAGCAAAGCTCTCCATCAGGTCGACTACGATTTCTTGGATGGAATTGACCAATGCTTTCAAATCATCGCGATTGGCAAACTCCACGTCTTCTTCGCTAAAATCGAGTTCCAACTCAATCATCGAGGCAAAGTGGATCAGCTGTTCCCTCAATTCATTGATCTTTCTAGAGAAGTTTCCACGCATCTGATTCATCGCCAACTTATGAGCTGCTTGAGTGGAAGAGGAGATGAGGTCGGCCACTGCTTCGGCTTGACTCAAGTCCATTTTCCCATTGGCGAAAGCCCGCATACTGAACTCCCCGGGCTCGGCCATGCGGCAACCTGATGAGGTGTAAAGCTTGAGCAACTGACCTTGGATGTATTCCGAACCGTGACAGGAAATTTCGACGACATCCTCACCTGTGAAGGATTTTGGATTTCGATACACGGCCGCGATTACATCGTCGATCGCTTCACCGTTTTGTTTAACTGTACCGTAATGCAAGGAATATCCCTCAGCACTGGAAATATCTTTTGAGAAAGAGCGATTGACAATTTCTACCGCATCCTTCCCTGAAAGGCGAATAAGCGCTATGGCACCCATTCCCGGGGCGGTGGATAAGGCACAAATCGTATCGCTTTGATTCTTAAAATACATGGGTCAAAGCTAGTTCAGAAATTTGACTTGATATAGACTTTAAGGGGAAGACTGCGTGAAAGCAGAGGTGTTTTCTCTATCAAAGCACAAGCTGTGAGATTTGTCACTTCGAGTGGTTTTCCTGATCTCGATGGCTATCGGGATCAGGAAAATTGTACCTGGTCCGCCTCAGGAGGATCGAGAAGTATTTTACAGCGCAATTGTCCCACCTAGTGTTCTCGATATATTTCACTCCTTCGTCGTGAAACGCTCGAACTGACAAACCATCTTTTAGGTAATAGTGGGATTTAAAATGAAATAGATTTTTGCGTGCTTGCAATCATCGTGAAAAGACTATTTAACATCATAGAAGTAAAGGTAGGATCTAGAATACAAACTGTATTGGCTCAAATGGGCTGGCCTTATTAATTTCTCATAGAAAACAAACAAAAGCGAAGTGTGACCGCACCCATGTCTGAGCTCAGGCATCGGAAGCTTTGCTTCCGTTAATGCCGTTTGCGAGTTTGGGTAAGGTAGCGTAGTGTTGTGTAGTTTTCGCGGAGAAATAAATTCAGCCTTGATTTTTTTCTCCCTTTTTGTATCAAGACAAAAAGGGATTTAAAGCTTAAATCTTGCTTATGCGAAAAATGAAAATATTTATTTGACCTCACTGCACTGCATTTAAGAGGATAGCGGTATAAAATGAAAAGAGAACTCCTATCGAACCACCAACTTCTGACTTCCTACCGCCTCGCGACCAATAACCTGAATCGTGTAA
>CAZKXG010000098.1:0-3511 GCA_964556465.1 uncultured Cryomorphaceae bacterium | reverse complement strand
CGGCTTGAGCTTATCCACATCCATTTGGTGAACGGAATTTTGCGCCAACCTCACTTGTTCTGATGCAATCAACTTCCCATTGACGCTGAAAGTGCGAATCAGGTAATCGCCGGTTTCATTGCGATTGGAGAGGTTCACCATGCTGTTGGCAGGGTTAGGGTACAAGCCGAATGAGAGTTTTTTATAATCAGAATTAGTTGACAGAACTTCTCCACAGTTATCTAATTCTTCTCCGGGTAGGGCTACGGCATCAATCAAGAGGCCTGACTGATCGGTCGAGTTGTGGTGACGGAAAGCGATATAAACGGTTTCTCCCACGTACTCGCTCATATCAATGGATCGACCTTCCCAGTTTGTAGAACTCAGCGTTTCAGAAAAGATCTCGGTAAAATCTTCGGGTTGATTTCCATTGATGGCTATTTCGATAGAATAGAATTCGTTTGGAAAAAAATCGCTGAATGCGGAAACCACGTAGTAGAGAGAGTCACCTTCGCTTATGACCCGTGGTGAAGAAACCAAGTAATTGTCAGGAGTGATTGCCCCGAATCCAGGTACGAAGGAACTGCTTCTCATGTATTGCTCTCCGTCAAAAGCGTCTACCGTTGCGCTATCGATAAACCAGCTGAATATATCGCCATCTTCATTGTACGAGACCCAGCAGCCAGGTAGAGTGTCTACCTCAAAGCTCTCTGAACCCTCAATGAAAACAGGAGTATTTGTACAATCTTGTCCTCCCGAAAGAGTAATAAGAGTAGGGAATCCGTTATCAGTTGACCCCGCAACCCCGCAGCTATCTACTTCATTAACGGCCACGAGGTAGGTACCCGACTCGCTCGCTGTCCAAGAAATGGAACATCCCGTTCCTGCCCCGAAAGCGTCGATTGCTCCCGAAGGTGCAAAGACCGTATATTCCGGAGTCCATGCTCCTGCTCCATCACAGTGGTAGAATTCGTAAGTTCCTCCGGTTTCGAGGTTTGGGATTTCATAGGCATCCGACTGCCAAATTTCAAATGAGTTAGTCATTAGCGTATCTCCATTGCAAGGAACGGATGTGAAAACAGAGTATCCTGCTTCAGAAGTCGGACTAGTCCATTCCAAACACTGCGAAAACAGGTTTATGGTGAGTAGACTGAATAGGGTAATGAATAAGGTACTTTTTGGCATGGATTCCATTTGTGGTGCAAAGAAATGGAAATTTGCAAAGCCTTCTTCTTAAGGGAGTCTTTTTTCGGCGTCATATTTTCCTCCACCTTGGAATAGTGTGAGACTCTTCGTTTCTCCATTCTCGTCGAAAACAAATGAGATTTCTATACCCAGGCCTTTTGTGAAAAAATCCTGGCGGCTCTCGGCAAGAAGTTCAAAAGGTTGCTGCCCTGTTGCTTGCGCCATGAGTTTATCTTCTTCCGCAAAGACTCGGAGTTCAAAGCCCTCTTGAAGGACATACGTTCCTTCCAAAATTTGAAGGTCAGCAGCTTCAAGCTCTACGGCAATGCGATTCTTCTCTATCCTGGAAGCCCTCGTTGAGCCTCCTCCTTGATAAAGGGTGAGTGCATTCGCTTTTTCATTTCCATTCTGGTGAAACACAAGTTCTATCTCGGCAACTTTTGCAAAAAATGTTGAATCATTTTCTGCAAAGAGTTCCAAAGAGCCTTGACCTGTAGCTTGCCCCATGAGCTTTCCGTTTTCCAGAAAAATAGTGAGGTTGAAGCCCTTCTGTATTTCGTAGGTCCCCGTGAGCCTTTCTAGTTTATCTTGGCTAACCGCGATGGCTATTTTCGGTTTTGGAATGGCAATTTCTTTATCCAACTGCACGTGAACAATCGCATCCATGACTTCGTCATTGCGAGAGCTCATGGTATTTGAGAGGACAATGGCATGAAGATCGAGTTCGTAGAAATAATGCCAGGCAGAACTGAATCCGTCAATTCCGCCATTGTGGCCAATGTAGAACTCTTCATCAATTTGTTCCACGTAAACGCCTAGTCCATAACTTCCTTCATCAAAGTTGGTCATGAGCTCATAAGTTGATTTATTCTCAAAGAACTCCGCATTAAAAAATGCTTTTGAAAACGCATAAAGGTCTCTGGTTGAACTGTATAAAGCTCCTGCCGAAAAAGGAACAGACACATCAACCATATCTGCTTTTTGCCAATTGTCATTCACCAAGTCTAATCCTTCAGAAAGCTTCTTTGCCTTTTTTTGGTTCATTCCTGTATCATCTAAACCTGCAGGCTTCAAAATATTGGTCTGAAGGTACTTCTCGTATTCGGTTCCTGTCACTTGTTCGATGATCATTCCTAGGATCAGGTAGTTGGTATTACTATACGAATACATCGAGCCAGGTTCAAATCCCAAAGGGTAGTCCATCACTTTTTCGACCAAACGTAGCGGGCTGATTTCCTCCGACTTCCATTGGTCCATGTCGGGAAGTTCAGTGTAATTTTTTATTCCCGACTTGTGGCTAAGTAAATGACGGATGGTAATCTGATCAGACTGAGGGAAAAGTGAGATGTACTTACTCAATGGATCAGAGAGCGAGAGTTTTTCTTCTTCGAAAAGCTGCATGATGGCAATAGCGGTAAAGGTCTTGGTGATACTCCCGATCAGAAATTGTGATTCGGTTTTATTAAGTCTGCTTCCATCAGCCGAAGCAGGACCAAACCCCTTGTGGTAAACAATAGAGTCCCCCTGAGCCACAAGTACAGTGCCCACGAACTTTTTTTGATCGACCATGGCTTGCAGATAAGGGTCAAGCTTGGCGTAGTCTTGACTTGAGGCAAGGCTGCTCAGGCCAAGGTAAGTTAGTAGTAAAATAGGGCAGATTATCTTGCGCATTTGGGCTTGGTTTTTATTTCAGCCGCTAAAGATGCACAATCCTTTTTTTCGGGTCAACATGGTTTGTTGAAAGCGGGGCTAATGATTATGTTTGTGCCCTTGAAAATAAGAAACCATGAGCGTATTAGTCAATAAGAATTCAAAGGTAATCGTACAAGGATTTACAGGTAGTGAAGGAACCTTCCACGCTAGCCAAATGATTGAGTACGGAACCAATGTAGTAGGAGGGGTTACTCCCGGTAAAGGAGGCCAATCTCACCTTGATAAGCCCGTTTTCAATACGGTTCAAGAGGCCGTAGACCAAACAGGTGCCGATGTTACCATCATCTTTGTTCCGCCTGCATTTGCAGCTGATGCCATATTGGAAGCAGCTTTTGCAGGAATTAAAGTTATCGTGACCATTACTGAGGGTATTCCGGTAAACGACATGGTGAAAGTGAAGGACTACATAGACGGAACAGACTCAACGCTAATCGGTCCGAACTGCCCGGGTATCATTACTGCAGGAGAAGCTAAGGTAGGCATCATGCCGGGCTTCATCTTCAAAAAAGGGTCAATTGGAATCGTATCGAAGTCGGGAACGTTGACTTATGAGGCGGTAGATCAAATTACGAAAGCGGGAATGGGTCAAACCACCGCCATCGGTATTGGCGGTGATCCGATTATTGGAACCACT
>CAZKXG010000097.1:10272-13116 GCA_964556465.1 uncultured Cryomorphaceae bacterium | reverse complement strand
AATGTAACCATCTCTTTTTCGGATGTTTCTACGATTTGGGTGACGAATAGTGGAAAATCTGAAAATCGCTCCAATGATTCCACTTACACCTACCGATCCGATCCAACTCATCAAGGTGCCGTCGTCATAATAGACGGCAAAAGGAATGCACGCCAGCATCAACCCGGCATTGATAAAAAGCAATACGCCGAGAATGTGGATAATACCGATTAGATTGATTCTCACTTAAAGTACGATTCTACCTTGTGGATGCATTGCAACTTAGAAAGTACAACGATATGGTCTTTTTCTTCAAACTCAAAATTACTGTCAGGAATACAACCAATACCGTTTCTCACCACACCGCCTACAACAGCGTTCTTCGGGAATTTTAAGTCGCTCAAAGTTTTACCGATAATTTTAGCCCGAGGAGGCACCTCAAATTCAAGAACTTCTACATCAGCTCCATGTAAACTGGTAAGTGAAAGTACTTCGCCTTGCCTGATGTAGCGGAAGATAAAGTTGGCCGCGATCAATTTTTTATTGATCAACGTATCTACACCAATGCTCTGTGAGAGGTGGATGTAGTCAATGTTCTCTACCAAAGCGATGGTCTTATCGACTCCGTGGTTTTTAGCAACAAGACTTGTAATAATATTCGTTTCGCTATTTCCCGTAACGGCAATGAAAGCATCCATTTCGGATAGGTTTTCTTCTTCCAGAATATCTACGTTTCGACCGTCAGCATTGATGATGAGCGTGTCGGGAAGCTGCTCTGCCAACTTAATACAGACTTCTTTGTCAGGCTCTACCAGTTTTACGCGGTACCTTTTGCTCAAAGCCTTAGCGGCGTGGTAACCTACTGAACTACCGCCTAGAATCATGATGTGCTTTATCTCGACTCTGTCCTTTTTGAACACCTCCAAAACACGTTCTAAGCCTTCAGGATTGGCACAGAAATAGGCGTGATCATTGATCAAAAACCGAGTGTCTTTTTTCGGGATTATCGTCTCGTTATTTCTGAGGATAGCGACGGTAATGAAATTCATGTCACTATTCAAATGAGCCAATTCTTCAATGGTTTTTCCAGCTACAAGGCTGTCATGCTCTACTTTCAAGCCCATTAGCGAAAGCTTCCCCTTATCAAAATCGATGAAGTCAGTAAGTGCTGATTCTTTGCAAAGTCTTTTGATTTCTCGAGCTGCCAAAGAGGCTGGTGAGATCAACTCGTCAATTCCAATTTCGCACATATCCAGCTTTTCCTTGCTGGTTAAAAATTCGACGTTAGAGATTCGAGCGACGGTTCGTTTTGCACCAAGGTGCTTCGCCATAATGCAGGTAGTAATATTTACATCCTCACTATTCGTAACACCGATGACGAGGTCTGCCTTCTGCACTTTTGCATTCGTTAAAGTACCGATAGAAGTGGAGCTTCCTTCCAATACTTCTAAATCCAAATGCTGCGAAATTTGCTGCAGTGAATCGTGATCTTTATCGATCACCGTGAGAGCATGACCCTCCATGGTAAGGAGTTTCGCTAAGTGAAAACCCACTTCTCCCGCACCGGCTATGATAACTTTCATTCAAGTTTTCTTCTGAAAATTCATACAAATATAAGGAGTAGTGGAATGTGAGGCTTCACTTATTCGATTTCTATTAACCGTTTGCGGTGGTAAAGCATTTCAACTCTGACAAAGTTTTTTTCTGCATCGATGGTGGTTTTTATTGTCTACATTCGCAGCGCGTACACCAAGGTTGTCAGACTAGTGCTGACTGAAAGAGGGAAATCGTGTGAAATTCACGAGCTGTTGCGCAACTGTAATCAGCCACAGAGCTGTAAGCCAGAATGCCTTCCTTGACTGTATGAATTTTGCTTTCGCACAAAGAGCAATGTTCAAACTCGTCACCCAAGCTGTTATCTCCTGCTTGATAGGTTTCCCTGTTTCAACATAATGTCTTTTTGCGAATCGATTTCAATCGCGAGAAGATTATGGATGTTCCATTAAGACGTGTGCTTTTCTGTATGGTCGTTTTCGGCCTTTCGGCAATGAAGGCCCAAGGTCAAGTGGACACCTTGCTTCAAATTCCCATGGTTGAAATTTCGGCAGAAGGTATCAGGAGTGAGAGCCCCGGTAGCCAAATCAGCCGATGGTCGGTCGAGGAAATAATGGAAATTCCCGTTTCTGATCTTTCTGAATTGCTTCAAAAAGAAGGAATTTACATCAAATCATACGGACTCGGGAGTCTGGCCACTTCCTCTATTCGCGGCGGTGCGGCAAGTCATACACTAGTTCTTTGGAATGGCCTCCCTGTGCAAAGCCCCATGTTGGGTCAGCTTGATTTAAGCCTGCTGCCACTTGAATCATTCATTTCCGTCAGTTTAGAACGTGGCGGTGGTTCGGGTGCATGGGGCAGCGGAGCGATTGGTGGCGTCATCAACCTCCAAAATGGCCCTTCATTTTCTGAAGGGGTCGGAATAAGCTCGGAGACTGTTCTAGGCGATTTCGGCAGAATCCGACAAGCGACTTCGGTTAAGGCAGGTTCTCAAAAGTTTTTTTCTAAAACGTCGTTTGAGTACCGAGAGGCGCGAAATGATTTCACTTATCCCATTTCGGATGATTTGCCGGAAAGGCGCCAAACCAATGCCGAATTGAGTCAACGTCTTTTCACCCAAAACTTCGGCTGGAAAATCTCTGACAAGGATCAAATTTCCGCTCACCTTTGGTACCAGAATTCATTTAGAGAAATTCCACCTACCAACGTGCAAACGAGAAGTTTGGCTGAGCAGAAAGATGAAGCTACTCGTGCTATGCTGAGGTACAAGCATGAGTCATCAAGGTTTCAGCTAAATGCCAAGGCTGCATT
>CAZKXG010000097.1:7859-10262 GCA_964556465.1 uncultured Cryomorphaceae bacterium | reverse complement strand
CAATACGATCTAAAACACGTCTTGCTTGCTGGGCATCTACCAAATCATAGTCTATTCCTCTTGGGTTTTCAATGGCTTTCTGTATTGCCGCCTTTGTAATCTCATGAAATACGATACGTTTAGTTTTTGCTTTATCTAAACCTAAGGTTTCAGCTAAATGCCAAGGCTGCATTATTTGATGAAGCTATATTGTTCGTCGATCCACTCATTGGTCTTAAAGCACCCAGTAGTTTTAAGACTTATTTGGCGGAAGCCACCGCACAATATGCATTGAATGAAAGGCACAAAATTTTTCTTGGTACTACCCAAGCCATCACGCAAGCAGATGCTGAGGAATATGCGGAAACAGCCGAGGAATACCGTTGGTCTCTTTTTGGCATGTGGCGATACGAAGCAAAATCTCTGACCCTTCAAGCCAGTTTGCGTCAGGAAGCTTTTGACGGAGAATTTGTCACTCCCGTTCCTGCGTTTGGTGCGGAATACCGACCTCTTAAAAACTGGGTGGTAAAAGGAAAGGTTTCTAAAAATTTCAGGCTTCCCACATTGAATGATCGCTTTTGGGTACCTGGCGGAAATCCTGACTTAATGGCCGAAACGGGCTGGAGTCAAGAGGCTACTCTAGAGAACAACTTTTGGCTAGAGAAGTCATTTATTAAATGGTCGGTCACTGGCTTCAATCGAGAGATGGATAATTGGATAATGTGGAGCCCTGACGCGAGTTCAGGGTTTTGGTCTGCTTCTAATTTGGCCACAGTTTGGAGTCGAGGGATGGAATTCAGAGCGAGCGGTGCGTTCAGTATTTCCGAAGTCGAGTTTTCAGTAGATGGTGGGTACGACAGGATTTTGTCCACGAACGAAGGAATTTCGGACGTGCCGGGAATGGAAGTGGGAGAGCAGTTGCTCTATACTCCGGGACAGCTGGCATTTGCTTCCATAAGCGTCACTTGGAGTGGCCTCTCAGTATCTTATCGACACAATTATACGGGAGAGGCTAGAGGAGTGAACGAACTCATTCCCGAATTTCAAACAGCCGATGTGCGCCTTCAATATTCGGGGAAAGAAAAACAAGGCGAATCGAATATTGGAGCATCATTCTTCTTCGATATCATGAATTTATACGATACCGATTATTTCGTGATCGATCGCCGACCTATGCCTGGCATAAACTTCCAAGCGGGAATCCGCATAACCTGCAATCATTCAAAATCCAGTCTATGAAGTATTTGATTCTATCCATTTTGGTATTTTCCTTCAGCATTGCAAATAGTCAAACCACAACAGCTGGGTTTGAGAATTTTAGTATTCAGCCAGAGTCATTCTTGAATGGAGATGACCTATCAGGCGGCTTTGCCGATGGCAATGTCTTTTTACCCAATGATTTTAATTTGGATTTTTCCAGCTGGTCAGGTTGGGCTATTTCGACCGTAATTGACAATACCACACCAGGTTTTCTAAACCAATATTCCGCCATAACAGGTGGCGGCCATAGTTCTGATACCTACGCCACAACTTTCGTTTTTCCAGAGACAATAGTTCGATTGGAAGACGGTGCTGATGCTGAAGGAGTCTATATCACCAACAGCACTTACACTTATTTCAGTATGCTTGATGGAGATGCTTTCGCCAAAAAATTTGGTGGCCTTACTGGAAACGATCCCGATTTTTTCTTGCTCACCATTCGTGGGTATCAGGATGGCCAACTGTCTGATGACAATGTTGAGTTCTATTTGGCTGACTATACGTTTGCCGACAATTCACAAGACTATATCGTAGATGAGTGGACGTATGTGGATTTGTCCACTTTAGGCGAGGCAGATAGTCTTTCCTTTACTTTGATCTCTAGCGATGTGGGACAATTCGGGATGAATACCCCTGCCTATTTCTGCATAGACGATTTCATTACCAATGATCCGCTTTCAATTCAAAATGCAGAGGAATCATTGTTCCAAGTATACCCCAACCCCACAACAGATCGCATTCGCATTTCAGGAGAGACGACTCCCGAATTGGTTTCTGTTTTTGACTTGAACGGAAGACTCTTCGTTCAGGAACATAATGTGAACGAAGTCAATCTCGAAGATTTGGAAAGAGGAACATACATTTTGCAAGCTCAAATCGGTGGGGTTGTTTCCTCTCAATTGGTAATTAGACAGTAGTAAGAATCTTTTCTTAAACTTTTGTAGTTGAAGCTTGTTAACGACACGTTTTACAATTGCTACCTTTGCGTTCGTGAATCTTCATAAAAATACCGCCATTGCCTTTGCGCTGCTTATGGGATTGCTCCTGTCGGAGGTCTCTCTGCATACGGTATTCCATGCTGATCACCACGATGAACATCACCATGAAGTTTGTGATGGACATCATCAAGAGGCAGATTCAGAAGCAGATTCGATTTGCTCTCAT
>CAZKXG010000097.1:6848-7849 GCA_964556465.1 uncultured Cryomorphaceae bacterium | reverse complement strand
AGCATCAATGTGAGCTCTGCACGCTCATTCAAACCAACAGTAGTTTTTTACCTAAAGCGAAGTCTCCAAATTTCGCTCAGGTATTCGCTGACGGGCATTTTCAAAGAATTGAAAATACCGTATTTCTCAAACCAATAGAAGCTTCGAGCCCTCGCGCTCCGCCCGCTGTCTAATCTCAAGACAGCCATTTCAAGAATCTTCTAATTTTTCATTTTATGAAAGCCTTCATATGGGTTGCTTCAATCCTTATGAGCCTTTTGGGTATTGATCAAATCAATGCTCAAAACAGTTGTACCCTAGACATCAACGGTCAAGTGGTAGACGCTGAGACCAGCGAAGGTCTGAGCTTTGCTTCTGTTCTTCTCCAGGAATCAGGTCAGGGAGTCTATGCCGATTCGGCAGGTTTCTTTTCCTTCACAGGAATCTGTGCAGGCGACTACACCCTTAAAGTTTCGCACATTGGTTGTGCGCCGCAAAAGAGTCAGTTTCGTCTTTCGGGAGATACAACCCTTGTTTTTGAACTCAATCACGATGAGTCGATCTTACACGAATTCGTGGTAGAGGGCAAGGAAGAAACAGAACCTACCTTGACCAAAGTGAGTCTGCGAAAAGCGCAGTTGGAAACCACGGCTGGTCTTCAATTGGCCGAGCAAGCCTTGGCTATTCCAGGCATGCGCATGCAGGAAACGGGCAATACCATTGCAAAAACGGTTTTTCGTGGTTTGCAGGGAAATCGGTTGCTCATTCTCAATGCAGGAGTGCGCCAGGAAGGTCAATATTGGGGCTCCGAACACGCTCCTGAGATTGATCCATTCTTGGCGCAAGAGCTCAGCATAATTGAAGGAGTAGATGCGCTTCGCTACGCTCCTGACGCTATCGGTGGTCTCCTGTTGATGGAACCCGCAGATGTGTTTGCCGCAGATTCATTGTCTGGTTCTTTATCGGGAATGGGAGCTACAAACGGAAGGGGAGGAGCGCTCGCGGGTGAATTGATGGGGCGG
>CAZKXG010000097.1:0-6838 GCA_964556465.1 uncultured Cryomorphaceae bacterium | reverse complement strand
TTTCAGAAAAAGTACCACTTTATTTCAGGGGGCAGGTTTCAGCAAGGAAATTTGGTGACATCAAAACTCCTCAGGTATTTCTGAGAAATACGGGTGCCGAAGAGTTTAATTATTCATACGCACTTG
Organism: uncultured Cryomorphaceae bacterium; assembly: GCA_964556465.1. Classification (GTDB taxonomy): domain Bacteria; phylum Bacteroidota; class Bacteroidia; order Flavobacteriales_D; family Cryomorphaceae; genus JAKVAV01. The sequence continues at coordinate 6,712 of CAZKXG010000097.1, read as the reverse complement.
GATGGCAAGAAGACAATTGGAAGGCGGAAGTCTTTTACAGCAATTTCAACCAGCGGATCGGTATTTACCGCTATTCTCACTTAGGAAATCTCACAGATCTTTATGAGGTGATTTCGGGGCTGAGGCCAAATCCCGATACGACTGGTTTCTCGTATGACATCGAACGTCCTTTCCAAGAAATTGGCCACGAGTTGCTTAAGGGAAGAGTAGAGATAGATTTGGATGAATCCAATTCCATTGAAGCGATTTATTCCAGGCAATTTAATTCTCGTGAGGAATACGATGTTCATGTGGGCAGAAATCCTAGCCCAGAAGAGTTATCGGTGCCCCAGTTGGATTACGCCTTAACGACTCACCTCGGTGAGTTGGTATGGAAGACCGAGCAAGCGTCTTTTTCGAGAAGGGTTGGAGCGTCAGGGCTATTTCGCAAAAATCGATTTCGAGGAAGAAACTTTATGCCAAACTACCAAAACAGGAGTTTTGGGTTGTTTGCTACAGAGCAACGTTCCTTTGGTATTTGGGAAGTGAAATACGGCATGCGCTACGAAATGTACGAAGCCGATGTTTTCAATCCAGTTGCTACCGAGGATGATCCTTTGAAGTTGGACTTCGATGGCTTTAGCGCAGCTGTGGCTGGTAAAAAGGAGCAAACCAATGGTGATTTGACTCTTTCACTGGCGAGCTTTTGGCGAGCACCTGCGGTGAACGAGTTATTCGCTAGTGGTTTGCACCACGGGATCGGTGCCATTGAGCAAGGCGACAGCACGCTCAGTCAAGAAAGATCGTTCAGCTTAAGCAGCACTTGGCGTAGGGTTTATGGTAGAACGAGAGTCTTGGCCACGGCCTATGTCAATTACATCGAGAACTTCATTTTTCTCAACCCAAAGGACATTGAGCTTACCATCAGGGGTTCGTTTCCGAGGTTTGATTATGAACAAACCGATGCGCTTTACTGGGGCTCCGATCTGCAAGTCGACGGTCAATTGAACCGCGGGTTTTCTTATTTGGCGACTGCCAGTTTGGTGTGGGCGCAGGATGTTAGGAATGGAGATTTTTTCATCAATATTCCTGCCCATCGATTTTCTGGTGAGGTGAAAAAGACTTGGGATGATCAAGGCAAAATAAAGCAACCCTGGATAGCCATATTGGGGGAATACACCATGGAGCAGTACAGGGCTCCCGAAGTATTCCCGTTTGAAACCGTTTTGGTCTCAGGTGCTGATACACCATTGCCGAGCAGCTTCGATTTTGCCGCCCCACCCGATGCATACTTTTTGCTCTCAGCAAGAGCTGGGTTTAGGATGACTCACACCTCCATTCAATTCGGTGTTGAGAATATCTTAAACACGACTTACCGCAATTATATGAACAGATTCAGGTACTATATGGACGAACCTGGAATCAACTTAACAATTAGAATCAAACACAATTTTTAAACCTAAAAACAAACAACAATGAAAGTTTCACAATTTCTTAGATTTTCTCTTTTTGCGGCTCTGGCCTTAACTTTTGTCGCTTGTGAAGACGATGATGATGACGACACTCCTCCTGCAGTGGTTAATGAGGAGGAGCTTATTACTGATCTGATTCTCACTTTCACGGATGCTGATACTCAGCAGTCCTTTGAGTTTTCTTTCAGCGACGATGATGGAGAAGGAGGAGATGATCCAATTATCGATGATATCGTGCTTCCCGATAGTGCTTCGTACACTTTGAGTATCGAAGTGAAAGATGAATCCAATCCAAATGATGTCGAAGACATTACCGAGGAGATAGAGGAGGAAGATGATGAGCACCAGTTCTTCTTTGAACCTTTTAATGGAGCTGAAAATTCAGTTGCTGTGTCATACAGCGACATGGACGGCGATGGAAATCCATTGGGGCTGCTATCCCAATGGATAGTTACTCAGCCCACTTCTTCAGGAAATGAGAAAGTAAGAATAACTCTTCGGCACGAGCCCAATAAGAATGGCTCAGGAGTTGCAGACGGTGATATCACCAATGCAGGTGGAGAAACGGACATCGCAGTTGAGTTTAACATCACAGTAACAGACTAATCAACTTATACACAAGACAGGCTTTTCGTACATTTCGCTTATGTTTCGAAAAGCCTGTTTTTTCTTATTTGCTCTCTTCGTTTTAGGTTGCAATACCGCTTCAGATGATGAGGTTGATCCCGTGATTACCTCTTTGCAGTTAAATGATAGTTCGTTTTCACCAGGTGAATCATTGGTGGTCAGCGTTTCGGGTAGGGATAATGAAGAATTGGGCCAAGTGCGAACTCGAATCAGAGAAGCCTTTGCAAAGTCATTTGGCTTCTGGGAATTTATAGAAGTCAGAGATCTTTCAGGGTCTACATTTACCACCAATTTTAGTTATTCCGTTCCGGATACGGCTCTGGCGGGACTCTACGAAATAAGCGTACAAGTTTCCGATGAACGTGGCAATGGCTCCGTTGACTCTACCCTCCAATTTTTAGTATGCCAAATGGGGGAGGAGCCCATGATTAGCAATTTTGAAACAGATCCTCCTCTCGGCGAAGACGCTATTTTGAGAATTGGCGGTAGCGATACGCTCACCTTTTCAGGTATCGTAAGTGATCCTGATACCTTAGAATCCTTCAGCATTACATTTAAAGATGAATTAGGCTTGGCCTTGCTCAGTCTGAGTTACCCGGTGGCCGATACCACAATGTTTGATCTGAGCTCAGCGCCCGATACGGCCTTCTTTCAAAATTTCACAGTCTATCCTGCCGAAATGGAATTGAAAGCCCAAGACTTTGTGGGGCATCAAAGAAGAGAGATCTACTCGATCGAAGTAGATTAAGGGCACAATTTCACATCTTCCAAGATGTAAGGCAGCTCAGAATACCTACCTGTGTTTAGCACTAAACGTCCGCAGAAGGTGCGTCTGTCGTCGTTTTTAAAAGTGATGGATTTGTCGTTCATCTGCAGGTCTACCACTGTTTCGGGACCCGCGTTTCCGCAAAAGAAGCAAGAGCTGAATGGAAAGCGACTAACCACATAAACATTGAGGTTGACATCCATCGGAATCACATAGCCCGTGATCGTTACCTCTCGACCTTCCATCGATTGGATCATCGGGCCAAAGACCGGTTTGTCATAAAACGCTCCCGACCCTTCGTCGTAGGTTTCTTCAAACCGCACGTCTGCCAATTGATCCCAAGTAATCACCACGTCATTTTGACCAAAGGCTGCAGAGCCGATCAAAAAAAGAAGAAAAATCAAAGATTTGGCTTTTTCCATTTGGCAAAAATACGGAATCTTACAACTGTTATATTTGTCCGCATCAACGAAATCCTATGCGCAAAATATCACTTGTTTTTTCACTCATTATTCTTCTTCAGTCGGCTTTTGCTCAAACCGATAAAAAGGAAATTGATATGGCTACTGCCATATTGCAGCAGTATCGAAGCCTGGCCCCTAAAACGGTTTCAGGGTTTCACTGGTTGCCGAATAAACAGTTCATTCATTCAGGAGAAAATCGCGATTTGATCGTCAGAAATCTCGATGGTGACACATTAACTCAAATTGAGCTTAGCTCAATTAACGATCAGTTGAGGTCAACCAATACCGATACGCTGCGCAGACTTCGAATCGCTCAAGTTCATAAGAGTGAAGTTTTTCTTTCAGGAGGAAAAAAAGTTTTCTCAGTTAATTCTGATGGCAGTGATTTGAAGCAGGTACTGACATATCCTGATAATGCCAAAAACGTGACCTTTCATGCTGCTTCTGCATCAGTGACTTATACTATCGGTCCAAATATTTTCTATAAGTCTTCAGGTTCCCCTGAAAGGCAAGTCACCAATCACACGGTTGAGTCGCACGTATCGGCGGGTATTGCCATACATCGTTCCGAATTCGGAATCCGAAATGGGCTCTTCTGGTCTGATAATGGAAAGATGCTGGGCTTTTACGAAATGGATGAGTCTGAAGTAACCGACTACCCTCTGGCAGATTATTCGACTATCCCGGGAGAGCCGCGCCCGCTCAAGTACCCCATGGCGGGTCAAACCAGTCATACCGGGCGGGTCGGAATTTACGATGCCGAAAGGGACACCACTTATTACCTGCAAACTACTGGGCCGAAAGATCAGTACTACACCAATTTCACTTTTTCACCTGATGGAAGAAAAGCGTACCTGGCCATAGTAAATCGCGGTCAGGATGAAATGCAATTGAACGTTTACGACACGCAAACCGGAGTTTTTGAAAAGACACTTTTTACCGAATCGGATGAAGCTTATGTAGAACCCGAACGACCTCCGATTTTCTTGAAAGATGGACGTTTTCTTTGGTGAAGTGGTTGAAGGATTGATGAGTGAAGCATTGGCAATAGCTGATTTGAATACGGGCAAACTGAGAAAACTGACGAAAGAAGAGTCTTCTTTTACTGTCGATTTTGATTCAGAGTCTAAGTTGATGGTGGTTAAGGAGCGATCGATGACCATTGCCAATGATGTTTATGTCATGAACGCCAAGGGAAAGAAAGTCTTGAACTTGGTTGAAGCCGATGATCCCTTGACCGAATACCAAATGGGAGATATAGAGCTCCCTGTTTTGGACGCCTCCGATGGCACGAAGCTTCAAGGGCGGCTCATTAAGCCACACGATTTTGACCCCGATATGAAATACCCCGTCATCGTTTATGTTTATGGCGGGCCTCATGCGCAGATGATCACAAACAACCGCACGGCGGGTGCACCACTTTGGATGTTCCACGCCGCGAATCGTGGCTACGTGATTTTTACGGTTGATAACCGTGGATCAGGTCACCGTGGTTTGAAGTTTGAACAAGCACCTTTCAGAAATCTGGGAGATGTAGAAATGGAAGATCAACTAGCAGGAGTGGATTATTTGAAAACGCTGCCCTACGCTGATTCGACCAAAATGGCTATTCATGGTTGGAGCTATGGAGGTTTTATGACCACTTCACTCATGCTTCGCCAACCGGGAGTTTTTGGGGTGGGTGTAGCCGGCGGACCAGTCACCGACTGGAGTCTCTATGAGATCATGTACACCGAACGTTACATGGACACGCCCGAAGAAAATCCCGAAGGTTTCAAAAAGGCAAAGTTGAATAACTATGTCGAAAACCTTGAAGGGGATTTATTGCTAATACACGGACTGGATGACGATGTGGTGGTGCCGCAGCATTCTTATTCGCTTCTCGAATCATTCGTCGACGCAGGAGTTCAAGTCGACTTTTTCGTCTACCCGGGTCATCCGCACAATGTCCGCGGAAAAGACCGAATTCACCTCATGACGAAGGTTCTCGACTACATCGATTTGCATCTGGAGTAGAATGCAAGCGAGATTGATCAAAGAGGCCACGAAGATTCTCAAATCAAATTTGGGGGAATCTCTCGATGGAGAGGGTAGGAGCTTCTTTGTCGAAAGGCCAAGCGGGCGAAGGCTTGTACTGACCGACATACACGGTAGCTTCCAAACATTCGTCAAGCTATTGCGAAAGCTCAAACTGACCAAAGACGATCAGCTTTTCATTTTGGGCGATATGATCAACCGCGCTCCTTATTCCATCTTTGTCATTGAGAAAATCGCAGAATTATTGGTCGACGGCTATTCTGTTTTTCCCTTACGGGGAAATCACGAACAGCTGTTTTTACAATTTGCCGAGACAGATCATGCTAAACTGCAGGCTTTGGCCGAAAGGCAGTATTCATCTCACCTTCTAAAGCAAGACATTCTGCCCAAGCCGGTTTACAAGTTTTTCCATGCGCTTCCTTTCTTCTACGAGCTGGAAGATTACTATTTGGTACACGCGGGATTCGATACAGGAAAGAAAGATCCATTTACCGGATGGAAAGATATGCTGTGGATCAGGTCAATGCGCTACGACAAGAAGAAGCTGAATGGGAAGAAAGTAGTTCATGGACATGTGCCAACCACTTTGTCAGTAATCGAAAGAGACCTTGCGAATGAGAAACCGGAAATAAAGTTGGACAATGGTTGTATTCGTGCCGGAGTGTTTGATTTTGGCAGGTTGGTTTGCCTCGACCTAGATTCAGGGGAGCTGACGACCAAGAAGAATATTGATTTTGTGCCTGCTAACTTATAACATCCGCGCGTGCCAACTATCCTTCGCAGCAACTAGCCACCCTTTTTTCATATCACCTAATGAATTAATTAGGTTATTGAATACGAGCGTGTCAGCCTTCACCGTCCCGCTCATTTGGTTCATCTCGAGTTCTTGTAATTCGCTATCCTCGTTGAAATAGATCACTTGAGTTCGCTGCATCAAGCTTTTGCCGAGGGCTTTTTCGAGTTGCTGCATAAAGTGAACGGAGCTATCAATGGAGCATCCCGTGGCGTCTTGCCCCGATTCGTCAACAAACAGACAAACGAAACGATCAAAGAGAATGCGGTAGTCGGCCTGAAGGTTGGTGCCGTGAGCCTTCCAAGCTGGAATAAATTGCTCACAAGCCTGTTTGATCAGCGCCACTTCATTTTCCGAAAGATTAGACTCCGCCTGATAAACCCAGACACGACTTGAATCCGACAAGGTCGTAGGTAGTAATTCTGCTATGGCAGATGTATTTGTGGCAATCATAGATCAGCGGCTTGGGCGATGAGTTCGGCTACATCGAAGACTTCGGTCTGCGCTTCTTTTTCAAAGTGCTTTATACCATCGGTCATCATGGTATTGCAAAATGGGCATCCTGTGGCGATGA
>CAZKXG010000096.1:0-13185 GCA_964556465.1 uncultured Cryomorphaceae bacterium | reverse complement strand
AAAAATCGGCTGCGCAAGTAAATTTCAATTAATCTGGCCGAACGTTCCTGATTACTTTCCCCAAGTCCCTGATACCGCCGTGCGTCAAGCTACCTTGTCATCAAAGACCGTATGGTCAACTTCAACACTGCTCACTGAAAACTGACATCTGACCTTACTTCTCCCCATCTTCCTCAGGTTGAGGTACACGCAGAAACTCTGAAGTTTGTTTAATAGCCACCATCACTTGCTCCAAAATCTCTTCAGCGGGGGCGTCGTAATTGATGTCGAGTGGCTGGTAGAATTTCATCAATAATCGAGTATCTCTCTTTTTGATTTTGAGCCCTTTTTTGTCAAATGCCCTTCGGAATCCGTCGATGTTAACAGGAACGACTATCGGCTTATTCTGTTTGATAATATGGGCAGTCCCTTTTCGACCTTTTTCAAAAGCCTTGGTGGTTCCTTGCGGGAAAGTGACGAGCCAACCCGAACGAACCGCCTTCGAAATATTTTCGGGGTCTTTTGGGTTTACTTCTCTTTCTACAGATTTACCTGAGGCTCGCCAAGTACGGTCTACTGTAATAGCTCCTCCGTAGGCAAATAACTTCGGAAGCAATCCGCTCTTCATCGTTTCAGAGGCGGCCACATAGTAAACATTGGTTTTGGGTAAAAGCAAGTAGAGAGGATTTCTGATTCCTCGTTTGAATTTCCATTTTGCCGCGCTGAAGGCGTGGTACATCAAAATGACATCCGCGAAGTAGGTCTGGTGGTTGGATACAAAAAGAACATTGCTATCGGGAAGTTTCTGCAAAACATCCATTCCCGCTATCACGCTCTTATTGGTCCACACATAGCGGGGCCATGTCAAAATTCCAAAAATGGAAATGAGCAAGGATTTCAAAAATTTCCACTGTCCAAATACGTTCTTCACTGCAGGTGAAATTGGTGGTACAAGATACGCTTAATCGTTAGTAAGGGTCAACGTTTATAATCAACCTGACGGATTTGAATTCTTTTTTGGCAAAGAAGGGGCCTGTGAGGTTTTTCATCTTCTCTTTAAAATCGCCAGGATTCTGATTTCTATGGAGTTTGAGGAGGAGGTTTTTGTTGTAGCGATTTTTCACCCTTGCCACGATTGGGTACTCAGGCCCTAGAATGGACTGTTCGGGCAAAATACTGAGCAGTTCATTTTTCAATTCAGCGGCGCAATAATCGACCATTTCCGCCTCGCGGTGTTGCAGTGTGAGCTTGATCAATCGCGTAAAAGGCGGATAGGCAAACTCCCTTCTTTCCTTAATCTCTTGGTTCAAAACCCCTTCGTAATTACCGTGCTTCACTTGCTGAATCAGCCATTGATTGGGGTCTTGGGATTGGATAATTACTCTACCCCGCTTTTCTTTTCGGCCTGCTCTTCCTGCTACTTGGGTCATAAGTTGATAAGCCCTCTCCCCTGCTCTGAAATCGGGAAATCGAAGCAAGAGATCTGCATTTAAAATCCCGACTAAAGTCACCCTGTCGAAATCAAGCCCTTTAGTGATCATTTGCGTCCCGATTAAAATATCAATCGAGCCATTTTGAAAGTCGGTCAAAATTCTGGAGTAAGCATTTTTCGAGCGGGTGGAGTCCAGATCCAATCGAGCCACCGTAGCCTCAGGAAAATAGATCGGTAGTTCTTCTTCGATTCTCTCCGTGCCGAAACCAGCCAACCTTAAGCCATGGCTACCACAAGCCGCACAACTCGGTGGAGCTGTATAGCGATTTCCACAGTAATGACAGACAAAGCGGTCCTGAGCTTTGTGGTAAGTCAAGGTCACATCGCATCGCGTACACTCAGGCGACCATCCGCAGGTGTTGCAGAGTAGGATTGGCGCATAACCGCGTCGGTTTTGAAAAAGGATGACCTGCTCGTTATTCTCCAAAGTTTCGCGAATGGCATCGAGCAATTCTTTAGTGAAGTATCCTGCTTTGCTCTCTTTTCCCGATAAGGAGACCGGCTCAATCTTAGGAAGCTCTACTCCACCAAAACGCTCAGTCACTTGCACGTAACCATACTTTCCGCTCTTAGCATTGTAGTAAGACTCAAAAGATGGCGTGGCCGACCCCAGTAGTGTTTTGGCTCCGTGAATACTCGAAAGAACGATCGCGGCATCTCTTCCGTTATAGCGTGGTGCGGGATCAAATTGCTTAAATGAAGTTTCGTGTTCTTCGTCTACGATAACCAAACCCAAATCAGAAAACGGCAGAAACAAAGCACTTCTGGCACCTAGTACTACCTTGGCTTTCGTTGAGTTTTTATCTCCGATGGTATTCCACAACTCCACTCGCTCGTTCTGGCTAAAACGGGAATGATAGACTGCTACCAAATCGCCAAAATGCGCCTTCAGGCGGTTGATCATTTGGGTAGTCAATGCAATTTCGGGTAGCATGTAGAGTACTTGCTTCCCTTTTTCCAATTGTTCTTTGATCAGGGAGATATAGATTTCCGTCTTGCCCGAAGAAGTCACTCCGTGGAGAAGGGTAACACTTTTCTCTTCGAATGATTTTTTCAAATCGGCCAAAGCATTCTCTTGAGTCGGGCTCAGCTCAATCGGTCCCGCTCCGCCCCCTTCGCCATAAACCAGTCTGCCGACCTCCTTTTCGTAAATCTCGAAAATGCCTTTCTTTTGCAAGGCCATTACTTGAGCAGAAGAGGCTTCAGCTCTTTTTTGCAGAACTGTTTTTTGAACGTCTTTAGCCTCAGCGCTGTAGCGCTCACTCAATTGAATAAAAGCCATCAGCAGCTCTTCCTGCTTGGGCGCCCTTTGTACTGAGCGAAAAGCTGCTTCCAAGCCTTCTTCATCCTCACAGGCTTCACTAAGGCGAACAAACTTCTCTACCTTTGGCTTAAAGCCCTCTTTCATATCTTCCATGATCAAGATGGCTGATGCCTCAAGCAAGCGCTTCATGGTGCGCTGAATGTTTTTGAGATCGAGAATCTCAGAAACCTCAGCGGCGGACATTACCTCTCGATCGTGCAAAACTTGTAGCAGCATTTGCTCATTGTCACTCAACCCCGTAATGTCTCCCTCAAAAGCGGGGTTGGGAATGTATTTGGTTTCGCTGCCAAGGCGCATGGAAGAGGGCATAGCTGCGAGCATCACTTCGCCTTTTGTGCAGAGGTAATAGGAGGAAATCCACTCCCAGAGTTTCATCTGCTTTTTATTGATCAAAGCAGTTTCCTCTAGTACATCGTCGAGGTATTTGGCAGTATATCCAACGGGTGCTCTATCGTGCATCCGAGCTACCACCCCCGTATAAAGTTTGTTTTTGCCGAAAGGCACAACAACCCTGATACCTTCTTCCACAAAGCCAACCATATTCTGCGGTATGCGATAAGTGAAGGTCTTCGGGAGAGCTAAAGGTAATACGACGTCGGCGAAAAAAACTTTCAAGGGTAAATCCAAATGAGGAGTGCAAAATTAATGGAATTACCAACAGATAGCCGTGGTAAGAAAAGAGAAGCTTTTGAAAAAGGAATTGGGTCCACCGTGTAAATTCGATTGCCATGATGAGTATGGATTTACATTGGATTGACTGGGCGATAATCATAGTGTTTTTAGTCTTCAGTCTCACAATAGGCCTCTACTTCAGGAAGCGAGCTTCCAAGAGTTTGGAGAGTTTCTTTTTAGGAAATCGGGAGATGCCTTGGTTGGTGGCAGGAATTTCGATGGTTGCGACCACATTTGCCGCAGATACACCCCTAGCGGTAACGGAACTAGTCGGGAAGAGTGGAATTTCAGGAAACTGGATTTGGTGGAGTTTTCTGGCGGGGGGAATGCTCACCACCTTCTTTTTTGCCAAGTTATGGAGAAGAGCAGGCGTACTAACTGAAACGGAGTTTATCGAACTGCGCTATTCAGGGAAACCCGCAGCGATGCTTAGAGGATTCAAAGCCGTCTATCTCGGCCTGATCATGAATATCTTGATCATCGGCTGGGTAAACTTGGCGATGATCACCATCATCCAAGAGTTTTTCGGAACCTCATCCGAACTCACCTATGCTATAGTTGCCATTGCCATGGTCTTTGCCGCTTTTTATACTTCCCTTTCGGGAATATGGGGAGTGGCTGTTACTGACGTGGTTCAGTTCACTTTGGCTATTGCCGGCACGATTGTCTTGGCATTCATTGTAGTCGGTAGCGAAGAGGTAGGCGGAATAGAAGGTTTGAAGTCGGCTCTACCCCCGTCCACGTTTAATTTCTTTCCAACTATTAGCGAAGGAGGTGAAGGCGCCGGTAATATGATGGTCATCAGTTTCGGAGCTTTCTTTGCTTATCTTGGTGTACAATGGTGGGCGAGTTGGTACCCGGGCCAGGAGCCGGGGGGTGGCGGCTACGTGGCTCAAAGGATGATGAGCACCAAGACGGAGAAAGGATCGGTTTACGCCACCCTGTTTTTTCAAATCGCTCACTATTGCCTGAGTCCATGGCCGTGGATTTTGGTAGCACTTTCTTGTATGGTGCTGTACCCTGAATTGGAAGGTGCAGATTTAAAGGAAGGATACGTCAGAGCCATGAAAGATTTTTTGCCAATGGGGCTAAAGGGACTTTTGCTCGCTGCCTTCCTCGGAGCCTATTTGAGTACCATCAGCACCCAGCTCAATTGGGGTGCCGGCTATTTGGCCAATGATCTCTACAAGCGGTTCATCAAGCCCGAATCCAATTCAAAACAGTTGGTTTTGGCATCTCGATTGATCACCTTCCTATTGATGGTTTGCGGACTAATCATCACTCAATTTATGACTTCGATCAGTGGTGTTTGGGAGTTTGTTTTAGAGTGCGGAGCAGGTCTGGGACTGGTTTTAATTCTGCGTTGGTATTGGTGGCGCATCAATGCTTGGAGCGAAATCTCTGCTACTGTTACGCCTTTTATTGTTTACGCTGTTGGAAAGTGGGTTTTTGATCTGGAGTTTCCGAACAGTTTTTTCCTGACCGTTGGACTTACCACCATCGTATGGATCCTATTCACCTTTTTTGGCCCAAAGGAGAGCGAAGCGTCCTTGAAAATATTCTTCGACAGAGTGCGTCCCGACGGCAACTGGCGCATATTCCGAAAATCAACTGTCGAAAACCGGAACAACATAGCCCGACTTGCCGTATGTTGGTTAGCATCCGTTGCTTTGACTTATGGAATCTTATTCTTAACGGGCAAGATCATCTTCAAAGAATGGAATGCGGCCCTGCTCTATGCAGGTGTAGTAGTAGTTTCAGGAGTTATCCTGGTTACTTTCCTCAAGCGGACCAACGTGTTCCGATAAAAAGAGGAAAAAAACCGAGGAGAGTCTCCCCCTAAAACAATTGAAATGAAAAATTTTCGCTTTCCTCTATTTGTCCTTCTCTCGGGTATTTTGCTGTTGGCGGTTTCCTGTGGTGAAAAGAGTATAGAGAAATCTGAGGAACAGAAAGCCTTATCGCTCGACAGTGCTAAATCCAATTTGGTAAATATCTCGGGCGAACTATTCAGCATTCCTTCGCCGATACAAACAGCCATCCTGATTCAGGAGTCCGGTGCGGAGTACAGACCTGAATTACTCAACGACTCGAAAGGCTACAGCGATTACGAAACGAATACCCAAAAGGCGATGAACCTTGGTGTTTTCGGAACAGACATGGCTTACTCATCACTCTACCAAGACGGCCAGAAGGCACTTTCTTACTTTAAAGCGATTGACAATTTGGCTAAGGACCTTGGCGTGATCTCAGCGATAAGTCCCGGTTTGGTAAAACGTTTAGGGTCCAATGCTGACAATCCAGATTCGTTGGTCTATTTGATTGGTCGGTTCTATGAAGAAGGCGATGCCTACCTCAAGAAAAACGAAAGATACGATATGGCCGGTCTGGTCATTTTAGGTGGTTGGATTGAATCATCTCATTTGAGTGCTCAATCAGCCATTGAAGGAAATAATGCGGCCAGAGCACGTGTAGCACAGCAAAAAGAGAGTAGTTCGACGATTGTTAGGGCGCTAGACAAAACTGCCGACCAAAACTTCAAGAAAAGTGAATTGTACCAAGTGCTTGACAGTATTCAAGAAGCTTATGCAGGCGTTCAATCGTCATATAGTTTTGAGCAACCTGAAACCAAAGCTTCAGAGAAAGTTACGGTGATCAAAAGCAAAACAGACTATCAGATTTCCGATTCACTGCTGGCGTCTATTACCGCATTGCTGAGATCGGCGAGAACAAAAATTACAAAAAAATGAAAAGAATTCTATTCATCATAGCATTGGCTTTCGGCCCAATGTGGCATCTGTCCGCCCAATGCGATAGCACGGCCTACATGGCCCGCACATTTATGAGCGATGATTTTGTACCTGACGGGCAATCTTACCGAGCGTTGATCTTTGATGGTCAAATCGCAGAATTTGAGACAACATTCTACGGCAATAGCACATACAGAATCGCCGCCTTCAGTGGAATGGAGAAAGAACAACTCATCTTTTCACTTTATGATCAGGAAAATAATCTACTTTTTTCCAACGAAGAACATCAGAATAGTCCCTACTGGGATTTTGAAATTGAATCGACCCTTGATGTGAGATTGGAAGCTAAGCTCGACAAAACGAAACAAAGTTCAGGGTGCGCCGTACTACTCGTTGGATTCGAGAAGTAATTTAATCCCTACTGAAAAGTGAAACGCCTCGAATTCGAGGCGTTTTTTTTTGACACCCTTTGAACTATTATGAGCGAGAGAATACTCAATGCCCTGGTACAGCTTTTTGCAATTATTGCAAGGGTTCACACGACCAATGAGGAGGATTTAAGTGGTCGCACCATAGTTGAATCCTTTCTTAAAGAACGTCTCCCCGGCCCATTGGTCCGCAAGTATCTCGATTCATTCGAAATCTATCTTGAAAAGTATCAAAAAGTATCTTCTGCCAAAAATGGCAGACAAAAACGCACTTCGGTAAACTCTGTTAAGGTGCTGAGAATTTGCACTGAAATAAACGAGGAGCTGACTCAGCGTCAGAAAACCATCGTTCTCATTCGACTGCTGGAATTCATCTACACACACAAGGAGGTAAGCGACCTGGAGCAAGAGTTCGTAAATACGGTGGCCATAACCTTCAACTTCGATATGGAAGAGTTTAAATTGGCTCGCCTCTTTGTCGAAGAAAAAGAAACAGAACTCATCGCATCGCAGAATGTGATGTACATAACCGACAATACAGATTCGGCAGCGGCATTTGGAAAACACTTGACCGCCAAAGGGCTGGATGGATATATCAGAATATTGCGGCTTCCAACGGTCAACCTTCATTTCATTAAGTACAAAGGGGACGGAAGGTACAATGTGTCGGGTCAACCAATTGTAAGCGATAGGTTTTACGTGCTCAATCAAGGAGCATCTATCAGAGGGTCAAAGATTAGCCCGATCTACTATAGCGATATTCTTGGCTCATTTCTGAAAGACAACGATAGTGTCAATATTCAATTCAGAGCCAAGGGAGTATCCTATACTTTCAAAAAAGGAAACGTTGGTCTCCACGACATTAACCTCGAAGAGAATTCAGGAAGTCTCGTAGGAATTATGGGAGCCAGCGGAAGCGGAAAGTCTACTCTGCTCAATGTCCTAAATGGAAATCTAGCTCCTAAAAAGGGTGCTGTGAGCATTAATGGAATCGACATTCACCACGATGCACATTCCATTGAAGGAGTGATTGGGTACATAGCACAGGATGACCTGCTCATCGAAGAACTTACGGTATTCCAAAATCTCTTTTACAATACCAAACTTTGCTTTGGACAAAAGTCGGACGAGGAAATCTCAGACTTGGTACATGAGATGCTTTCAACACTGGGACTGACAGAAACGGCCGATTTGAAAGTGGGAAACCCCTTGGATAAAACAATTAGCGGTGGGCAACGAAAACGCCTCAACATTGCTTTGGAATTAATCCGAGAGCCGGCTGTTCTCTTCATCGACGAGCCAACGTCGGGACTCTCATCGCGAGATTCAGAAAATATTATGGACTTACTCAAAGAACTCTGCCTTAAAGGCAAATTGATCTTTGTAGTTATCCATCAACCTTCGTCAGATATCTTTAAGATGTTTGATAGCCTTTTGGTATTGGACAAAGGCGGATACCCCATTTACAGCGGAAACCCCGTGGACAGCCTCGTGTACTTCCGAAAAATGGTAAACCACGTGAACAGCGAGGAAGCTGAATGCTTAAGCTGTGGAAATGTGAAGACAGAAGATGTCTTTAATATCATCGAAGCCAAAATAGTAGACGAATTCGGAAACTTGACGCCCGAAAGAAAAATCTCGCCGGTAGAGTGGTATGAATTATACAAGGAGCACATTGAAATCTTTGATGGCTCAGTGGAGGAAGCACATGAGCTTCCCGAGAGTAACTTCACAATTCCGGGTAAGCTGAAGCAGCTCTCCATTTTTATTAAACGAGATGTACTCTCAAAATTAACCAACCGACAGTATGTACTGATCAATCTGCTGGAAGCTCCCGTTTTGGCCATGATCCTTGCTTTTTTCATGCGGTTCTTCGTGCCTTCCGGAGGTGCCTCTGAGTATATTTTCCGAGAAAACGAGAATATTCCGGTGTACATTTTCATCTCCGTTATAGTAGCGCTGTTCATTGGCCTGACCGTGAGTTCTGAAGAAATCATCCGAGACAAAAAAATCAGAAAAAGAGAGTCCTTCCTCAACCTGAGTAAAGGAAGCTACCTATCAGGAAAAATTGGAATCATGCTGGCCATCTCGGCTATTCAGATGTTCCTTTTCGTTGTGATCGGGAATACGATTTTGGAAATCAAAGGAATGACCCTCCCTTATTGGGCCATACTATTTTCGACCTGTACCTTTGCAAACGTACTAGGATTAAACATCTCAGCGAGTTTCAACTCGGCCAAGGTGATTTACATCTTGATTCCGATCGTGATTATTCCTCAACTTCTCTTTAGCGGAATTATCGTAAAATTCGACCGACTCAATCCCATTTTCGCTTCTCAAAGCGGTGTGCCATGGATTGGAAATATCATGGCCAGCAGATGGGCATATGAAGCCATTGCGGTAACACAATTTAAGTGGAATGACTACGAGGAGAACTTCTACGAGCTAGAAAGGCGAAAGAAATTTTCGAACTGGAAGAAAGATTATTGGATCACAGAATTAAAAAATAAGACAGCTCGTGTTTCCAGAATTCTGGATGACGAATCCGCTACAGTTGAACTGGAATCAGAACTTACCGTTTTAAGAAATGAGCTTCAGAAAGAAAACGCATTCCTGAAAGGAATCAGATTCAATGATGTCAATCAGCTGACTTCAGAAGCCATCAGCGTCGAACATCTTTCCGACCTTCGCGATCACCTCAATTTATTGGAAGAGCATTACCGAAAAGTATACAATCAAGCGGAGAGCGAGAAAGAGAACGCGATATATGCAATGACACGTAATAGTGGTGAAGACAGCCAATACGAACTGCTTTTTGACAATTTCAAAAATGATCAGCTCGAAGTATTCGCTACGAATAGAAACGATCTAAACTACATTGCAGAGCACAATGGTGAATTGATTCAGAAAAAGGACTTAATCTATTTGATGCCGTACAATGCTGATTTTTTCAGCGCCCACTTCTACGCACCGGCAAAGAAACTCTTTGGGAATTTCATCGACACTTTCTTTGCGAACTTGATGGTGATTTGGGGTATGACCATTGGACTGATCATATGCTTATTCTTCGATGTATTTCCGCGATTAATGAGATTTATCGAAGACAATGTAAGCCTACCTGTGAAGAAGTAATTAAATCTCCTCGACCTTAACCATCTCGAAGTTGATGTCGATTATTGCGTCATAATCTTCACCCGCCTCGAGCATGTCCTCATCGTCTTCCTCGTAGTGCCACTTTACCGATACGCTTTTTCCCTGCTTAGAAATGTGCTCGAGCTTTTTAAAAACGTCAAGGATACATTTGGAACTGCTGGTATTGAAATATTCCAATTCCATATTCAAGGTCAAAGCCTCTCCATTGCCTTCAGCATATACGTCGAGCCAATCAAGTAAAGGTTTGTAAAAATCAATCGAATTCTCGGGTATAGACCTTCCACGAATGACAAGAACACCTGAGTGATCGTCAAACTTTACCGTAGGTGTTTTTGGTGTTCCTTCTATATTGATACTGTCCATCTGACTAGTTGATTCTTTTATTTCACTTTGACATTTAAACTGAAAAACGTTTTATCCTCTCCGAATGGAATAAAACCAAAATCCAATTTTTCCCCGCTCTTTCGAGCAATATCGATCATACCCAATCCTCCGCCACCTTTCTCAGACATTTTTCCATCTGCCAAGACTGACTTGTAGAGTTCCTTGACCTCATCTTTGCTCATGCTGTTGATTTCCTCCAGTCTCCCTTTCAATTGACCTACTTCACTTTCCTCCACAAAATTTCCTGTAATGATCGAGTAGCCCGTCACATTCTTAGCTACCATTACAATTACAGAAGGCATTTCTTTACCGGCATCCATAGCCGGCTGAGAGATATGGTGATGAAGGTTTTGCAAACATTCAACCATAATATTGAACATACGCTTTTTAACCTTCGAGCTTTCCCCAAATCGATCAAGCTTGTTTTCAATAATCTGAAGAATCGAAGTAAGCAATTCCGTAGAAATCTCTCCCTTAAAAGAGAGCATGATGTTCTTACGTTCCATGGAATCGTACAGATCAAAAATCTCGTGAATTTCCGTCAAATGCGCGTGTTTTGCCAAATATAGTTTTTTGACCTCGCTCAATTATTCAATTGAGTCCAAATATTTCTTCAAACCGATGTTAATTAAATAACAACACATAATTTCATAGCTTCGCAGCCTGATTTTTCCAGCATTGAAACCATCTCACAAATCAGATAAATCCTGGTACCGCACCTGGTTTAATTCCCCATACTATCACCTCCTCTACAGCAACCGCGATGAGAATGAGGCAGAGCGTTTTATACACAACCTGCTCAAATATTTATCGCCTGATAAGCGAGCACATTTTCTCGATCTTGCTTGTGGAAAAGGTCGTCACAGCCTTACCGTAAATCGAGCAGGCTTTGAAGTAACGGGGGCCGATCTGGCTGAGGAAAACATTCGATTTGCCAATCAAAAAAGTAGTGAGCGCCTACATTTTGTAAGGCACGACATGAGAGAACCGCTGGGAAAAAATCGGTTTGACTATGTATTGAATCTCTTTACGAGCTTCGGCTATTTTGACAGCCTGGAAGAAAACGAACTGGTCTTAAAATCCATTGCTACTGAACTCAAATCAAAAGGAAAAGTTATTCTGGATTTTATGAATGCTGAAAAAGTCACCAAAGGGCTGATTCCCTTGGAAACACGCGAAATTGATGGTGTCAACTTCAAAATAACCAGAACATATGAGGATGGTTTTATCGTGAAGACCATTGAACTGCAAGATGGAGATCTCGAATACACTTTTCATGAGAGAGTCAAAGCTTTAACCAAAGAGGATTTTATGGGAATGTTTCGGCGCTGTGGTTTCGAGATTCTGGATACTTTTGGGAATTACAATCTCGATGAATTTGATGCAGAGAAGTCTTCTCGTCTAATCCTGATAGGTCGCAAACCATGACTTTGTCTTACGTTCTGATATTATTTGCGGTAGGAATGGCATCCGGAATAGGCGGAATGTATCTCCACGGGCGCCTGACCAAAGACGTTAAAGTACTACTCGCCTTTAGCGGTGCCTACCTGTTTGGTTTGGCCATTATGCACTTGCTTCCTGAGATTTATATCCACTTGGGTCACGACGCAGGGCTATATATATTGCTGGGCTTCCTCATCCAAATGGTTATGGATTATTTTTCCAGAGGAGTAGAGCATGGTCATATCCATCACCATATTTCAGTCAAAAACCCATTTCCGCTAGGGATTTTCGTAAGCCTGTTTCTCCATTCGATTGTAGAGGGCCTTCCTCTGGGCGGTGGATTTGATCACAACCACGGCGGTCATGGTTTTGATACGGGCAGCTTAGCCATCGGGATAGCAATCCACAAAATACCTGAAGCCATGGCTTTGGCTGCCATCCTCTACCACGTATTTGAGAAAAAATCGAAAGTAATAGCCTATATCGCTCTTTACGCCATAGCTACCCCTCTCGGAATTCTCATAGGTCAGTACTTTCTGGAAAACACGGCAAATGATCCTACGGAGATCTACTCCATTATCCTGTCTATTGCCGTCGGAATTTTTCTGCACGTGAGCACTACAATCATTTTTGAGGCAGATGAAGCCCATCGTTTGAGCTGGCCAAAGTCCATTGCCATCATTCTGGGTTTGACGCTCGTTTTACTCCTTTAGGCTAATTCTATCCATTGATAGAAAGAAGCAATAGAACACCACCCTGCAAAACAGGGTCCTTGATTACCTTTGTACCTCACAAAACAAAGGAAACATTATGTCAGTATTAGTTGGAAAAAAAGCTCCTCAATTTAAAGCCGCAGCGGTAATAAACGGAGAGGAGATCGTAGAAGATTTTTCATTAGACCAGTACATCGGAAATAAGCACGTAATTCTGTTCTTTTACCCAAAGGATTTTACATTCGTATGTCCTACCGAGCTACACGCTTTTCAAGCAAAATTGGATGCCTTTAAAGAGCGTGGAGTAGAAATCGTAGCGGTATCTACAGACACAGAACAATCTCACTGGGGTTGGTTGCAGTTGACCAAAGACCAGGGAGGAATCCAAGGAATCACTTACCCCATCGTAGCAGACACCAACAAGACCATCTCAAACAATTTTGATGTTTTGGCGGGAGAATTTTTCTACGACGAAGATGGAATGCTCCAAGCCGAAGGCGAGTTGGTAGCTTACCGAGGATTGTTCTTGATCGACAAAGAAGGAATTGTACGCCACCAAGTGGTGAATGACCTTCCATTGGGAAGAAACGTAGATGAAGCGTTGAGAATGGTTGATGCTCTTCAATTCTTCGAAGAAAAAGGAGAAGTATGTCCTGCAAACTGGGAGAAAGGAAAAGGCGGAATGCAAGCCACGCACTCAGGAGTAGCAGAGTACCTGGCAGCCAATTAATTTTACAATAGCACTTTAGAACAAAGCCGCCTCAAGCAATTGAGGCTCGCCTGTCGTGGGTGATGATTCGCTTTTGCAACAACCCACCAGCGCCTCTAGATAGCAAAGTGCCGGGTG
>CAZKXG010000095.1:9540-13288 GCA_964556465.1 uncultured Cryomorphaceae bacterium | reverse complement strand
CGGCTCTGAGCCAGATTGCTGATAATAAAGCCAACATTATGCTCAGCATCAACGCCATTATTATATCGGTGGTGCTGAGTTCGCTGTTGCCAAAACTGGATAACAATACTTACCTGCTTTGGCCATCGGTATTGCTGTTGACAGTCTGCATCGTATCGGTCATTTTTGCTACTATTTCCACCATTCCAAAAGTAACACGTAACGGCGCCAACCCTGAGATGGTTAAAAAGCGCCAAACAAATTTGCTCTTCTTCGGAAACTTTCAAGGTCTCGATCTCGACGTTTATATCGATGGGATGAAAGACCTTATGGAAGATGATGATTACCTCTACGAGACATTGATGAAAGACTTGTACTACTTGGGGAAAGTATTGAACAAGAAGTACCGTTATTTAAGACTGTGCTATACGGTTTTTGTCATTGGCATTGTCCTTTCGGTGTTGGCTTACATGATTTCGTTGTATTATATGTTTCAGCCACCGGCGTAGATCGGTTTTATCACTTCTTTGCGAAGCATCGAATTATACCGCACCAATGAATGAACTCGTACATGTGTCCTCAGCTGGCGGAGGTGGATTCGTTGTAGCATGCGGAAATGAAGACGTGGATGTCCTGAAGTCCTCCCTCGTCTATTCCGATAGAAAATCGGAACAGCCACTCCCTCCAAAGGGAGATATAACACCGTAAGCTTTTTCACCTTCATTTCAGTGTGAATTCCGAATGGAATCAGAATACAAAATGAATTCATGCGCTTATCCTCCGTCTTTGGAGGAGGTGAGCTTTTGTGAGGAACGAGCAAAAGGTCGGAGGTGGATTGCGACAGACTCTTCTTAAAAGAAAAATCCCAAACCAACCTGAACCACTTCATCATCATTTGAAACCGCATAACTCGCCGTGAGTACCGCAAAGTCGATGATGTTAAAATACAACCCACCACCATAAGACGGATGCCAGGTTTTGGAATCCTCCCCTTCCAGCCAAACGCGACCGTAATCGAAGAATCCCATGGCGCCCATTCCAAAAGGCAAGATGTAGTTCTTCGAGTCAAAGATTTTCACCCGCAGCTCGGCATTGTTGTAAAAAGTCACATCTCCTGCGTATCGGTTTCTGCGGTACCCACGCATCTGCTCGTATCCGTCGATGAAATTGGCCAGGAAAAACGGATAGTCTCCGAAGTTGGCAGCAGTTCCTGTTCTCAAGGCCAAGGTCGCTCGATTCGGAAGTACGGAGAAAGGAATATAAAAGGCCAATTCTGATTTCAAATTGAAGAAGTCAGTTTGGGAGTCGTCCAACCCACTGGTGTAAGACAGCTCCGTCATAAACCGAATACCGCGGTGCGGATTACTTTGCTTATCGACGTTGTTTAACTCATAACTTATACGCGCTCCCAAGTAGGAGTGATTCCTAAAATCGAGTTTCTCGACCAGGTCACCCACATTTTCAATCAATCGATCATCGGTCTCGTCAGGTGGATTTGCCAAGAGGTAAGTTGGCCCTATTTCCAGTCGGTGCACATCTCCTTCGGACGTTCTGGCAAAAGCGGGATTGAACTCAATGAAGTTCAAGCGAATTCGATTGTCTCGAAAATCATCGCTGATCCATTCCGTATCGTTTCCTAAACCAAAATAGTTGAAAAGGTAGTCGGGGGCTTTAACTTCCAATTGACCGCTTAAGTCCCACTTGGAGTGGAAAACAGAACGGTAGTCAAATCGGTAATCGAAATTGAAGGCTCCCGTGGCTATGGCATATTGTCCGGTGAGTCTGTGACGATATCGATATGGATCACGGTTGAATCCAAACTTGGTAAATTGAAATCCACCACCCAAGAATACTCCGTCGTCGGGATTGTATCCCACAGATATGAGCGGCATCATGATGTCATATAAAAACGCTTTTCGATCATAGTCCACTGCATCGTCATTATGAACCAAGTACAGCCTACTGTCCTTTCCTAAATCAAAATCATTTCGGTTCTTCTTTTTCTTTTCGCGCGTGTCGTGCACTTCCACTTTGCGACGTAGTCCCTTTACGTTTGATTCATTGATATATCGATCTTCGTCGGGTCCACCTACAATCCGAATCAGCGGACCTCGCTGTACCTCTCCTTTCAGAACATAAACGTCGTCATTGTCCAACCCGTAAAGCCTGATCTCTTTTGTTTCACTTGTTAGGAAGGTGCGCTCGTAGATGATATCGTCTTTTTTCTTTTTATCCTTACTCTTCTTTTTCTCGTAAATCCGCACCCTTGTCGAATCGTTGTTCTGACGAATCACTTCGAAATACTCTTCTTCATAAGTGCCGACAACATCGACTTCCTTAGCCAGAACCTCATAATACTCACGTGCAAACTCTTTCAGCTTGTCGCGGTGAACTTGTAGTGTTTTGAAAATGCGATCTCCATCCAAGGCGTAGGCCGTATCGGGAAACTGAGCCAAAGCTTCGTGGAAAACTGAGTCGGTTAGTGCCGCCTGTAGCGTATCGCACATGGCCTCCCAATCGCTCCACTCCAACTCATCGAGGTAGGCTCGGTCCACGTACTTCCCGTTAAAATTCATCCCCGGCATATCGGTGATTTCCTCCTCGAAAGGTTGAAACCTTCGGTCAATCCACTTGCTGTTGATGAGGTTGGGAAGAATCCCGTCCACCTTGTAAAAGACCTGATCGCGATCGCGTGGAATGGGACGGTATATGGTTTTCCCGTCTTCCTTGAATCTTGCCCACCGCCATTGGTCGTCGTGTCGATCCCAATCGCCGATCACCAAATCAAAAAGTCGCGCCCGAAGGAAAGCCTGCGCATCAACTTTGTGATCGTAGTCTTCTCTGATTTTTTCAATCACCTTCGATGAGCTTTCCACTTTTTTGGAATACCCGAAGGAAGCGACATCTCGCTGATCGTCATCGGGACGCTCTTCGTAGAGGCAGAGCAGGTTTGCGAATTCATTCCGAAACGGCCCCAGAGCGGGATCGTCGGGTACGTAAACCAATTTTGGATTGGTGTGGTAAACACCTGCCGCATCGGCCATCGGCGCCACGGTGATGGAAGCGTATGGGTGGGAGGCAGCGATCACATCCTGAATGATGTCAGTGACAAACGTTTGTTGTAGCTCAGTGGGCAGAATGGTAGCAGGAAATTTCTGAATCGAACGGAGTACGTATTGCTTTCCATCGGGAGCTTCTAAGCGGAGTGACTTGGACTGCATTCCTCCACCTCGTTTGATCGGAGTCAGCCCTCCGTGTTCCTCAGCGAGATTGATCACGGGAACTTCTATGGGTGCTCGCCATACATCGCGGTATAGTTCACCCATGACAACGTCCTTGAATCCACTTCGGTCGTAGTAGGAACCTCCCGGAACTACGGTTACCAAGCTGTCACCCTCAGCTACGGTCAGCTTAGCTGCTTCTTTGATATCAAGCATTCGATGCCCCTCTCGCAGTTGCGTCCGATAGGTGGGCTGTTCGGGACTCTCTGAATTGGGCGAGTAAAACTCCAGCCACAAATCTCCATTGGGGAAGTAAGAGAGCTTGGCAAATCCTTTATCGGCTTTTCCATAAGTCAAATCGTTGTTTTTGCGCAGATAACTGCGTTTCGAGCCTGCTCCACTTACTACAAAATGTGCGGTACCGTGCTGCTGATATTGGAGGTTGTGCTCGTGGCCCGAGGTGTAAACAATATCGTCGTATCCATCAAAAAGAGTACTCAACTCATTAGCCAGCGCCGTGTATTTGTAATGTGGAATGTCTTGAATGT
>CAZKXG010000095.1:0-9482 GCA_964556465.1 uncultured Cryomorphaceae bacterium | reverse complement strand
CTTTACCGGGAAATATCCTCCGTGGTTTCCATTGCTATATAGCGGATGGTGACCCGAAATGATGACCTGATTGTTTCGGTTTTTCTTGAGGACATCTTCTACCTGTTGGAGAAACTCCTCTTCGTTATATATGTCGCAATCGTCCTGATCACCATGTGGTTTGTCATTCTCGTGGAGCCACCATTGGGTATCAATGATCACCCAAGTGAGTCGCTCGGAAAGTCTGATTTCAACCGGGCCGGGACATCCGCCGTCGGGAAGAAAAACGTTGCCCCGATCCAAGTATTTCTCCACGTACCGCTCTTGGCGTTGAACGAATTTATCTCCTTCGCCTTTGCCTTCTTTCCAGTCGTGATTTCCCGGAAGGAAGACAACTCTTCCCTCAAAATCTTTGAGGATATCCATCTGAGTGTTGATGGCTTGCTCGTCAGCAGCGCGTCGAGAGTGCTTCTTTTTGTGAAGCCCTGAAGGGTAAATATTATCACCCAGAAAAACCACCGATGACCTCTCCTCATCCACTTCGGCCATTTTCTTTTGGAGAAGTGCCAAGGAGGGCTCGAGTGGAAAAGAGTCGGGTATCCCCGCATCGCCGATTAGGAATAGCGTTTGTTCGGGTACTCCCTCGGTCGAAAGGTCTTGGGATGGGTAATTCTTTCGAACCAAGTCTTTGGTGGTGTCGCAAGCAGCACCAATCAAGATAATTACTAAAAACAGAAACATCGATCTCTTCGTCATTTCCACTTCATCATTTTCAAGACTACAATCTTTCCTTTCTCATCTCCACCCTCAGTAGAAATGAATAGGCGGCCGTCCGGAGCGAAGCAAATGCCTTCGACTTGTTTGGCGTATGCCTTTGGCAACTTAACGACATCAATTAATTCTTTTTTATCATCGTAGGCGGCCAGCAAATGATTGGCGGCAGATACGATATAAAGGTCGCCTGTCAACGGGTGAAAGGCGATACCTGAAGGTTTGAAGCTACTCCCGAAACGGTTTCCATACTTGGTGTGCAGCGCTTTTAATAGTGCTTCCTCGTCGATCAGGAGGTATGGCTTTTTGTCAATGTCTTTCTCATTGATTCCCATCTGATAGATGACTCGACTCTCCCTGTATTTTCCTTCTTCTTTGGCAGCGATTAACAGTGAGTGGCTTTTCGCGTCGAAGCACAGTCCTTCCGTATCGTCGCTTCGGGAAAGATCCGTTTCGTTCTTATCGGCTTTCGATTTTTCCCGCAAAGGATGCTTTACTCTGAAAAGATCACCGTCGCTTCGCAGGATATACATCTCTCTTTCAACTACGGCGATGCCTTCATAATCGCCCTTGTCACCGAAATCGGTTTTTTTGATGATGCTTCCGTCTGTCGCCGAAAGAAAATAGATCGTTGCGCTTTCGTCCTCAATAGACACCAGCGTATCGTTGTTCCACCAAGCCAGCCCCGAAATTTCCCGAAGGTCTTTGTCCAGCTCGAAAATATATTCGGGCTTTGCGAAAGTATAAGGCAATGCGTCTTTTGCTTCTGAATGTGGCGACTGACACTGAAGCAATATATGAGCAAGAAGAAAAGCTACTGTTGGAAAATGCTTCGGCATAGACCGTCTGTAAGGTTTAAAAGAAGTAAAGTTACTTGTTTCGGGAAATCGGGTTGACTCAAACTCGACTTAATGAATTTCTAGAATGCTGAGAAGACGAGTTGGATATGTAACACAATTATTCCCCAAGGGGAATTAATACTTTTTCTTTCTTCAATTCGTTTGTTTTCGGACATTCACCACCATTGCAATAAGTATAAGATTGAAACACCTTTTATCAAAAGTAAAGCGCCAAGCTTTCGTAACCGCTTTTCTCCTTTGCACTATAAGTCATTTGGCTTGGGCTCAATCGGTAATTCAGGATTCGACACGGCAAAATTCTTATGAAATCCCGTCGGTGAAGGAGCGCCGCGCTGAATTCCGAAGATCGCTTATTGCACCCGCTGCACTTTTTGTAGCTGGTGGTATTGCTTTTACCGATAATCCCATCTGGAGCGATGATGCATGGGAAGACGCGCGGAACCGAAGCTTTTCTGATTTCAATACGCGGATAGATGATTACTTGATTTTCGTCCCCATTGCCGCGGTGTACGGACTTCAACTCGGTGGTGTAAAGGGTTTACACAGTTTGCGGGATCAAACGGCCATCTTGCTCAAAGCAGAGCTGATGGGATTTGCGGTGGTCACACCGCTAAAACTGGCGACTAATCGGCTTAGACCCAACGGGGAAAACGATGAATCTTTTCCCTCAGGTCATACGGCTCAGGCGTTTATTTCAGCCACCTTTTTGCATAGAGAGTATGGTCATTTGAGTCCTTGGTATTCAATTGGAGGTTATACTCTCGCGGGCTCCGTTGGTGCTATGCGCATTCTGAACAACAAGCACTATCTGAGCGATGTGCTCTTTGGGGCAGGAATTGGGATTTTGGTAACCAATTTGGCTTACTTGACGCATGGATACAAACGCACCAAGAAGATTGAAGGACTTACCATCATGCCGACTTATAGCGAAGGTACGGTAGGGGTTTTTGCAGGGCTAAGATTCTAGTAAAGACAGATTGGGCGGGTATTGCTCACTTTGCTACAACAAGTTTGCTTGCCACTTTAATCGATCCATCATCCGTCTCAATCCTGAAAATGTAAATACCTGCCGGTAAGTCAGATGTATTTAATTCAAAGAAGTCATTTCTCGTGGTCAATTGCCTTAGCGCAGACCCATTGGTTGAATTCAATGTAAGTCGATGTACTTCACTTCGGTCATTGTCAAAATAAATTCTGCCTTCCTCAACAATAGGATTTGGGCGTACTTGGTAGCCCGTTCCTTGGAGGTTAATAATTTCAACCGATATGGTTTGCGACGGACCTAAATTGCCCATCAATAGTCGGTAATAATTGACTTGATTTGGAATGGGAGATTCATCGATAAAGGAGTAGCTAACCGTATCGGTAGGGCTTCCGCAAATGCCTTGAATATTGCCGACAGGAGAAAAGTTGAGGTTGTCGGTCGAGCGGGTGATATCTATCCCATTGCAGGTTTGGCCAAAGTTCATCGTCCAGTCGAGAAAGACTTTCCCGCTGACTTCGATAGCCGAGAATTGAAGTTGCACGATTCCGTCTTGGGCTTGTGAGGTAAGGGCGAATAGAGCCCAAAAAGAAAGAGTGACCGAACGTTTGAAATAATGCCCCATACTATTTGAACGCAAAAGTACGAGAGATACTATTTCAATGCATACAGGAACCTCTTGAATTGCTCTCAATGTCCTCTTCGCGTCATTAGTGATTCTATGAGACAGGTGTTATTTTGTCACCATCACCTTACGGTGCGAATAATCACCTTCTTCATTTCTTGTTGAAATCACGTAAACACCCTTAGCCGGGAAGTGGGAGGCAGAGATAACGATTGATCGTAGGTCTTTTTTGATTGTATATTGGAAAACTACTTTTCCCAGAAGGTCATACATCCTCACTTGACCGCCACCATGAATTGGCTCACTGAATACTATTGTGAGGTCTCCGTTCTTGATAGGATTTGGGTAAATGGAAAAGTCGGGAGCAGGTCTACCGCCTAATTCCGAATCTTCAGGGAGCATAATTTCGGATAGTAAGTCAAATTCGTACAGGCCATAAACACAAGGTCCGGGATCTGTCGCTTCGGGGTTGTAATTTTCGGCAGTGGGGTCTTGGCAACCGACTATTTCGTCATCGTTGCAGATGCCGTCGTTGTCTGAGTCTTGAGTGAAAAATACTGCTACTGTGCCGTAGAGAAAACAACCTTCAGAATCAATCCAGTTATAGCTGTAGACTCCGGGTACATCTGCGGCAGGTAAAATCCATCCTCCTGCAACCAGACTACCGAAGGGTGTAAGCCAATATCCAAAAGGATCCACCTGACCAGGTAAAAAGGTATTTAAGTTGATAGACTCAGTGGAACATGTCAGAATAGTATCAGCAAATATCGCCGTATCAGGACAATCAAATTCAACCAAGGAATTGTTCAGATCAGCTGAAGCCGTTGCATTATTGCAAGACACGATTAGTATTAAGCATGCAGTTATTTGTATCCACTTAATGAGTGACATAGCAAGTGATTTCTATAAAGATAGATTTTTATTCTAAGTCTGATCAAAGGGTTCATAAGGTCTAACTTTGGAAAACCAAATTCAGGGTATTTGCTTCTTAAAAGGCGAAAGTGATCAGTCGTAACTTTTCATTAGTTTAATTACCAACTCCGTCGACCTCCCTTCATTCTCGGTCCCCAGCGTTTCATTGTATCGCTTTGCCTTCTGTCTGTGGTAGGTCAAATCGAATTCTTCATCCAGTTGAGAAATGACTTCACCAAAAGTCAAACACGCTGTTTTACAGATCTCTTGTTTTACGAAACCGTAATAGTCTATCGATACCCCCGTGGAGGCAAAGTAGATGGGTTGCCGCTTCAAAATGATGGCCTCCAATAAGATATTGCTGTCGCCTGAAACGATGATGCCGCAGCGAAGGATGAAGTCGGGTGCATTCTCTTCCTTATCGGAAATCTCCCACCCGCGGTCTGTAAAACGCTTTTGAACAGCTTCATCCATCAAAGGGTGAAAGCGAAGGCAAAACCGCTTTCCCGCCTTTTCCAGTGCTTCGCAAAGCTTGAAGTTCTCGTTAATGTCATGGTAAACCATCCCGATGCAAACACCAACCAAATCTTTCTGCTCATCGATCTCTCGTCGCTTCAAATAAGGATCGTATTTCAAGGAGCCTACCAGATGGATCTCCGTTTCGGTCTTGCCCGCTGCGAGGTATTTCTCTTTGGCGTCCTCGCCATCGAGAAATGCAATTTCGGCGCTGAGTGGAGGGAAGTTCTCATTTATGGAGGCATGCTGAATGTAGACTGTCGGAACTCTGGCTTTTCTTGCAGCGACAAAACCCACTTGGCTTAGCCCCGAGTGGTCGTTTGAGGCGATGTAGGCTTTTACAGTTCCCTTCGACCGTTGGAAGGCATTGAGGTAGTAGTTGAACTGACCCAATCGGCGGTAGAAATTATAGTAGCGCGATCGAAACACATCGCGGTCTCTTCCTTTGAAAGAGTAAAACCACCCCAGCATTTTCGAAGAGTATTTCAGGTATTCTGATTTTAAATAAGCGTCGGGGAGAAGATCATCGGTGAAGTCACTGTTTTCGGAAATCAACTCCGCACGATCTCCCAAAGCCTCAAAAAGTGGAAGAAGAGCCTCGCGCTGATTGGTGGTATTGAAAGAAAAAACGAAAGGTTTGGAAAACTCCTTTGGCTGCACCGATTTTACAATGTCGCTATTGATCTTGACCTCTCTTTGCTTCTTCTTCAGGTCGAGCAGAATTTCACGCACCGTCACACGCATCTCAGGGATTTCCCTATCCAAGGGTTCCCAAAAACTGATGAGGTCGAGGTTTTTTAGAAGGTTCTTTCTCAATAGAAAATGTTTTGAATAAGTATCATTCCTCCATAGAATAAGAGCTATCGGGTGAATTAAGAATGCAAAAATTAAGAATTAAAAATCGACTGAACCTTTTTTAAGGTAAGCCAATCACCAATGATTCTTTTAATTGTATCAGGTTCAGATGGTACGAAACAATTTTTGAATTGAAATAAATCCGGTAACTTCAAGATTCAACTTAAGTGATTGGATTTTTCAAACTTATTAAGCGATGAAGAACAATGTTTTGCAAGACAAGAGCTATAGTTTTGCCTTGAAGGCACTAGAAGTAGGATATTCACTAATTGCCAAAAAAGAGTTCATTCTATCCAAACAGCTCATACGCAGTGGGACTTCCATTGGAGCAAATGTAGAAGAAGGAATCGGCGCTCACACCGAAAAGGACTTCCACTATAAACTCAACATTGCCTATAAAGAAGCACGAGAAACAAAGTATTGGCTGAGACTTCTAAGAGATTCAAAGCAAATAGAAGAATCTGTGGCAAGCCATTGTATTGAAGACATTGATGAACTCTTGCGCATTCTGGGCTCGATCCTAATTACACTTCAAAAAAAGCGGAAATCATAGATCAAACTCCTCCCATTTTTAATTCCCGCAATTTAATTCTTAATTGAACCATTCTTAATTCAATCATTTTTAATTGCCAATTGCCCATTCCTATTTATCTCCTTTCAGTCCATCAGCTCGCTCCGCGCTTATTCTTAATTGAAACATTCTTAATTCAAGCATTCTTAATTGCTAATTCCCACATTTTTTATTCTCTCACTCTTATTTTTTAATTGTCTGATTATTAATTCTCTCATTCCTAATTCAATTCAAATTTCTTGCGAAAAGCATAATCTGCATTTTTCCAGCGCTCGATGTATTCCGAAATCAACATTGTAGTGCCTCCGGGCAATTTCATGTGCACATCCTCCTTATCGGAGAGGAGTTCATTGGCGCAACGAACAGCCTCTTCAAGACTAACTTCCGAGACTTTTGATTTCCCCGCACATTTCAGTACTTCTTGACAGCCTTCTAAGTCCTGAGGGTAATCCACCGAGAGATTCTTCAAACTCAAGTCTTTTCCTTTCCACTCAAAATCGATGCAGCCTTTCTTGCACGTTTTATCCAGAAGGACAAACCATGTCAAGTATTCCGATACCATCGGGTTTTCCATTCGCAAATAAAGATCCCACAGGTATTTCGTCGAAAAAGCCTCGGCCGACATCCCAAAAGGAACGTTGTTTACTCTGGCATAATCCACATTTTCGTTTCTAACCAATTCGATGATAGCATCAGTCAATTCAGGGCTAGTAAATGGATTATCTCCCGTAACCCTCAAAATGATTCCCGATCGTGATTCCCAAGCCAAGTCGAGCATTCGGTCAATAACCGAATCGGGGTGACCTCTGAAAACGGGGATATTTAAGTCGGCACAGTGATCAGCCAAAGCATCATCGTCGGCCAAGGTTGAGGTGGCCAGGCGAATATCGTTGGGGCGATGCGCTTTAGAAATGTTGTTATACAGGGCCTCTATGAGTTTCTCCTCACCAAGTGAAGCCAATACTTTCTTGGGTAGGCGCTGCGACTTGAGTCGAGCGATAATGGCAATCGAAACGCGATCCATCGAGAACCCGTTGATGGTGTGAGCGATAAAACTCGGTGCGTCATCGGCTCGCTTGATGCTGCCATCGGGCAATACCTTTTTGTAAAGGATGTCTCGATGAGGTCGTTCGTTCTCCACCGGATGCTTCACTCCATTTCCTAGGGCTTTGGTAAAAAGCTTCACCTTTTCCGTGAGGATTCGAAACTCCTCGGGATATATGCTCACCTGCCAGTCGAAGTTGCGGTTGTTGCGGGTTATGGCGATGTGCTTCTCAAGGTAAGCGCAGCCTTTGGCCAAAGCCATTAGCGGCACTTCGGTGATGGTAGGAGAGTGATCCGCCAACCCAACCGGGTAGCCGTATTCGCTCTTCAAGGCATCCAGAGAATCGAGATTCAAATCTTCGTACTCGGTGGGATAGTTGCTGTACCCAGTCAGAAGTGCTTCCACCTGATCGCCGATGATCTTTAGAGCATAGCGGATTTCAAAATTGGTAGCTGCTTGCGTTTCTAAGATCACCTTGGTTTGCGACCGCTCCTTGATTTTATTCAGGAATGGAGGATTCGTGAGATCGGTCGCGTGTACTTTGATGAGGTCAATATTGTGAGAGAACACAAAGGCCAGCGACTTCTCATCAAGCGGACAAGGAATAACGGGCAGCCCGATTTCATTACCCGTGGTAATGACCTTCGCCCAATCGTCGAATGAAATATTGTGATCGATATATAGTTGGTGCTTGGAGTAGTTCACATCCGAAAAGGAAATCGGATCCATAATTTGAACCGTGAAGTAATCAGCTCCCGATTCTTTGGCCGCTTTGAGTAGAGCCAGTACTTGGTCCAATTCGCCCATATGGTTGTAGGCACTTTCTGCAATAATCCTCATTGATTCTGTTTTTTTCCAGCTACTTGAGCCACCAATTCTTCAAGCCTTTCGGCCAAAACGTGTTCTTCTACAAATTCGCGGAAAGCTCCCTCACCGCCTTTTTTAGTCAAAACTTTATCGACGATCTTTTGTACGTATTTTGGAGCTGAAGAAGGGCAAGCCGACAGCCCTACCGCTTCGAGCACTTGCATGTCGTTGAGATCATCGCCGCAATAGGCCACATCCTCAAGGCTTATTCCGTTTTCTTTGCAAAGCTCCTTTACGATTTCCAGCTTGTTCTTCGTTCCTTGAAAAAGGTAATCCACTTTGAGCTTATCCGCACGTCGTTTCACCATATCGGTGACTTCGCCCGTAAGGATGCCCACCTTAATTTCAGCCATGCGGCACCAAAGCACTCCCGCACTATCGTAGGTATTGAATTTCTTGAATTCGTTGCCTGTTTGGTCGTAGTACATTCCGCCATCTGTCCACACACCGTCGATGTCGGTCAGCACGAGTTTGTATCTACTCTCTTCGTTCTTTGACATTATTCAAACACAAAATAGCTCTGCATCGCTGAAAATTTATTTCGTTCCAGGCGTACATTGTTTAATCCAAAGGCTTCGTGAAGCGCGGCTGTTTCTCCCGGAAAGCCAGGGTCGTTCAATTCGTCAAATCCAATCACCGAGCCTTTTACCAAATGTGGCTTAATTAGCTTCAAGCATTCCAATGTCGGGGCGTAAAGGTCAAAATCGAAATAGGCGAAAGCGATTATGGTCTGCGGATTTCGCTTCAGGTAAGCTCCCAATTCGCGTGGCGCATCTCCTTTGCAGACCTCTATTTTATCGATGTGATTTAGCGGACTTTCGTTTTGATTGCAATCGAGCACCTTTTTGAGGTAGTCGGCGTAGTTATCGGTTACCCCAAAAGCACCCTTTTCGATAGACTCGTCATTGCCATCTTTTTCGTGACCGCCAAGAAACCCCTCAAAGGTGTCGAAACCTACGATTCGGCGGTTGTAGTTAAAAGGCTCGTAAATGCCACGCATATTGCTAAGCGTCGCTAAGTTCTGTCCCCAGCGCGTTCCAAATTCCATGATAACTCCATGCGTTCCAACGATCTTTTGATAGATCTCGTTCATGAAAAGAACCTTTGATAGTTCTTGTCGACGCTGATAAAGCCCCACCTGAGAAACCTTTTCCTCAGCGGGAATGGGCGAATTCAAATAGAGTTCTTGTTGATGTTCTCGATTGTTTTTCTCCTTGTCGGAAGCGAGGGTTCTCAATTTCATACTTGCAAGTCTTTGGGGTAAATTACTTCGTTTGCGGGAATTTCATTGACGCTCTTTTTTCCAATGACGTCATCCTTTTCGCTCCATTTAAAACCATCGCCCGGACTGAGAAGGTGAATGTCTTGAGCGGTGATGGTTTCGCCAGCCGCGATAATTCTATTCGTGGCAACCGACCGTTCCAATTTTTCTTTAGCTACGTGGACGCCATCGGCGATGAAGATTTTTTCTTCGCCCAATTCCATTTCCAAAAGGCGAA
>CAZKXG010000094.1:9670-13327 GCA_964556465.1 uncultured Cryomorphaceae bacterium | reverse complement strand
AGCCGGGTCAGCATCTGCCCATTTCTGGAAATCGGCTTCCAATTCTTCTTTGGCTTCCTTCACATTATTGGCCTTGAGCTGCTCTGTTTGTCCAATGAAGTACTTCCAATAGTTGGCGATTTGCGCGTACTTTGATGCGTACATCAATCTGATGGCATCATCTTGCTTCATGTCGTCGCGAAGAGCCGCAAGCTTAGCATCCCTGATTTCAACGATGGTCGGGTTTTTCAAATCCAGTGCTTGCTGAATACCGAAAGAAGTAAGGTAGCGGTCCGTGCTTCCGGGATATCCGGCAGTCATGGTAAAGTCACCTTCTTCCAATCCCGCAATTGAAACAGGAAGAAAATGCTTTGGCGTCAACGGAATATTGTCTTGGCTATAGTCAGCCGGCTTTCCATCTGGACCACTGTACACGCGAAACATCGAGAAATCCCCCGTTTGTCTGGGCCACATCCAGTTGTCCGTGTCTCCACCGTATTTACCCACACTCGATGGCGGAGCTCCTACTAAGCGGACGTCCGTGAACGTTTCGTACACGAAAAGGTAGAACTCATTTCCCGCGTAGAAGCTACTCACTCGGGCATTGTAGTGTGAATCTTCGGTTGCAGCTGCAGCCATTTCTTTTCCCTTGGCAGAAATGATCTGACTTCGTTCCTCTTCCGATTCAACGCCTTCCACAGCGGCAAGCATTTCTTCGGTTACGTCTTCCATACGCACCAAAAAGGAAACATAAAGGCCCTCGTTGGTGAGTTCTTCGGCGTAAGACTTGGCCCAAAAACCATTGGTCAGGTAGTCAGCCTCTACCGTGCTGTTTTCGCGAATAGCGTCGTAGCCACAGTGGTGGTTGGTCAGCATCAAGCCATTCGGCGAGATGATTTCTCCTGTGCAAAAGCCACCCATAGAAACAATGGCATCCTTGAGGCTGGAATTGTTGACACTGTAAATTTCTTCGGGGGTCAATTGGAGCCCCATTTTCTGGAGGTCTCTTTGGTTCAAACGCTCGATGAGCATTGGCAACCACATTCCCTCATCTGCTCTTACAGATGTAATGGTGATAAGCGCGAGAAGCGCTGAAATGATGATGGATTTTCTCATGATTTTCATTCTGATTTGTTGCAAAAATAATACTTCGTAATGGACCTATCGGAAGCTATACGTATAGCTTTGAATCCGAATGGCTTGCTTTATCTCGTCGCGGGTCAATTCTGCTTGGATCAGCATGTCTTCACCGCGGTAAACGTACTCTCTTCTTTCAACTTTTATGCCGCCCTTGTGCAACTCTTCTGCCAGTAAGTTGCCTACTTCGTCGTATTCGTAATGTCTCGAATATTCTTCATTCGGGCGTTTTATTTCTTTGACCGAAAGCAAACCATGCTCATTGTAGCTGTACCTTTCTTCTTCACGACGACTGGTCATGACAAAATCCGAGACGAACTTTAAGTAGTATCCGTCCTCGTCGTAATACCTGATTTCCTTCCGGTATGGTCTTCCCGATGTATTGAACTGAGTGCTCTGCAATTGGGTGTCGTAAATTTTATGCTCGAAGGTTTCTGTAGAAATCTCGGTAACCTCATCCTTTCGTTTTTTCTTTCCGAGTCGAGAGTACTTCAATGAATTGGGGCGATCCGTATTATCGTAAGTGTAGCAGTAGCTGAAGAGGCCCGAAGCGTCGTTCTTCACTTCACAACTGAGGCGGCCTTCTGAGTATTCGAAAATCGTTAATAGCGTATCTCTTGACTTGGTGATTTCCTGAATGGAAACGGTTCTTCCCTTTGAGTTGAACTTATACACAGTTTTTCTTCCTGTCGATTTAATCTTTTCGCCATCGGGTTTGAGTTCGTCTGTTATCACTATTTCGGTGATATTATTCGCAGCGATAAATGTTGAGTTGAACTTGCTTTCGGGCTCAAAACCCTTCCCTTCGGGTAGAGAGATGAGTTGCCCGAAACAATCGGAAAACGCAAACAATAAAAAGAGTAGGAAGGCTGCCTTTCTCAATTTTTTTCGAAAATTTTCACGATTTCTTCTTCGGCTTCCGCCAATGAGTTCACAGGTCTTTTGCAGGCTCGATTTTGACAAAGATAAAACTGCAAATCGGTAGAATATAGTCTGCCCTTGAGCAATTCCAATTGGCTTTTTTCTTCGGCAGCAGCCTTTACCACTAGTGGGGCGTACACTTTTAGCTTCCCGATTTCTGTGGTAGCCTTGTTTCCGGCGGCTACCAGTTCGGGCGAGCCGATGCTTAGTCTAAGCCAGAGTTCTGCCCAATTGGAGTAACCTGAACCGTATTCTTTCATCCCTTTTTCCACTGCATTGAGTAGTCTTTTGGCCACCGCCTCAAAATGTGGCAGGCGGAAATAGGAAGAAAGCTTGATGAAGTTCACGGCCATCACTGAGTTGGAAGAGGGAATGACGTTGTCGTTTAGCTCCATTGGTCGCGAAACCAAATCGGTTTGGTGATGAGGTGTGAAAAAGAAAACCCCTGTTTTGTCGTCGTAAAAAAGGTCGAGGGTTTTGAACGAAAGTTCCTTGGCTTTTTCTAAATACGCTTCCGCAAAAGTGGCCTCGTAAAGAGAGAGGTAGGCTTCGATCAAAAAAGCGTAGTCTTCCAAAAATCCGTCGATTTTGGCTTTGCCATTTTTCCAAGTGTGCTTCAAGTCGAGCGTTGCGGCATCCAAAAGCTCACTTTCAATAAAGCCCAATATGCTTTTGGCTTCCGCCAAATCGGCATCTTCCCGCGTGTGGATGTGGGAAGTGGCAAATCCCGTGATCAACATCGCATTCCACGAACAAAGACTTTTGTCATCCGTTCCCGGTCTTACGCGCTCGCTTCTTTCGGCGAGTAATTTTTTGTTTATCGCGGCGAGTTCTGAGATAACTTTTTCCTCGGGAATACCCAATGCTGCCGAAAGGTCTGAAACGGTTCCTTTTCTAACGGGAATGATATTCCCTTCCCAAAGGGCATTCTGATCCAAGTGGTAATACTTGGCGAAATTGGGATAGTTTTCTTCTAAAAAGGCCTTTTCCCAAACGTAGAATTTCCCTTCCACGCCTTCGCTATCGGCATCGATGGCTGAGTAGTATCCACCTTTTCCGTTTTGCATCTCGCGTCGTAGCCAAGACTTAATTCCATTTGCCGTGTGGAGATATTCCGACTCACCAAATGCGGCGTAGGCCTCACTGTAAAGCGTGAGCAGCTGCGCATTGTCGTAGAGCATTTTTTCAAAATGGGGCACCTTCCAATACGAGTCGGTAGAGTAGCGGGTGAAGCCGCCGCCTATCTGATCGTAAATCCCGCCTCGGCCCATTTCGTCAAGCGTGAGCTTTACGTGCTCGAGAATCTCATTGTCTGCTTGAATGTACCCGTACTTTAGCAGGAAAGAGTAATTCGACGGCAGCGGAAACTTCGGTGCTTTGTTCGGTCCGCCTCGCTCCGTGTCGAATCGGGATTTCCAATTTTCAACGGTTTCGGTCAGCGCTGCGACTGGCCAGTCGGCGTTGGGGTCGGGAGGAGGTAGTATTCCCGAAACCTTCATGCCTTGGGTGAGCTTCTCCCCGTATTCGTTTACTTTCTCGGGATTGTCATTCCAAAGCGTAGCCAACTGCTTGAGCACTTGCATCCATTGCTCTTTGGGAAAGTAGGTTCCGCCGTAAACC
>CAZKXG010000094.1:2349-9660 GCA_964556465.1 uncultured Cryomorphaceae bacterium | reverse complement strand
TTTTAAGGAGTGCATCCCACTGTTGTGGCGGAAAATAAGTGCCTCCATAAAAAGGCCTGCCATCGGGAAGGGCAAAGCAGTTGAGCGGCCATCCGCCTTGTCCCGTCATCATTTGCACAGCCTCCATGTAGATTTGGTCAATGTCGGGACGCTCCTCTCGGTCCACTTTTACGCAGACGAAATGTTGGTTCATGATTTCTGCTACCGCCTCATCTTCGAAGCTTTCGTGCTCCATTACGTGGCACCAATGGCAGCTCGAATAGCCGATGGAAACCAGCATGAGTTTATTTTCGTCGGCAGCTTTTTGGCGCGCGTCATCACCCCAAGCCATCCAGTTTACGGGATTGTGGGCGTGTTGCAGCAAGTACAGGCTGTCTTCTTCTGCGAGGGCATTGGTATGCTTAAGAGTGCTCATATTTTAAAACTTGGCTTCGTGTGTATAGTCGAAATCAAATTTTTGACCAATGATAAATGACCTGGCTTTTATGGTGCCTTTGGCTTGGAGGTTCACACTTTTGCTCACTGCAGCTCCTAAAATAATCGGGATGAGCTGTA
Source organism: uncultured Cryomorphaceae bacterium (assembly GCA_964556465.1). GTDB lineage: Bacteria > Bacteroidota > Bacteroidia > Flavobacteriales_D > Cryomorphaceae > JAKVAV01. Next base: position 9,105 of record CAZKXG010000094.1, on the reverse strand, counting down.
GGCTTCCACCTTCAAAATCCGTTCTCACTTTTGCTTCGATCACGTCATTGAAATTCGAGGGAATAACAAGGTTGTTTTCCAATTTAGCCTTGCCTGCCTGCCTTCCATCCAAGAATAAGTCAGCATCGGTAGATGTGATATGAATCTTGTACCCGTTCGGATTGTTCACTCTCAATTTTGCCGTAAAGCTGATCCCATTCTTGTCCAGCTTCTGAATTTTTACTCCCGTCACATCCAGCACATCTACATTTTCGTAGGTGCATGAAGTCAAAAGAATGACGAAGGCTAAGAGCGGATAAAGCGCTCTACTTCTCAGAAAGGTCTGCAAAGTTTTTGAAGAACAATGGAATGGTTTCGATCCCTTTGTAAAAATTGAAGAGGCCATAATTTTCGTTGGGGGAATGAATTTTATTGGAATCCAATCCGAATCCCATTAGAATCGTTTTCAAGCCAAGAATGCGTTCAAAGTAAGTCACGATCGGAATAGATCCGCCACCTCTCATCGGAATTGGCTTTTTGCCAAATGCCTCTTCTACGGCCATCTCAGCAGCTTTGTAAGCTACAGAATCCGTTGGAGTAACCGCAGGCTCACCGCCGTGATGAGGTGTAACTTTTACCTTCACATAATCAGGAGCGATGCTCTCAAAATGATTTTGGAAAAGCTCGGTAATTTTATCAGACGATTGATTGGGAACCAGTCGCATGGAAATTTTGGCGTAAGCCTTAGAAGGCAAAACGGTTTTTGCACCCGGAGCAGTATAGCCACCCCAAATTCCGTTTACGTCCAACGTTGGTCTGATGCTGGTTCTCTCCAAGGTTGTGTAGCCTTCCTCTCCTTTCACATCGTTGATTTCCAAATCGGCTTTGTACTCAGCAAGATCGAAAGGAGCCAAGTTGAGTTTTTCGCGGTCTGCGGCGCTCAAGTCTTCTACATCATCATAAAAACCGGGAATGGTAATTCTACCTTCCTCGTCTTGGAGGGAAGCGATCATCGCTGCCAATGCATTGATGGGATTGGCTACTCCACCACCGTAAATACCGGAGTGAAGATCGCGGTTAGGTCCCGTGACCTCCACTTCTACGTAGCTAAGGCCTCTCAAGCCAACGGTGATACTCGGAGCATCGTTAGAAATCATGGCGGTATCAGAAACCAGTACTACATCTGCCGCAAGTTTCTCTTTATTGGCAATCATAAATGGCTCCAAACTATCCGATCCGATTTCCTCTTCGCCTTCGATCATGAATTTCACATTGCATGGCAATGAATTGGTTTCCATCATAGATTCGAAAGCCTTGATGTGCATGTACATCTGCCCCTTATCATCGGCTGCACCACGAGCGATTACCAAACCGTCTTTTATGACCGGCTCGAAGGGAGGTGAATCCCAGAGCTCCAATGGATCGGCGGGTTGCACATCGTAATGGCCGTAAACCAATACAGTGGGTAGAGAAGCGTCAATAATTTTTTCTCCGTAAACGATTGGATATCCCCCTGTTTCGCAAACTTCTGTTTTGTCCGCACCTGCCGACTCCAGCTTTTCGCGGATAAAATCCGCTGCTTTCAAAACATCACCTTTGTACGAAGCGTCTGTGCTTACCGATGGTATTTTGAGTAGGTCTACCAGCTCATTGAGGAATTTATTTTTATTCGAATCGATGTAATTTTTTGTCTTTTCCATTAGGTGTGTTGTAAGAGCCGCAAATATAAGAATTCGGGGCGGCTGCCCGATCAGTTCATTAAGCGTTCAATTGATGAATTTTGTTTAGATTCGAATCGGGCAACTTTGCTAAGTATTTACCGTCAGGATTATTAGATGTTTACAACCGATTCCATGGAAACTACTCGACTCTCAATCAAGCTCATGCGCTTTTTCTTTGCGTTTCTCCTTTTTTTGGCCGTTTTACCCGCTGAGGCTCAGATAGAAATGGACAATACTATGACTGTTGAAGAGCTGGTTCAAAATGTCTTGCTTGGGAATGGAGTATCAGTCACCAACATTACCTTTAATGGGCAGCCTGCTGATGAAATTAATATACAGGCTGCGAGGTTTTCAGGAAATAGTGCTTTAGTTGAATTTCCGGAAGCCCTTGTTTTGGCTACTTGTGATGCCTCAGGTTTAGTAATTGACGGATTTGGAGATAATCCAATGAATGGTTTTGGTCAGTCCGATCCCGATTTGGAACAGATCTCGGGTTTTAATATCAATGACGCAGCTGTGCTGGAATTCGATTTCGTTCCGAACGGTGATTCTTTAGAGTTCAGGTATGTTTTTTCTTCTACTGAGTACGAGGGTTTTACTTGCTCCAGTTTTAACGATGCTTTTGGTTTTTTCTTAAGTGGACCGGGTTTAACCGGCCCTTTTGACGATAATGCTATAAATATTGCGCTTATTCCTGATAGTGATGTTCCCGTAGGTGTTAATACGGTAAATGGAGGTGTTCCAACCGGAGGAGGACAAGCCATTAACTGCGAGAGTTTGAACCCGAATTGGGTAGAAGACAGTCAGTATTTTGTAAACAATAGTCCGGAGCTAGAGGCCGATATACAAATCAATGGGATGACGGTTACCCTGACAGCCTATGCCGAAGTTATTTGCGGAGAAGAGTATCACATTAAATTGGCCATAGGAGATGCCAGCGACCAGTCTCTTAACTCCGCTGTGTTTTTAGAAGCGGGCTCCTTTACTTCCAACAGTGCGGTTGACGTCAGTCTGGATATTCCCATCGGGGTGAATGACTCCACTCTTTATGAAGGTTGTGGTGTCGCCAATTTGCAGTTTGTAAGACCAATAGCCAGTTCAGGTATCCAAGAGGTTGCCTATTTGGAAATATCAGGAACAGCTACAAATGGTGTGGATTTCTTACCTGAATTACCCGACAGTATTGTGTTTCCCCTAGGTGTGGATACTGTTTTTGTTTCTTTAAGTGCTCCTTTTGACGGACTAACCGAGGGTGAAGAAACCGTTATTGTCAACATTACAAATGTGGCCTCTGAGTGCTCGGGGGCGGTGCTGACTTCCAGTTTCCAATTTTATATCCGAGAACCCGACCCATTGGAAATATCAGGTTTTGATGGCGCATTGCAGGATTGTTCGGATGAAATAGAGCTATTCCCCACGATAACAGGTGGGTATGGAGAATATGGCTATATCTGGAGTAATGGAATGTCTGCAGATACCATTACCGTATCTCCAGGGTTTACCACAACTTATTTTCTGACTGTTACGGATACCTGTGGAGTTGATCCTCTTTCCACTGAGTTTAACGTGGATGTGCCTGTTTATCCACCGGTATTTGTCGAATTGGGTGACGATGTCTTTATCGAAACATGTGATGTTGTTTTACCACTAACACCTGAAACCACTTCAGGCGGGTTTGGCGCATACAATTATCAGTGGTTTGTAGATGGGGAATTTGTAACAGATGCGAATCCATTTAATTATTTGGTAGAAGCGACTTCTACCGTGGCGGTAATCGCTAGTGATGTTTGTGGGGATACAGACTCGGATACTATTTTTGTCGAGTTGCCTCCTTCTGATGTGACTGCTTTTGTGCCACAAGGATATGTAGCAGAGACTTGTCTTGAGGGATTCCTTCTACCTGTTATTGCCGATGGTGGAATCGGTGGGTTGAGATTTACTTGGACAGTAGACGGCGATACGCTTGTCGATTCTTCTCCACTCTCGTATTTTGACTATCATCCGTCAATGGGTCAAACCGTGGCTGTTCATGCCGAGGATCAATGTCAGAATTTCGCGAAAGACACGACTATAGTCGAATTTGACTATCCCAAAGTGAGTTTTGAGCTTAGTCCTGACACGTCGATTTGTCCGGAAACAGACGCAGTGCTTCGAGCGGTGGCTGTAGGAGGGTCAGGTAATTTCAAATATGTTTGGGAAGGTTTTCCCGATTCAACGGGAATAAGTTTAACCGTAGAGCCTGATCGCGACCGAAACTATTTCATGAGCGTGAGCGACACATGCGGTATGAGAGCAGATTCTATTATCTCTGTAGATATTCGAAACGTAAGGGCTGATTTTGACTATACCGAAATCGAGTATTATGGGATGCAGTTCGACAATTACTCCATTGGTGAAGGTCTGACTTATCTCTGGGATTTTGGTGATGGAAACAGAAGCGATGAAGTAGATCCACGTCATTTTTTCAGTGGACTGGACAGCTACACGGTAACTCTTACTGCTACAGATATCCAAGGGTGTCAGGATACGGCTTATCTTGTGACCGACCCTCCAACAGAAATTTTTATCCCTAAGGCGTTTTCTCCTAACGGGGATGGTATTAATGACTTATTTGGAGTTTACGGGGAGAACATCACTGAGTTTGAGATGTGGATTTTTGATCGCTGGGGAGAAGAAGTATTTTACAGCAATGATCCTGATGTTAAGTGGAATGGATCAAAGAAGAACGGAGATTTTTATCCCGGTTCAACCACCTTTAATTACCTCATTGAATACAAAGGCGAGTCAGAAGACGACGCTACTAAAATAACAGGGCTTGTTCATTTAGTTCGATAAGTTTAGATTTACAGGCCTTAATTACTACTACATGAAATTCGCTAAGCATCTTATCATTTTTGTTTTTGCTATTCTGACGGTATCAGTCTCGGCTCAGGTATCCGTTGATAATACAATTACTGTTGAAGATTTGGTTAACAATTTCCTTCTTGGAGAAGGGGTTCAAGCAACCAACATTACTTTTAATGGTGAGCCCGCGAATGAGGTGAACGTTCAAATAGGTTTGTTTGAAGGAACGAGTACCGTTATAGATTTCGATGAAGGAGTTGTAATGGTTTCGGGTAATGCAGTAGATCAGGTTACAGGTACTTTTGGGGGACCTGCTCCTACAAACCCCATAACCAATGACCCTGATTTGGTTGCTATATCCGGTCAAAACATAAACGATGCGGCGGTATTGGAGTTTGACTTCGTCGTAAGCTCAGATTCCCTCAAGTTCAATTACGTCTTTGCTTCGAACGAGTATCCGGGTTACACTTGCACTAATTTTAATGATGCGTTTGGTTTTTTCTTAAGTGGACCCGGTATAACAGGACCCTTTACAGATGACGCTATAAACATTGCCTTAATTCCAGGTACGGATATTCCGGTAGCAATAAATACGGTAAATGGTGGAGCTGCAACCGGAGGAGGAGACCCTGCCACTTGCGAAGCGGCAAATCCAAATTGGATTGAGGACAGTCAGTATTTTGTGGACAATGGTGGTCTGCCAACAGGTGATGTTCAATTTCCTGGTATGACAGTGACGCTAACGGCCGAAGCAGCCGTTTTGTGCGGTGAAGAATACCATATTAAATTGGCTATCGGTGATGCATTTGACGGAGCCTTAGATTCAGGAGTATTTCTCGAGGCGGGATCTTTTCAGGCCTTTGGCCAGCTCGACCTCTCTTTCCAACCGGAGTTTCTGGATGGAGACGTAGTAGATCAAGAAGGGCTAGATTCCATTGCGGTAGCAGGGTGTTCAGGACCACTGGTTTCATTAACCCGACCGGAAGGTGCCACTATCGGTGACATTGAGTTTCAATATAGCGGAACTGCAATAGAGGGTGTCGACTTCATAGTAGATGGCGATCTTCCTGATAACTTCCCATCAGGAGTAGACAGTCTGGCATTTTACATTCAAACGATCAATCCAAATATCACAGATACCTTATTCTTGGTGATCAACGCAATTTATGAAACATGCGGAGGAATAGACACCGTAATGCTGTCAATACCAATTGCGCCACCAGTCCCGATTTTTTCAGAATTTGAGAATCCAAATATCTTTTGTCCTCAGGACTCTGTACTTATCAGTGTAGAAGTAACAGGTGGTGTTGAGCCAATTCGTTATGATTGGATTGATCTAGCAGGAGATATTGACGGATCTTCATTATTGGTGCCACTTCCTGATGATCAAGGCCAATATGTGGTAGAGATTTCGGATAGGTGTCAATTCTTATTTGTTTACGATACCATAACGGTCACGAACTCTCTGCAACCCCCGTTGGCTGGGGGTATATTGCCGTTTATTGGACCTACATGTCCGAATGAGCCTGTCGATCTTTCTGCTTCTGCATCAGATGGTAATCCACCTTACGTCTATCTCTGGACAGATGCCAATGGAAATAACTATCCGATTTTGCCGGAGATTGAAGTAGCCGACATCAATCAAATTGTTCAAGCATTTACGCCTAATCTTGACGTGTTTCTGACTCTCGTCGATTCATGTGGTGTGCAAGTAAGAGATTCAATTGTGATCAATTACCCTACTTACGATTCATTGGCAGTTTCCTTCGGACCAATCATTGACAATTGCCCTATCGAACCCGTAGAGCTGACTGCTGAGACTGTTGGAGGGGGAGATGACTTCACATATCAATGGGATATTACAGAAGGCGAATCAAGTTTTACTGATGGATTCGGCCCCAATACTCAAACGACATTTATTACAGCAGGTTCAGGGTATAATACTTTTACTCTAACTGTTCAAGACAGATGCCACAGATTGGGTTACAGCATGGTTTCCGCTGACGGAACAAACCTGGATTTGTCAATAGGAGAAGATACTGCTTCGGTGAGAGTGCCATTTATTAAACTTAATCCGTTGCCTAATATCATCACACCAAATGGTGATGGACAAAATGAAGTATTTGTTGTGCCTGGTATCAATGCCTTTGAAAATGCGAGTGTATTGATCTACGACCGCTGGGGTAAATTGATTTACGAAAATAGTAGCTAT
>CAZKXG010000094.1:0-2339 GCA_964556465.1 uncultured Cryomorphaceae bacterium | reverse complement strand
TTCTCAAGGCTTTTCAGCCGATGGTTTTTCTGATGGAACATATTTCTACATTATCAATATTGATAGCGGGGAGTGCACAACTCAAGGAAATTTGGAAGTAGTAGGTGGAAGCGAATAGAGCTAGTGATCTAAGACAGCGGTAACGAAACGGTGAAACGTGCTCCTTTTAATGGACTTTCACTGATACTGATTCTACCTTGATGCAGTGATACCAATTCTTTAACGATAAATAAACCGAGACCCGTTCCTTTTTTAGAGCGGGTTTCTTCATTTCCCATACGGTAGAATTTGCCAAAAACTTTCTTTCGTTCTTGTATAGGTATACCAATGCCGCCATCATCTACGGTTAAAAAAAGTTGGTCGTCATCCTTTTTTAATGTGACGGCAATACGTTGGTTTTCTCCGTATTTAAAAGCGTTTTCAATGAGGTTTACCAGAATGGACTCGTAGGCACTGCCATCAATATTGGTAGTTAGGTTTGCTTCAATTTTGCGATCTATCAATCCCTGTTGTCCCAATGCCATTTCTGTTTCTTGGCAGATTTGGTCAGTTTTTTCTGAGAGATTGGTTGGGTTTAGTTGCAGTGGGTGTTGACCACTTTCAATGCGCGTGGCGAGCAAAACATTATCGATTAAGCTGTGTAATCTTTCCGTATTTGCAAGCGCAGTTTTCTCCAAAGGCTCCCGCTGTTCAGGTTTTAAATCCTTTCTTTTCTGTAAAGTCTGGATCCCCAGTTTAATGGCGGCAAGAGGGGTTTTAAGCTCATGAGTGATGGAGAGTAGAAAATTTCTTTGCTGGCGTACCAAGGTTATCTCCTTTCGGATTGTCCTTTGCATTATGAATATTCCAGCCAGCAGAAATACGAGAAAAACAGCTCCTTCTCCAAGAACCATCCAAACTTTTAAGTTGACTGCTTCAGGGCCATCTGAAGCATAATAGAGTTTGTTCAGATCGATGAGGAGATAGGCCCACCAAGCAAATTGCACAAGAATGTACAGTGTAAGGAGATAGAAAAGAAGAGAGACGCGGCGATCATTTGGCGTTTTTGCCATAGGTAGTGGTCTAAATGGATACCATTTTTCTCAGATAGTACTTGCGCTTCGATACCTTTTTTTCGCTTTCATTTTCGACTGCAACTATTTCCCAACCTTCTTCGGCCAAATAGTTGATCAAATCAATTTCTGCTTTTTCAGAGAATTTTCCCCGGGTTAACTTCTCCAATTCAGGAAAGTTCATGCTAGATGCTTTGGTTGGAAGCTCTTTGCCGCTTTCATCCAGCCTTACCTGCAAAACATCACTTCCTATTTCAGCCTCCGTTCTCAAAATGGCATACACGGCCATTTTATTTTCTTCTGCACGCTTCTTCTCTACAACTTCTTGACTCACATATTTGGTTTTGGCATCCTTAGACAATTTGACCTTTTGAGAAAAGGCAATAACAGCTGTAGCCATAAATAGTGTGAGTAGGATAGCTCTCTTCATCATTTAACTTTTTTTCAAATATACGAATACAGTGCACCGTCAGTCCAGTCCTATTTCATTTTTAAATACATTTGGCATTCGTCTGAAAAAAAATGTTTCGATTTCTACTCAATACTCTTCCGCGACCCGTTCTGATCAGACTCAGTTACGTTTTTCGGCTGATTGCTCCTCTCCTGTATCGCGGAAATGCCGTGGAATGTCCCGTTTGCAAGCATTCCTTCAGTAAGTTTTTATCCTACGGATCCAAGACTGCTCTCCGTCAAAATGTTCTTTGTCCGCACTGCCTATCACTTGAGCGGCATCGATTGCTCTGGCTTTATTTGAATCATAAAACCAATTTTTTCAGAGATAACCTGGATGTATTACATATTGCACCTGAGCAGTGTTTTTACGGGAGGTTCAAAAAACTAAAAAACATTAACTACTTCACTGGAGATTTAGAATCACCTTTGGCTGATTATCATTTTGATCTCCATGAGATTCCATTTGAGAACGACAAGTTTGATGTAATAATTTGCAATCATGTGATGGAGCACGTTCAGGATGATCTGCAATGCATGCGTGAGTTGAATAGAGTCTTGAAGCCTGGCGGATGGGCGATTATGCAAGTTCCTATTGATTACTCTCGGACGGAGACCTATGAGGATGCCACAATAGTGACGCCTGAAGATCGTGAAAAGCACTACTGGCAAAAAGATCACGTACGTCTGTATGGGACAGATTATCCCGAGAGGCTTGAAAAGGCAGGTTTTAGCGTAAGGCCTGATCACTATGTACAAGAGATTAACGAGGAGCTTCGTGAGAAGTTCAGATTGCAAAAAGAAGAAGTGATATATTATTTGAGCAAAGAAAAAGGG
>CAZKXG010000093.1:8522-13402 GCA_964556465.1 uncultured Cryomorphaceae bacterium | reverse complement strand
CGTCCGTTTTTCGAACTTCCGACTCCTTTCTTATGTGCCATGGTGTCTTAGTTTTTTTCTTCAGTTGATTTTTCTTCTGTTGCTTTTGGAGCCTCTTTTTTAGGTACTTCAGCTTTCTTAGGAGCAGCTTCCTTCTTCGGAGCAGCTTCTGCCTTTGGCTCTTCTTTCTTGGCGGCAGCTTTAGTAGCTCCACCCATAGAAATTCCGTCAATAGCTATTTTAGTCAACAATTGACGGTGACCGTTTCGGGTTTGGTATCCCTTACGTCTTTTCTTTTTGAAGATAATCACCTTATCTCCTTTCAAGTGCTCAACTACCTTTGCAGATACTGATGCACCTTTTACAGCCGGGGCGCCAACACTAATTTTGCCGTTGTTATCAACTAGCAAAACCTCGTCAAATGTCACTTTGTCTCCTTCTTTGTTAGGTAAACGGTTGACATAGACCTGTTGATCTTTTGCAACTTTCATTTGCTGCCCCGCGATGTTTACGATTGCGTACATAACGTCTTTTAAATGGGGTTATAATTATTCTAAAAGGGCGGCAAATATACGGAGAAATCCTTGGTATGCAAAGATACTAACTTCTATTGATCAAAAAGATCCCTCCAAGCATGGTAAGGGCACACACTACCTGACTTGTAACCAGGTTTTCACCGTCTAGCAAACCCCAAATTATGGCAATAAGTGGAATAAGATAGGTAACTGAAGAGGCGAAAATAGTCGAGGTTTCCTTAACCATTTTGTTGAATACCATTAGGGCAATTGCAGTGCCTAATATTGCTAAGATCGAGATGGCTCCAACCCCACTCCACGCGCCGTCTATCGAATTAACTCTCGAGGTAAAATCGGTAGAAAGGAGAATGACCAAACCGACGGGACTTACCAATACCAAAGCTAGCCCGGTTATGGAAATTGCCGACTCTTCTTGCAGGTACTGTTTGATTATGTTAAGACTGATGGCGTAGCAAATGGTCGCTGCAACTACGAGTAGCGCATATGAAATATTAATAGTACTTCCGTCTATTTGGCCTGTACTGAGAATGAGGCCTACTGCGCTTCCGAGACCTATAAATACACCTAGCGCCTGAAGCAACTTAATTCGAACTCCAAACACAGCCAAACCGATCAACATACTGAATACGGGTACCAGTGCATTGAGCATTCCCGCCAGAGCACTCGGTAATTCTGTTTGGGCTATTGCGAAAAGAAAAGCCGGTATCCCGTTTCCAAAAACGCCTACGGCCAGGAGGTATTTGAACTTACCATTTTTTAACGTTTGAAATCTATTGGAGACAAAGGGCAACATGAACAGGGCTGCGAAGAGTATTCGCATGGCTCCAACTTGAAGTGGTGTGAACAGCTCTTGCCCGTCAGCCGTGAAAAGCCCACGTTTTATGAGGATAAAAGAACTACCCCAAATGACTGCCGTTAGAAACAGCATTACCCAATGTCGCAGTTCAGCCGAGGAATTTTGTACGGGTGGTCGCTGTTTTGCCTTGGCCCTCAATGGTAAATTGTATATTTTTGTGTGCGCAAAAGTCGTTTAATTAATTCAACTTAAAATGAAATTAAGGCTTAACAACATTACTCGTCCTCTGTTCATGGTTTCGCTTGTTATTCTTGGTGCTTGCTCGGGTACCGATCAAGTTCAGGATGTTAAAACCAACTCAGATGTAAATGTTTCTTTCACAGAAGAATCGGGGCCTACCGAAAAGTATTTGGCCAATATTGCCATAGATGGTATGGCTTGTGAAATGATGTGCGGAAGTAAAATAGCCGGTGAGTTGAATGGTCTAGAAGGTGTGAAGAATACCGATATAGATTTTAAAGGTGAAGGCGAAGAAAACTACGCAATCGTTGAGTTTGACGCAAATACAGTAAGCGAGCAAGAAATGATCGAAGCGGTTCAAGCTATCGCTAATGGTCACTATAAAGTAAACTCAGTAGAAGTGAAGCACGTTGTAGCCGGAACTCAAAGTGAACAAGAGGAAGAAGAAAAAGTAAGTGTGTACAAACCCGAATTAGAGTACCAATTGCCCAATATTTTTTCGGTCTTTACACGCCTTTTTTAATTTTTGACAAAAGAAATTTTGAACAACCCCTCCATTCGAGGGGTTTTTTGTTTGTTTTGGAATTAGCATGCAAAAAATTCTTTATCGACTTTCAGTATTTTCTTTGGTCTGCACCATCTTGGTGATGCTGGCAGGTAGCATTGTTCGAATGACAGGTTCAGGAATGGGCTGTCCCGATTGGCCCCAATGTTTCGGCTATATGATACCCCCAACCGATGCTGAAACACTTATGTGGTCGCCGTCGCGAAGCTTTGACAAAGGAAATATCATTATTGTCGACGAAGCTTTGTTTGTAGCCAACGCTGATTTTACTTCAGGAGATACTTTTGATGGGGCTAATTGGGAAGCATACACCAAACATGATTACGCCATTTTCAACCCCTTTCATACTTGGGTAGAGTTTATTAATCGGTTGATCGGAGCCTTCACAGGGTTACCCGTTTTGGTCTTGGCTTTGCTTTCCCTCAGCATGTTCAAGAAGGATTATTTTATACCTGTGTTGGCTTGGTTTGGGCTGTTTCTCTTAGGTTATGAGGCTTGGCTTGGAAAAAAGGTAGTAGACGGAAATCTTATTCCTCACCAAATTACTTATCACATGTTTGGTGCCTTAGGCCTGGTTGCTGTATTTACTTTTCTGATAGTGAGACTCAAGTCTGTCAACCTAGATTTCCATACGCGTAGAAATCCCACTACCATTCTTATTGGCGCTGCAGGTATAATCTTGCTCCTGATTCAAATATTCTTAGGAACTGCAGTACGTGAAGAAGTCGATGCCATTGGGAAGAGCAACTTGATCACAGGGCCTGATTGGATTGAAAACCTCTCTATTGTCTTTAAGTTTCACCGTACTTATTCTCTCATTGTGATTGGTGTTTTGGGTTGGTTTGCAATCAGGCTAATCCAAGCTCACACCATTTCTTCCGGGCCGCGTTTGCTACTTGCTTTTTTGATTGGTGAAGTGTTGGTAGGAATGGGACTAGCCTATTTGGAAATGCCCGCAGCACTGCAACCCATCCATTTGATGTTCGCTGTCTTTAATTTTGCTTTAGCACTTTTCTTGGTGCTTTATTACCACAAGAAAACCAAAAATGAGAAGGTGATTTAATCCTTCCACTCCAGCTCTTGCACCATCCGGTCGATATCTCCTTCAATAAAGCTCAAAACAGGGTCAATAGAATCAGGGTTGGGACGGGCGTTAAAATAGAGTGAGCCCCTCAAAAAATGACTCGTACTATCAGTGAGATACAGTTGAACAGGAGATGCCACTGCTCCTCCTAATTCATACACCAAGCCAAATACAGAACGCGAAGTATCCGAAACCGCCTTCTCACTTATTCTATTTGCTTTTATTTGGTGCTCGTAACAGGCTTCGGGGTGGGAGTATCTTCGCCACAAGACATCAAGGTTAAAACAAAAAAAAGGAAGGCCAATTTCTTCAAGACTTCTCTGTATTTTCTTCGGTGGGCTCTGTTACCGTAAGTTTTACGCGCTTAATCCTTCTCTTATCTGCCGCTTCTACGGTTAGTATGTAATTTTCAAATTTGACTTTTTCATTCTTCAGTGGGATTTTTCCTGCTTGTTCCAAAATGAATCCTGCTAATGTATCAGATTCTCCCTTTGCATCTTCCCAATTCTCGCCATCAAGGTCCAAGATTTTGTAAAGATCAACTAGTGGAGTTTTTCCTTCGAAAACATAATTCTGATCGTCTAACTTGGAGTAGAATATCTTCTCATCGTCGAATTCATCTGTAATGTCACCGACAATCTCTTCGAGAATATCTTCGAGGGTAACAATACCCGAAGTGCCGCCATACTCGTCCACTACGGTCGCCATATGAACTTTCTTCTCTTGAAACTCCTTCATAAGGTCATCGAGCTTCTTATTCTCAGGTACAAAATAAGGCGGACGAACAAGTGGAAGCCATTGCAGGTTTTCAGCATCAGCATGAGGCAGTAGGTCCTTGAGGTACAGTATTCCTTTTACTTGATCCAGGGACTCCTCATAGATAGGAACTCTGGAAAAGCCTTGCTGAAGTAGCTCTGCTAGTAATTCAGGGAACAAAGTTCTTTGTTCAAAAGCGACCACTTCAGTTCGAGGCGTCATGATTTGCTTCACATCCGTTCCACCAAATCGTACAATTCCTCTCAATATTTTTTCTTCATCAGGAGTAGTCTCTTCGTCCTTGGTCAATTCCAAGGCGTGCTCCAGTTCGTCTACAGAGTAATCAGCTCCTCTTTTCTTCACTCTTTTGTTAATCACATTGGTACTTGTAATGAGTAATGTGCTCAGCGGATAGAAGATTTTTCCGAGAACCTCCAAAGGGAAAGACATGAACTTGCATAGGGGTAGTGCATTCGCCGTAGCGTAAACTTTGGGGATAACTTCACCGAAGAGTAGCAATAGAAAAGTGATACCACCTACTTGAATTGCGATGGCAACCCATGCCTCATAATCCTCAAAATTAAAGGATTCGGCAACGATAAATGTCGAGACAATTACAATTCCTATGTTGACGAAATTGTTGGTAATCAATATAGTCGCCAGAAGTCTTTGGGGTCTGTCAAGTAAAGCGAGAATTCGGTCAGAAACATTGGATTTAGAAGTTTCCAACTCATTCTTTTCACTTGGCCCAAGGGAGAAGTATGCAACTTCAGATCCTGAAATCAAGGCAGAGCAAGCAATAAGAAATAAGGTAACTACAATCGCTACCCAAACATCAAAGGTGATCGGATTAAAAAGTGCCAGAATTAAACTGAGGGGCTCTATATCGGGAGGTTCCAATAAACTGGTTTTTCAGCTACAAGA
>CAZKXG010000093.1:2081-8512 GCA_964556465.1 uncultured Cryomorphaceae bacterium | reverse complement strand
TAAAATGGCAAATCATCGGGAGCATCGTCTGAATTCTGATGCGAAGGTTGACTTTGTTGTGCCGGGGTCGAAGTCTGTGAAGCGTTGTCAGGGCGCGAGTCATTTGAATCTGGTCTGCCACCGATGAGCTGTAGGCGCTCTCCTACTATTTCAGTCGCATAACGGTCATTTCCCTCAGGATCTTTCCAAGATCGAGTCTGAAGTTTTCCTTCGATGTAGACTTGACGACCTTTTGCGAGATACTTCTCAGCTATGTCGGCCAACTGACGCCAAACTGTAACGCTATGCCACTCGGTATTTTCAACTTTTTGCCCTTCACGGTTGGTGTAAGACTCTGAAGTTGCTATTCTGAGACGGGCCAATTTAGCGCCACTTTCCAGGGTGCGGACCTCGGGATCCATCCCTAAATTTCCTAAGATTATAACTTTGTTTACACCTGCCATAATTCAAAATTAAGAGTACAAATATAACGGAATTGAATCGGCTCATACCATGCCCGTGTCTTCTAAAAATCGATGGATAAGTCGTGGAACGGCGTATTTCTCAATGTCATCTTTTTGAATGACGCGATAAACCCCTTCGTCTTCAAGAGTTCCTGAAACTTTTACCCGCCAAAATCGTGCTTCTATCCTACGGTGGCTGAGCAAGTGGGTGTATGATTTTTCGGGTATTGAGCCAATTGATGCTACTCTGGCCTTTGGGAAAGTTTCTCGCACATAGCTGCTCATAGCGGCTTCCTCTATATTCTCGAGGTCTTCTACTGAGGCAAAATCGTAAAGCCCTTGCCAAATATCCTTCTCTTCGCGCTTTCTCAAAACTATCTCATTTCCTTTTTCAATTACCGCATAGTCTATCCTCCTCAGGGTTTGTTTCGTATTTTTCAGTTTGACGGGCCTTTCGGCAATCGTGTTTTTTTGAAATCCCAAACATTTTCCTTGAAGGGGACAGTGGAGGCAAAGGGGTTTTTTAGGAGTGCAAACGAGAGCTCCCAATTCCATGATAGCTTGATTGAACAAATCAGGACGCTCTTGGCTTAGCAGACCGTTAGCCAACTCTTGAAATATTTTTTTTCCTTTCGTTGAATTAATGGGTGTATCGATATCGAAAAGTCGAGACAGCACTCGATAAACATTCCCATCTACTACTGCTTTGGGTTCTTTGAAGGCGAAGCTGGCAATAGCCGCTGCGGTATATGGCCCAACCCCCTTCAGCTTTATAATGCTGGTATAAGTTTTTGGGAAAACCCCTTTGAGGTTAAAGTGAATATGTTTTGCAGTGGCATGTAAGTTTCTCGCTCTTGAATAGTAGCCTAAACCTTGCCAATTTTTCAAAATTTCCTCATCATTGGCTTCAGCTAAGAGTCCAACGGTAGGATAAGTGGAGACAAATTTGTCATAATAATCAATCCCTTGATCTACACGAGTTTGCTGTAATATTATTTCTGATAGCCAAATCTTATAGGGATCGGTGGTGTTTCTCCACGGTAATTCTCTTTTTTCTTTTAAATACCACAAAATCAACTGCTCATCTATATCCATCGGGTCAATAGTTAGGACTCATAGGGTTAAAAAACGAATTTAGCGAAAACACCTTTTGTACAACGCTTTAATCAGGTATCTTTGCGCGGAAATCAGAAATAATTATTCAAACGTTAAGTAAATAACACATGACTAAAGCAGACGTTGTTGCAGAAATTGCAGAACAAACAGGTCTTGAGAAGGTGGCCGTACAAACAACCGTAGAAGCATTTATGAATTCAGTGAAGAAGTCTCTGACAGACGGAGAGAACGTATACTTGCGAGGATTCGGAAGCTTTATTGTAAAAGAAAGAGCTGAAAAAATCGGAAGAAACATCTCAGCAGAGGAGCCAATTGTTATCCCGGCACACAATATTCCCGCCTTCAAGCCTTCAAAATCATTCGTTGAGAAAGTAAAGAAGAACGTTAAGGTAAAATAAGTAAAGTAATGTCGAGACACCGTATTGTTCAAATAGCATTGATTTGCGGTGCTCTTCTTCTTTTTATAGGGTTGGTCTTTGCACCGCGCTTACCCAAAAACAAGCGCGCTGTCGAGACCAACCCTATTAATTTAGAGATAAACGAAGCTGTGGAAATGGTTCAAAATGGGGAAAACCCCATGCAAGGGATCATGAAATTGCGGGCAATACTGGAAGAAGATTCGACTCAAGTAGATGTTCATTGGCATCTTGCACAATTTTCTGTAACTTCGCGCCAAATTTCGAACGCAGAGTTGCGGTTTGAAAAAGTAATTCAGTACGATACCGAAGTAAAATATCCGACAGCTTATTTTTGGTTAGCACAAACCAAAATGCAGTTAGATAAAGACTCCGAGGCAATACCATTACTGGAAACTTATCTTAACTACGAGCAAGATACGGTCGTGATACAAGGAGTTGAAAGGATGCTGGATCAATTAATTGAAGAAAATAACTTTTAAATAAATTTTTATGCCAAGCGGTAAAAAACGCAAGCGTCACAAGATGGCCACGCACAAGCGCAAGAAGCGTCTCAGAAAGAATCGCCACAAGAAGAAATAGATATTTCTACTTGAATTAGCGCGGGCTTTTAGCCCGTTTTTCGGCACATAATTTTTGAAACTCGTGAATCTTGAGCTAGTAGTAAATGCCAAGGGGAACGAAGTTGATATTGCCTTTCTAAAAGACAATGTTCTTACAGAACTGCACAAAGAGAAAGGAAATCAAGATTTTGCGGTAGGCGATATATACCTCGGAAAGGTACATCGTGTTATCCCTAGCCTGAATGCGGCATTTGTCGATGTTGGCTACGAGAAGGATGCATTTTTGCATTATTTGGATCTTGGTCCCCAGTTTAAGTCACTTCACAAATTAGTGAAGCGCACTTTATCTCAGAAGTCTGTTGCTGCATCTCTTCAAGATTTTCCTATGGAGGAAGATATTGATAAG
Organism: uncultured Cryomorphaceae bacterium; assembly: GCA_964556465.1. Lineage (GTDB taxonomy): Bacteria > Bacteroidota > Bacteroidia > Flavobacteriales_D > Cryomorphaceae > JAKVAV01. The sequence goes on along the minus strand of CAZKXG010000093.1, from coordinate 5,568 downwards.
AATGGTAAGATCAACGACGTCGTTTCCGGCAGTCAAAACATTTTAGTACAGGTAGCCAAGGAGCCTATTTCATCGAAAGGCCCCAGACTTACCTCAGAAATCACCTTAGCAGGACGATTCGTCGTTCTCGTACCTTTTGGTGATAAAATCTCTCTTTCTCAGCGGATTAGAAATAAAGAGGAGCGCACTAGATTGCGACGTCTGCTTACGAGTATTAAGCCAAAGAATTTTGGTGTAATCGTAAGAACAGTTGCCGAGAATAAGAAAGTGGCAGAACTTGATGCAGATTTAAAAGATCTCTATTCCAGGTGGGAAAAGATTCATGAGAATCTGAAAAACGCCAAACCTCCTAAGAGAGTTTTAGGAGAGTTGAACAGAACTTCTACCGTCCTCAGAGATTTACTCAGTGCAAATTTCTCCAAAATCCATATCAACGATCCTGAGTTAGGTGAGGAGGTGAAGGAGTACTTGAGAAAGATCGCCCCAAAACAAGAAAAGATCGTAAAGATTCACGATGGTCAAAACGTATTTGAAAAGTTCGGAGTGAATCGACAGATAAAGACCACCTTCGGTCGTCAGGTCAATCTCAAAAGCGGTGCCTATCTAATTGTTGAACATACGGAAGCGATGCACGTCATTGATGTGAATAGTGGTAGCCGTAAAGCAGGAGACAAGGGGCAGGCGCAGAATGCGCTCGAAACCAACCTGGAATGTGCTGAGGAAATCGCAAGAGTACTGCGCCTCAGAGATATGGGAGGTATTATTGCTATCGACTTCATCGATATGCCGGATAGGGCACATCAAAAGCAGCTCTTCGAAAAATTAAAAGACTGTCTTAAAGATGATAAAGCTAAGCATAACGTCTTACCGCCGAGTAGATTTGGTGTTGTAGAAGTTACGCGTCAGAGAGTCAGAGAAGTAACTGATATTTCTACAGAGGAGAATTGTCCTTGCTGCGACGGTTCCGGTAAAATACAGGCTTCGGTGCTGATTACGGATACGATTGAACACAATCTCAGATATCTGGCAGAGGAGTTGAAAGTGAAGAAGGTGGTTATCAAAGCACATCCATTTCTATCTGCTTTTTTAACCAAAGGTTTTATCTCCATGCGGATGAAATGGGGAATGAAGTTCAAAATGAGTATAAAGGTGGTCGCAGATACAGACTACTCTTTCTTGCAATACAAATTCTTCAATACTCAAGGAGAACCCCTCGACGACTAGATATTGTCGTCTACCAAATGATCTTCTAAATTCATTTCATCCCTTCCGGAGGAGAATCCTGTAATGTCCTTATAGGCTGCGTATAGTATGCAGTAAGTAACCGGGAAAGTGACCAAAAGTCCCACTACCAGAAACAGTACTCCGATAATATTGAAAATTCCCAAAAGCAAGAGAAGGGAAAAGAAGTGAAACCACTTCTGATTGACCAACTTGACGCTTGTTCTAATCGATTCCCAAAAATCAAAGCGCGCGAAAAGTATAAGGGGGATTGTAAGGGTGATTCCAACAGCAAGCCAGATTCCAGGGAGGATCAGAAATACCATTCCTATTGCGACAAGTATACCTGAAATAAATGTTACCAAGAATAGCTGTACAATGTGGTCGAATCCTTTGAAGAAATCGTTGAACTCCAAAGTTCCGTCTTGATCTATCTTACGAGCTCCAATAAAGAGTCCTGCTATTAGCGCGGGGCTGAGGAGATAAGAAGCTATTTCTCCAAGATACTCAGGCAAATAATTCAATGCACCTAAAATGAGACCTGCGAGAAGACCGTACAAAATAAACGGGCCAGGTTTCTTTCTGAAGATATTCCAGCCTTCAGAAAAGTATTTTTCTAGTTCGAAAGAGTACCCGTTTTGAATCTTTTGATTGATTCTCGTTTTGTCATCCTGAATATACATGGCTTTATTTTGTCCATAAGTTAAATGATTCCTCTCGATTTCAGCTCCAGATACTTATTTATCACCTCAACCGAAAGCTGCTCAGGCATGCAAGAGATTGTTTGAATGCCCTGCTTTCTCAGCTTATTCGCGATCTCCTCTCTTTCGCTCGCTTGCTTTGCTGCCAGTGTTACACGATACACATCTTCGACAGATTCTTTGGTTTGCTCAGCTTTATCTACCAATTCTGAATCTTTAAAAAGAACCATCACCAAAAGGTGCTTGCGACTTATCTTCTTGAGAAGCGGCAATGCTCTGTCCGCAGTATGTTTCGTTTCAAAGTTTGCAAAGAGAAGAATCAAACTCCTGTTTCTGGCCAATCGATTTACCGATTTGAACAGTAATTCAAAATCAGGTTCTAGCGTTCTTTCCTTTTCGTGGTAAAGAGAATCGAGTACTTTCCTGATTTGACCCGACCGATTCTCCGCTCTGAGTGCTGTTCCGATTTTGTCTGAGAATGTAATCAGACCCACATTGTCGTATTTTTTTAGAGCTACGTTAGAGATAGCCAGAGTAGCATTGATGGCGTAATCCAAATAAGTAATGTGTCGAAAAGCCATCTTCATAGCTCGTCCTTTGCTAATCACACAGTAGAGGTTTTGGCTCCGCTCGTCTTGGTAATGATTTACCATGAGTTCGCGTGTTTTACCCGACGCTTTCCAGTTTATACTGCGGTAGTCATCACCTTCAGTAAAGGGTGAGATTTGCTCAAACTCATAACTCTGCCCGATTCGTTTGTATCTTTTTTGCCCAACAGGTGATGCCGTTCGGCTAAAAGCCAAAAGCTCCGTTTCATGCATTTGCTTTATGCTGGGGTATACGCCAATTTCACTCGTGAGTGGCAAGGCCACCCGTCGTTTGATAAAGTGCAATGGTCCTTCAAGCAGCACGTTTAGTAAGCCGAATTTATAAATACCTCGGTCGATTGGCCGCATCTTATAAACCGCCGTATTTCTGCCTGGCTCGAGGGTTTTCTCCATTTTAAAGTTTCGTTCCTGAAGTTGATTTGGCAGCTCGTCAATGATGGTCGCTTGAAGAGGTATGGAACTGATTAGGTCCAGAATTATTTTGACTTCGGTATCATCTGCCAAGCCTAAGATATTTGGTAGTTCTCGGCTCCCTTTTAACGATACGTTCTTATTGAAAAGCAGCACGGCATCCGCCGCACTTAAAATCACGAGGATAGCTGCCACGACCTGGCCTAGCCTAAAAAGTAGGGGAAAAGAGAAGCCGAACGCACATAAAAATATGGCAGTAGCTCCCGTTGTAAAAAACAGGGGAGTCAACCAAAGTTTTTGTGACCATCCTTTCCTCATTTAGGCACATCTACTTTTCGAATCAGGCTCTCTATCACTTCCTTTAGTTCCACTCCCTCTATTTCACGCTCATAGCTTAATATCAAGCGGTGATTTAAGACGGGAAAGACAGATTTCTTGATATCATCAGGGGTAACGAATCCTCGACCATTCATCAGGGCCAGCGCTTTTGAAGCCTTTAGTATCCCTAGTGAAGCTCTTGGTGATGCACCAAGGTACAAGTCGCTG
>CAZKXG010000093.1:0-2071 GCA_964556465.1 uncultured Cryomorphaceae bacterium | reverse complement strand
GTACGGTCTACTATTTGAGCGATGTAAGTGATAAGTTCGTCCTTTATAAATACTTGTTCTACTACTTTTCGAAATTTTAATAGATCTTCTCCGCTTAGAACCGCATCTATTTGCTCTTCACGGTTTCCATAAAAATCAGTTTTGAACCTCCTCAGCATAACTCCCTCTTCTTCCAGACTAGGGTATGTAGCTACCAATTTGAAGATGAATCGATCCAGTTGAGCTTCTGGCAATTTATAGGTACCTTCTTGCTCTACAGGGTTTTGAGTAGCGACTACGAAAAATGGCGGCTCCAACGCATATGTTTGCCCATCTACACTTACTTGCTTCTCTTCCATTACTTCCATCAGTGCGGCCTGAGTCTTAGCCGGTGCACGATTGATCTCATCGATCAGGATGACGTTACTGAAAATCGGTCCTTTTTTGTAATGAAACTCTGAGCGTTTCATATCGAATACAGTAGTTCCTATAATATCCGTAGGCATGAGATCAGGGGTAAACTGAATACGGGTAAAGTCTACTGAAATACATTTGGCGAGAAGTTTTGAGACCAGAGTTTTAGCCACACCGGGAACACCTTCCAGCAGGACGTGCCCATCTGTGAGGAGAGCCGCGATCATAAAGTTGATGATCTCGTCTTGACCCACCACCACTTTTTCAATTTCCTTACGAATCTTGTTTATGGCGAGCCCTACCTCATATGCTTCGGCACTGAGTTGACTTTCAGGGTTTGACTCTTTTTGAGGTGGAATTTCGGGAACCGAGCTTTGTTCTTTTGACTGTTCGCTTTCTTGGCTTTCGTTTTCTATGGACATCGTAAATAGAATTCAGTTATTTCACGGTCGATTGTAAGTAGTTCGCTATCGTTCAGTGTGCTGTTGTAGCGCGAGCGCTCCAGTTTCTTGAAAAATTGCTCAATATAATTCTTATCCAGTTTTAATTTGGCTGAAGCCATTTCGTAAAAGTCCTCATTGAGCTTATGGGCATTAAGGTTATAACGGTTTCTCAAAAAAGATTGTAGCAGTTTAACCTGGCTTTGCACAATATCGCGATGGCTTCCTTCTTTGCGAAACAGTTGGTAAATCATATCCAAATAAGCCGTAGTTTGATTTTCTGGCAAAGCTTCAACAGGAATTGCTCGTTGCTTACGACGCATGCTATTGAGGATGTATAGTAAACCTAAAACAATGGTGAGGTACCACGCCCACTTGAGTGATTGATGCGCCAGAATGAATTTTATCGGACTTTCGCCAATATTGGGGCCGTCTGATGGAGATGGTAAGAATCCTGGTTCAAGGTAGTAATATGTCTCACCATCTGCTTTGGAAATCAGTCCATTTACATAGTTAAATGCGCTGTCGTTTCTAAAGTGGTAATTGGTAAAAACAAGTGGGGTTGAGTGCAAGTAAAGTTTTCCTTTTCCCATTTGTTTCATGACCAGATTGGGATATCTATCACCCTTTATCTCTACAAATCCTGCTGCTTCCACGCAGCTCAGGTCCTTGAAGTGAATCCATGCATGAACATTTGGTTGATTGTATTGATCAAAGGAAAGTCCAAAACTCTGTCCACCATCCTCTACTATTATTGATTCGGATTCCTTACTTTCTGATAAGGTTTCTCCCTCTTCAACATCGCAATCTACCAAGTATCGCAAGGTTTTCCCCGCTACTCTGGAACTGACAAGCAAGTTGTTTCCCTGCTCTACAAATTGCTTTAGGAGGGTAGCTTCCGTGGAGTCGATCCAGGCATAGCCTGCCACGTATATCATAGAGTTGCCTGAGCTTTCCAAGTAGCTTGTATCCGAAAAAAGTCCTTCGAGCACTTCAAATTCGGTGGCTGACTTTTCCAGCACACCTTTAAACAAACTCAGGTCGTAGGGTTGGATTCCATCATCATTGTACGTTTCACTCCAGAGGTAGCGTTCATTGCCTTGAGACAAAAAGTACAGGCCTACCAGCATAATCACTGCAGTTACCGCAATCGCTATGGCAATTTTGCGGGTTTTATCCATTTTTTATGGATTCGATGAATTCTAAAAACCGCGGTTCGGCTCGATCAAAATCGCTTT
>CAZKXG010000092.1:11430-13465 GCA_964556465.1 uncultured Cryomorphaceae bacterium | reverse complement strand
TGAGATCGCGGTGATAAGCTTTAGTGAAAAAACAATCGAGGCAGGAAAAATAACCCAAGGCGAAGTTTTAACGCACAGGTTTGAATTTACAAATACGGGAAAGGCACCGTTACTCATCTCAAATGTAGATGGCTCTTGTGGTTGTACGATTCCTCGGAATTACCCAAAAGGGAAAGTTATGCCGGGCGAAAGTGGAGAGATTGAAGTAGAATTTAATAGTGACGGAAAAGCAGGTTTTCAGAACGTAAGCATTATAGTCTCGGCAAATACAATACCCGCTGCGACTCAACTCCTTATCAAAACAGATGTTGTCGTTCCTGACAACATGAAGTAAAATCAAGAAACAATATGGAACAAGGTGAATTAATCAATATTCTTTTCTGGGTCGGTATTATTGCCGTCTTCTACTTTTTCATGATTCGTCCGCAGGCTAAGAGAGCTAAGGATGCTAAGAAATTTCGTGAAGCACTGGGAAAGGGTACTAAAGTGGTAACCATCGGAGGTATCCACGGCAGGGTGCTGGAAGTTCAGGAAAAGACAGTTTTAATTGACACCATGACCGGTGCAAAGCTGAAGGTTGAAAAATCTGCCATCTCTCCTGATGGTGTCAGTGAAGAAGCCATTGCCAAAAAATAAACCTCTCCGTGTTGGGATTACAGGCGGTATTGGCGCAGGAAAGTCTGTTGTAGCCAAGGTGTTTTCCGTTCTTGGTGTTCCCGTTTTCAATGCATATGTTATTGCTAGGCAAATTCTCACTTCAGATCCTGAAGTAGTCTCAGAGGTAAGCAAACATTTTGGAGCAGAAGCATATCGCGATGGTCTTCCCGATCGCGATCATTTGGCACAAGTTGTATTTAGCGACTCATCGCAGCGAGAAATCCTTAATTCAATTATCCATCCGGCCGTAAGCAGAGCTTTTGAAAAGTTTTGTACCGGCAATGAGCACGCCTCATACGTACTGAAAGAAGCAGCAATTTTGGTCGAGACAGGCGGTTATCAGCAGTTAGATGCTTTGATATTGGTCACCGCTCCCGAGACCGTAAGAATTGAAAGAACCTTGAGGAGAGATGTAACTGATCGCGCATCGATTGAAAAAAGAATTTCTGCTCAGCTTAGCGATGAAGAGAAAAGACCCTTCGCCCATTTCGAGATTGTAAACGACGATAAGAATCCTGTTATCCCAAAGGTTTTACAAATTCATAACGCAATACTACGCTCAGCTTAGATGCTAAAGTTTATTTTCGCAGCCATAAAATTCAACCCATGAATAAAGTTTTTACTCTTTTTACCTTCTTATTTGTTCTTTCAGCTACCGCTCAGGTAGTAGAAACTTCTGTTACTACTGTAGATTTTGAAATGGTCGATTACGGTGAGCCGGAGATCATTTCAATTGAACTGATCAATTTGTCAAATGAAGAAGTTCAAATTGAGGAGGTACTGTTTTTTGATATTTACGAAAGTTCTCCCTTTCAAATAAGCGATATACCCAACTCTGTTCCTCCAAGTGGAATGGTGACTTTAGAGGTCGTATTTGACCCTGTTCACAATATCGATCACAATACCGAGATGATTATAAAAACCTCCGGAAACAGAGGTGCAATAGCGGTAGACTTACGAGGTGCTTGTGATTACCCTGGTGATTACTACGATGATACTTTTGATGAAATGGATGAAGACCTTAAAGAGGCTCTGAGCGATATTTTGAGTGATGGCTACGTTACTCTGGGCTATGGCTTAGCTCGCGATAAAATGTACATGGAGATTGATAATCAGCGTTTGAATGGACAAGGTTCTGTCCAGAATCGCCTTACCCGATCTTACATTGGCACTGATGCAGTAGGATACACAAGCCGCCAAGACGCTCAGAACAATTATAATCTTAATACGGAACATACCTTTCCCCAAGGAAATTTCAATAGCGCTGATCCAATGGTATCAGATATTCACCATCTTTTTGTGACTGATGTCAATGCCAATTCAACAAGAGGAAACCTTCTTTTTGCTACGCTGACCAGATCACGGAATGCTGCACCAT
>CAZKXG010000092.1:1260-11420 GCA_964556465.1 uncultured Cryomorphaceae bacterium | reverse complement strand
TCAACAAGAGGTAACCTCCGATTTGGAAATGTGGTGAGCGGAGTAGACTGGAGTGAAGGTGGGAGCCAAAGAGGTTTTAATGCATCAGGTGAGCTCGTTTTCGAACCTCGTGACGAACAAAAGGGCTTGTCAGCAAGGGCAATACTCTATTTTGTCACTAACTACCAAAATTTTGGAGGGCACCTCTCCGCAGATATGGAAGAAGCCATGAGAGAATGGCATTTTGAATTTCCTCCGACTGAGGTTGACCTTCAGCGTAGTGAAGATATTTTCGCTTACCAGAATAATCGAAATCCCTTTGCTGAATATCCTCAAATGGTGAATAGAATCTTCTCTTTTCGAACTGACCAGAATCGACCAAATATCGGTGCGCTGGAGATCAGTCATACTGAGGCAGATTTTGGATCAGTAGTAGGACAGTCAGCCGATTTTAATATTGTCTTGGCCAATACCGGCGAACGCTTTTTCAGCGTATCGGATATTGAAGTGGGGGGTGAAGGATTTAGTTTGGCCGAAGGGCAAGACGTGAATTTTGTAATAAGTCAGGGCGAATCTGCCGCAATAAAAGTCAATTTCGACCCTTCAATTGCTCAAGGTCTGTCTAATGGGGCGCTGGTATTCAATACAAATTTGCCAAACTCCGAACCTATCACCATTCCTCTGACCGCTGATGGTGTTCTTGGATTGAGTAATTTGACCGACTTAGGAATCGTTCTTCACCCTAACCCGGCAAAAGAGGTTTTTCGACTAACCGGGAAAACAGATCAAATCCGATCTGTTCAATTACTCGACATCAGAGGAAGGGAGGTCATGGCTTACACCAATCCTTTTTCAGTTTATCCACTTCAGTCGGTAACAGCCGGCATATACCTTGTGAAGGTATATTTCACGAACGGGTCGTATGGGATTCAGCGTCTAGCAGTAAGTCGCTAGCCGGGTTTGTTAAAGTACAGCATTTTCTGATACCGCCCTTTTTCCGTGTATTTACGGATCACAAGCTCCAATTCGGGAAGATGATCAAACTTTTTAATAAGGTCATCTTCACTTAAGTAGCCATCGTGGTTTTCACTATTAACAAATCCATAGCCTACTACATGGGTTCCTCTTACGTATACTACTGAATTCTCTGAAGCTGAACGCCCTTCGTCCACGATGAGGTACTCTGTTTCGGGGAATATGGATTTCCCTTCGCCTTCGAGCGCCGAGGTTAAATCAAGAGTGGGGGTGTTGTGCTTTCCATTCTTGATATAGTCGATCTCTATACCTGAAGCGCTCGATAGTTCTTTAAAATAATCCAACCCTTCAAAAAAGGTTGTGAAATATAGTTCAGCTTTTTGATCTTTTTTGATTTTCTCCAATGTCAGTTTCACTTCTTTTACTTCAGACTTCAGATAGGCCGCAAATCTAGGCTTGATACTAAATTTGCCTGCATTGAATTGAGGTCTTTCATTCAGAACTTCATAAGCCTCATCAAGCTGGGAAAGCAAGTCGCTACCAAGTGTAGACCAATCAATGCGATGTAGATCTTTAAGGAGTTCTTGACCTGATTTGCTATCCACTTCAGAGAGTTTTTTGCAGATATCGGTTAGCATATGCTGAGATCGCTTGACGTAGACCACATCGTCATGCTGGTTGTAAAATCGAAACACACCACTTTCATCAGGAATGGAGTCAATTAGTTCCTCGTCAATAAGAGGACTCCCGATCATCGCAAAATCGGGTTTTCCAAAATTGAGATCAAATAAATCCTTTTGACTCTCCTTTTGGATGATTTTTTCAAAAAGTATTGTAGTAGCTTTTGCATCTACACCAGCTCTGTGGTGGCCTTCTAAAGCAATGGAAAGTTCTTGAGTGATCTTGCCCAAGCTATATGAAGGCAGTCCTGGGAATGCCTTGCGACTCAACTGTACCGTGCACATTTTGCGGCGGCTAAATTCCATTCCGATTTTGCGAAATTCCTCACGGATGAAACGGTAGTCGAAGTTTACATTGTGAGCTATGAAAATCGTATTGGCTGTGAAACGGTCAAATTTTTCCGCTATCTCGCTAAAAAGTGGAGCCTCGGCAACCATTTCATCAGAAATGCCTGTTAAGCGCTGTACGAAAGGAGGTATCGAACGCTCGGGATTAACCAATGTTTCGAAAGTGTCAATTACTTTCTCCCCGTCATGTTTAATAGCGGCTATTTCGGTGATTCGACCGGTGTTTTTATTCCCACCTGTCGTTTCAATGTCTACAATTACGTACATCTCTTTTATCAGCGCAAAGGTATTTAATCTGGGCATCCTTGACGTAACTCTTGTTAATTTTCGGTTCTTTGCCCAATGATAAGTGCATTGTTTACGCAGTTATGTGTTTGGTGGTTCAAATTGAGTGGATGGGGTTTCACGGGAACGATTCCTGCTCACAAAAAACAGTACGTACTCGTAGTGGCTCCTCACACTAGCAATATTGATTTTTTCGTAGGGGTAGCCGCTAGAAAACTGCTCAAGATCAATGTAAAGTACTTAGCAAAAAAGGAACTCTTTAAGTTTCCGTTTCGTGGTCTTTTTCTGGGATTGGGTGGCTACCCTGTGGATCGATCGAAGAATAACTCATTGGTAGATCAGGTTGTAGGGTTCTTTAATGATTCCGATGATTTTGCCCTTTGTGTTACTCCTGAAGGAACCCGTCAAAAGACGAACACCTTGAAAACAGGATTTTACGTCATGGCACAAAAAGCTAAGGTGCCGATTGTTTTGGTTGGTTTCGATTTTGCTTTGAAAAAGGTAGTAATCAGCGATTTTTTTAAGCCCACCGGAAATATGGAAGAGGATTTGAACCATATGAAGGAGTTTTTTGAAAAGATTACCCCAAAGCACCCTGAACTGACCATGTATCAACAATTTTGATCAGAATTAGTTTGTTGAAATTCAGATTTTTATAGGTGTATCGGTTTTTGCAAGGCCATTTTATCAACATGGAATTTTTATTCACATTACGCCTTTATTACCATCGTGTTGAGTACTTTTAAAGCATACTTAATGTTTAAGTAACACGAACTTGAAACCAGTGTCTCTCTCGGAGACAAAATTCATTAACCCAACAAAACACTTTGCAATGGATAGATACGACAGTCTTATTTTGGAAATTATACAAGAGCACAAACGACAGACGACAGACAAATCCAAAATCAGGTTGCGGAGTTTAGAAACGAAATTTTGGAAAGAGGTCGAGTCCCACTCAGAATTGAGCCTTGGCCAAGGAAGAGTAGGAGAGCGAATTACTAATTTATACTTGAAAGGACTTATTGAGAACAAAGGCGGTTATGGTTTGACCAGAAAGGGAAGAGCTCAACTGGAAACAGCAAATTCACACGCATAAGCCACGTCTATTCTATCATACTTTGAGGCTGTCCCACACTTAGGGCAGCCTTTTTCAATTCTAAAAATTTTCGCAAGCCTGTTCTTATTAACAGTCGTTTATAAGTGTTGTGAATAGCTTGTGAGAAACACTAATACAGAATTTCTTGGTATTCTAGTATCCATCCTTACCTTAGTGTCAGTCAATGAAGAGATAGTTGGTATACCAAGCGAGGTAAGACTTTCGTTGAAGAAGTTGAAAGTGAGAAATCACTGCTTTAATTAGCATTCGACTGGTCTGAGATACATGATGAAAGGGTTTGACCTTGGTGAAATCTGTAACGATTAAGTTCGCAAAAGTCATTATCAGAAGGAGTAATCCTGTGAAGGATGTCTCTGATAGGCATTTTCTCTTTTGAAAGAAGTGCGCTTTAATATCTAAGGATAGAAAAGTACCCATAACACTTCTGATGTGGCCTAGCCTTTGGCGAAGTCACGATAAAGAGGAATTCTTTAATAGAAGTCAGATCATGGTTCTTAGGGGCACATGTGAAACCAATGAACTGTTAGTTGACCATTGAAGAAAGCTAAGGCTTTTTTGAATGAGGCGGAACAAAGATTCTTTGTTCCGCCTTACTGTTTTATAGCCCCTGATACTTTCCACGCTTTCTTGTGAATAAGTGGGTTTTATATTCGGCTCAACCCGAGCTGATGCTCCTACCTTTAAAGCAGATAATGATCTAGATGGCTACACGAAAAACTACCACGACCAAAGGTAAGAGTAAGAAAATTTTTGTCCTTGATACCTCCGTCATTCTCTATGACAGCAATGCGATCAAGAACTTTGAGGAGCACGATATTGCCATTCCCATTCAGGTACTAGAGGAGCTCGATAATTTTAAGAAAGGAAACGAGACCGTAAATTTCGAAGCGAGGGAATTCATCCGATTTGTAGATGATATAGCAAAAGAGAAACTAATTAATGATTGGGTGCCTCTGAACGGAACAACGACCGGAAATTTTAAGGTTATCCTTCACACTCAAAAAAGCCGGATTAATTCAGAAACCGTATTTGACGACAGTAAATACGACAATAAAATCCTCGATTGTGCTTTAAGTCTGAAGGATGAAAATCCCGATAAGAAGGTGATCTTGGTTTCGAAGGATATTTGTTTGAGGCTTAAAGCAAAAGCGCTTAATCTGGCTGCTGAGGATTATGAGACGGGAAAGGTTAAGGATGTTAAAACAATAGATCAGAGACATCTTCAAGTCGATAAAGCCAGCGAAGCATTGATCGATAAGCTTTATGCTGCAGGCATCGGAGATCCCAAGCAGCTGAAGAGAAAGAAGCTTTATGCCAATCAGTATTTTATTCTAAAGCATAGAAGCAAATCCGTACTCGCACATTACAACAAGGAAGAGGCAATATTGGAGCGTGTCAAGGATGAAGAAGCCTATGGTATAAAAGCATTAAATGCAGAGCAAAGCTTTGCTTTGAACGCGTTAATGAACCCATCTATAAAACTGGTTACCATTCAAGGTATGGCAGGAACGGGAAAGACGCTACTCGCTCTATCGGCTGCGCTCGAACAGCGTTCAGACTACCGGCAAATTTTTGTTGCCAGGCCTGTCATTCCTCTAAGCAATAGAGACCTGGGATATTTGCCAGGAGATATCAAGTCAAAACTTGATCCTTACATGCAGTCACTTTGGGACAATTTGAATTTTATCAAAGGACAATTCAAGCCAACTGATAGGAATTACAAGCGCATTGAAACGATGCTCGAGACTGAAAAAATTGCCATTTCACCTTTGGCTTATATCCGAGGCCGTAGCTTGGTGAAGATTTTCTTCATTATTGATGAAGCTCAAAATTTGACTCCCCACGAAATTAAAACGATCATTTCAAGAGCAGGTGATGATACTAAGATTGTTTTTACAGGTGATATTCATCAAATTGATACACCATACCTTGATGCTCAAAGTAATGGTTTATCGTATTTGATAGACAAAGTGAGAGACCATCCCATTGCCGCCCATATCGCTCTTCAGAAGGGAGAGCGTTCTGAATTAGCCAACGTAGCCAACGAATACTTGTAAACATGAAAAAAAGTCTTGCCCTATTCGCAATCATGGGTATTTTTGCCGCTTGTACAGAAAGCAGCACCTCTGAAAAAAACACAGAGCCTAATGAGATGCAACCTGAAGAATTAATCGAAGAAGAAATACCTGAACTTATACCTATGGAATACGTCGTAATTGAAACGAATAAAGGAAACATTAGCCTTGAGCTCGACCCCAATAAAGCGCCAATTACGGTTGCTAACTTTATGGCTTATGTCGATGCGGGGTTTTATGACAATACCGTATTTCATCGTGTGATCGATGGATTTATGATTCAAGGTGGCGGCTTTACTGTCGAAGGTGATAGAAAAGAAACGAGAGATCCAATCATGCTGGAAAGCGAAAATGGTCTCAAAAACGAAGTTGGCACCATTGCCATGGCTCGTACAAATGCACCAAACAGCGCTACTGCGCAGTTTTTCATCAATTTGAAGGACAATGGCTTTCTAAATTACCAGCCTGGAAATCCGGGTTATGCTGTGTTTGGTAAGGTGACCTCAGGAATGGATGTTGTGAATGAGATTAGGCAAGCTGAAACAACTGTGAAGCAAGGCATGAGTGACTGGCCTAAAGAGGAGGTAATCATGACCAAAGTCTACAGAGAATAAAAGTTTCTTGAATTTTTTGCGTTTCTCTCTGAAACCGCTCTATGAAGTATCTTCTTCTCTTTCTTTCGCTGACAGCTTCTTTAAGAGTAGTGTTGGCTCAAAATTCTTTTCCTTCGGTTACTACAGAGACCATTCAAGGCGAAACAGTAAATGTGCCGGAAGCTTTTGAGGGAAGCTTTGTGCTGATCGGAGTGGGGACAGGAAAGAAAGCAGAAGATGACCTGAGAACTTGGCAAGTTCCCATTTATAACAAGTTCATTGCCAAAACGGGACTAATGGATGGTATGTATAGCGTGGAGGTTTGCTTTCTCCCTCTTTTCACAGGAGCCATGAAAATGGCCAAGAAACAAGTAGTCCAAAAGCTACAGGAGAATAATGAGAAATTAGTACTCGATCATGTTTATGTATATTCGGGCGAAAGAGAACCTTTCACTGATTTCGGTATCGAGGATAAAAAGCAACCCTATTTCTACCTCTTAAATCCCAATGGAGAAGTAGTTTGGACAGGAGTTGGGGCATTTAAGCAATCCTATTTTGATCGGATGGAAGAAATTCTGTCCCAATAAAAAACCCGACTAAACAGCCGGGTTTTAATATTTCAATCGATGATTACTGCATCGGGAAACTTTTCTTTCCAGAACTCATACTTAGTCATATCTCTGACTGTGATTATTGTCTTATGATCAAGTCTAACTTTTATCTTTGGCTTGAGTTCTTTTATCTTATCTGTTTTCTTTCGTCTTGCCATTTGTACTTTCTTTAGCTAAATAACGTGTTAATAACCAACATGTTTTTGGATTTACCAAAACTTTAACAACTTTTTAAGTATTAATCAATCTTTTTGAAGATGTAACTTCCCTTTTCTGCTCCCCATACTTGGTTCCCTTCTTCGTCATATCCTCTGTCCCAGCTTTCCAGAACACCTTTTATGATCTTTACTTCAGAGGTGGCATAATTCGCACCTCGAAGGGCGCTCTTGCACGTTCCTTCATTTGTACTTCCCGAATATTGAAATCCATCGTAATTGAGAAAAACGGCACAACCGTCTTTATACTTGAGGTCAAACTGGTCCATTTCCTCAAATCTGGAAACATCGTTCCAAGCGCCAATAAATTTTTCTTCTTCGGGGATCAGATAAATGTCGCTGCTAAATTGACCGTCCCCCATTTCTCTTATGAAATAGACCCTTTGTCGATATGGTTCATCAGGGGTAGATGCTAAGGCTTGCTCTACATATAACCATGCTCCCGTTTTCTTTTCGGGCCATATTCGTGTCATTTTTAAGCTAATATCAAAATAGGTCGAATCTTCTGCTGCTTGCTCCGCACTGGAAAACTCACCCGTCATCCATTGGAGAAGCTGATTGAAGTCTTCGCTTTGCTCTTGACTAAAACCAAAAGCCGCACAAAAAAATAAAAATGCCGAAATTGCAATTTTTTTCATTTCTAAGTATTTTCAGTACGTCGGAAAGATAACAAAAGAGACGACAATGAATGAGTTGGTTCTAGGTGTGTTTTGGATGATTTATTATGTCATGCACAGTGCTATGGCCACTTCCCGATTTAAGCTATACTTAAGGCTGACAGTTCCTTCATTTTACCCATACTACCGCTTCATTTATTCTACGTTTGCGTCTATTAATTTTGTACTTCTGCTTTGGTTGCATCTCATTGTGTCATCACAATCGATATTTGACACGGGAAATTTTCGCTATTTAGGATATGCACTCTGTTTGGCTTCAGCTATAGTCCTTGCAATCGCAGGAAAAACCTATGGCTCAGGGTTTCTATTTCGAGAAGAGAAGAATAAAAATTTGATGCGATCGGGGCTAAACGCCTACGTCCGGCATCCGCTCTACTTCGGTATATTGCTTTTTCTTGTAGGCATTTTTTTAATTGCTCCCAATTGGAAAAACCTTGTCTTCGTGGTGATTAGCACGCTCTACTTAATTGTGGGAACTTTGCTAGAAGAGCGCAAGCTCATTGATGAATTTGGCGAAGAATACCTGAATTACCGAAAGGAAGTGAAAATGCTAATCCCCTGGCTGTTCTGAGTCAAAGTCGATCGAAAGTGAATTAACACAATACCGCAACCCCGTTTCGGTAGGCCCGTCATTGAATACATGCCCCAAGTGGCTTCCGCAATTTCCACAAAGTATCTCTGTACGAATCATACCGTGAGTCGTATCTCTTTCGGTCACCACGGCGTTTTCGCTTACTTGATTGTCAAAGCTTGGCCATCCGCAGCCTGACTCAAATTTACTATCGGAAGTGAAAAGCTCGTTACCACATGCACGACACTTGTACATGCCACCCTCAAAGTGAAGATTGTATTTGCCGGAAAAGGCTCTTTCAGTGCCCTTTTCTCGAAGAACTCGAAACTCCTCTTCACTCAACTCTCTTTTCCAGTCTTCTTCAGACTTATCAATTCTATATGCCATGGATAATTAACGCTTTGCTAGCTTCGAGGTTTATTTCTATTTCCACTGAATTTTTTTCGCTTACCCTTAAACGGCCTCTTGCCTTTGCTTCGTCCTGCGGAAGGGTTGTAGGTAAAGCTATTGCCTACCTCTTCGGGCACGGGCTGCTTTCTTATTTCACTACCTATTAATGCTTCAATTCTTGAAAATTTTTGTTGCTCTTCGGGTGAAATAAAGGTGATGGCCATTCCGGTTGAGTCGGCCCGAGCTGTCCTACCCACTCGATGCACGTAGTCTTCTGCTTCATCAGGTACATCGTAATTGATTACAAGCTTCAGTTCCTTGACGTCAATTCCACGCGATACAATATCAGTGGCCACGAGAACTTGAACTTTTTTAGCCTTAAACTTTCTCATGACTTCTTCCCGATCAGTTTGAGCCAGATCACTGTGCATTTCCTCTATATGAAGCGGGGTCGACTTTAGCCTTCTTGCTATTTGCTTCACATTGTTTTTTGTTCTTGAGAAAATCAGAACACCTTCCAGCCCTTCTTTGTTAAGCAAGTTTTTGATTAGCTTAGGTTTATCATCCGGATATACCATGTATGCCACTTGAATTACCCCTTCAGCGGGCTTAGAAAGAGCCAAGGTAATTTCATCAGGATTGTGCAAGATGCTCTTTGCCAAATCCCTTATTTTGGGAGGCATTGTGGCTGAGAACATCAGGTTCTGTCTTTTTTCCGGAAGGAAAGAAACAATGCGATTTAAATCTTCTACAAAACCCATATCGAGCATCCGATCAGCTTCGTCCAGAATTAGAAACTCCAGATTTTTCATGTTCATATAGCCCATGTTTAAATGTGATATCAGCTTTCCCGGAGTGGCGATTACCATATCCGTTCCCGATTCGAGCGCTTTCTTCTGTTGATTGAAATCAGCTCCATCACCTCCGCCATAAAGGGCAATGGAACTTACATCAGCAAAGTAAGAAAGTCCCATAACGGACTGGTCAATTTGCAGGGCTAGTTCTCTTGTCGGTACGATCACAAGGGCTCTGATGGAGTTGTCATCGCGTCGATTGGACATCAATCTTTGCAAAACCGGTAAAACAAATGCTGCGGTTTTACCTGTTCCTGTCTGTGCACATGCTATGAGATCCTTATTGTTCAGAACCTTTGGTATTGCCTCTTCTTGAATAGGCGTGGCTTTTTCAAATCCCATAGCATCTAAGCCCTGCAATAGTTCTTCTCCTAATCCTAATTCTTTAAATGTTGCCAAACTGAATATTTTAAAATTACCAAGTTATAATAATTAGGCGTTTCTCACTGTGTTGTTAACTTTGCCGCCGTTTCAGAGAATACATTATCCTGACAAATGATAGCATTAATTTCACCGGCAAAGAGTCTCGATTTTGAGTCAGTTCCGCCTTATGAGAAAAGATCAGATTTGATCTTTGCCAAAGAAGCGGAATATTTAGCAAATAAGCTCAAGAAGTTTTCAGCTAAAAAATTGAAAACCATGATGAGCATAAGCGATGTATCGAGATCGCCGTTGAAGTCTGCAAGGGCACTACGGCAAAGGTTTTAGCCGGATCCGGATCCAATGCAACAGCCGAAGCGATCGATATTGCCAAGCATGCCCAAAGATCAGGTGTAGACGCTATCTTTTC
>CAZKXG010000092.1:0-1250 GCA_964556465.1 uncultured Cryomorphaceae bacterium | reverse complement strand
ACCAAGGTTTGGATGCTGCTATGCTTTCCAATGATGAGATGGACTATGCTCAAGATCATTTGAGGATTCTTTCCGGACTGTATGGTGTCTTGCGCCCGCTTGATAGCATTCAGCCTTACCGATTGGAAATGGGTACTTCATGGTCGATCACTCCGAAAAAGAATAGCCTTTACAAGTATTGGAAATCAACGGTTACGGATCGATTGAAAGATGATATCGAAACGGTCGATGCCAAGTTCGTCCTCAACTTAGCATCTCAGGAATATGCTAAAGTATTAGATTTTAAAAGGTTAGATTTGCCGATCATAGCACCTGACTTCAAAGAAGAGCGTGGCGATAAATTTCAAATGATCTCCTTTTTTGCTAAAAAGGCAAGAGGCTTGATGGCGAGATACGCTATCCAAAATAAAGTTACCACCCCTGAAGAACTAAAGGGCTTCGATTACGAAGGCTATCACTTCAACGAATCACTATCGGATTTATCTAATAACAAATGGGTTTTTACCCGCAAATACGAATCAAATCAAAATAAGAAATGACGAAAGCAATGAAAAGAATCGGTTTTTTCGCCGGAGTTTTGATCCTTCTGGGATCGGGAGCTTGTGCCCAAAAGAATAGTGGGAGTGCAGGAGCTGCTGTATCTCTAGACAATGAAATGGACTCAATCTCTTACATCATGGGAGCCAGTTTGGCTGCCAATATCAATCAAGCCAAAATAGAAGGTGTCGATTTAGATCGATTGATGATGGGTGTAAAGGACGGAATGGAAGGAGATTCCAATTTGGTAATTAACATGAACGATGGTAATCAGTATATAATGGCTTTTATGCAGAAAATGCAAGCTCAAGCCGCTGAAGCTGCAGTAGCAGAGGCTCAGGTTTACATTGATGAGCAAGAAGCCACAGGTGAATACCAGAAAATGGAGAATGGAATCCTTTACCAGGTTATTGAGGCCGGAGATGGCCCGATGCCCGTTGCTACTGATGTGGTAAAGGTGAACTATGAAGGGACCAATAAGGAAGGTGATGTTTTCGATAGTAGCTACGAAAGAGGAACACCTGCTGAATTTCCATTGAATCGTGTGATCAAAGGATGGACTGAAACTCTTAAGATGATGCCTGTAGGCAGCACTTGGAAAGTAGTTATTCCTCCCGGATTGGCTTATGGAGAGCGTGGATCGCCCCCTAAGATTGGCCCGAACGAGCCTTTGACTTTCAAGATAGAATTGATTGAAATAGTAAAGAACGAAG
>CAZKXG010000091.1:7116-13563 GCA_964556465.1 uncultured Cryomorphaceae bacterium | reverse complement strand
CAATGCATGCCCCCTGAAGGGATATCGGGAGATGATCTGGTGCGTGGAAACCGTATTCGTGTCAATCGATTTAACCAAGTTGAGGGAAAGGATGGGTTGTACGCCATTGGTGATCTGGCTTATATGGAAACAGAGAACTTTCCCAAAGGTCATCCGCAAGTAGCGCAACCTGCTATTCAGCAAGGAAAGCTTCTCGCTAAGAATCTTAATCGAATGAGGGTGGGGCAAGAGTTGAAGCCTTTTGAATACACTGATCTGGGCTCTATGGCAACGATAGGGCGCTCCAGAGCGGTTGCCGACCTTCCGAAATTCAAAACGCAAGGCTTTTTGGCTTGGCTCATTTGGATGTTCGTGCACTTGATGTCGCTCGTTGGCTTTAGGAATAGAGTAGTGGTATTTGTGAATTGGACCTATAATTTCTTTAATTACAATCGAGACATACGTCTAATCATTAGACCCTTTAAGAATCGTGGGCAATAGGCTTTCCAGGAGAGTGAAGTTTGATTTCAATCATTGATGTGGGGCCCTCCAGTAGGCTGGGGAGTATGGTCATGTGAGTTTCAAGGTAATTTGTGAAATCAGAGCAGAATGATCAGGAAAAAAATATTTTAAGTATTACAAATTCAGTATGCTATGAGTTATTTATTAAAGTCATTGTGTAAGTGTTTGTTTTGTGTAGTAAAAAGTGATTTTGAGTTTTTCAATTATTGAATTCTAAGCCTGAATCAGGAGAAGACTTACTACATCTACTTTGAGATTTACGGCATTGAAGTTTTTAAATTGAATTCTTCAAATTTCCTTGTAACCCTTATGTTTTCGTATTTCTGTTTCACTTGATTAGCTCTTCTGCCTATAAAATCCGAAATTCAGGGATGGTTTAGACAACTATTTAATAACGGATGAGTCAATCAAACAAAAGAGAAAGTAAAGAAGTGGATGACCAAGAATTGGCCAGAGCCTGTATGGAAGGAAATACCAAAGCACAGGCATTGCTATATGAAAGGCATTCAGGACAAATGATGGCGCTCTGTTTGAGATACGGAAAAGACTACGAGGAGGCTCAAGACATGTTCCAAGATGGATTTATCAAAGTTTTTAATAAGCTGGATAAATACGATGGAAAAGGACCGTTGGGAGCTTGGATCAGAAGAACTATCGCAAATAATGCATTGGATCACCTTAGACGGTCGAAGCGAGAGCAAAAAAATATTTCTCTTTTTGAAGTAGACTATAAAATTGACGCGGATATGGAGATGCATCCTATGGAAAAGGATGAGCCGATGATATCTGCGGACAAATTGACAGAATTGATTGGCCAAATGCCCGATGGTTACAGAACGGTTTTCAACCTTTATGCGGTTGAAGAGTATACGCACAAGGAAATCGCCGAGCAGCTCGGAGTTACCGAAAGCACCTCTAAAACCCAATACCGAAAGGCAAAGGCTTACATGAGAAAATTAATTTCAAACGAAATAAAACAACCTATCCGTGAGTAAGGATTTATTTGAACAGCAAATAGGTGAGACTTTGCGAAACGCAGAATCCACTCCACCTGCAGGAGCTTGGGATTTTATAAAATCCCAAATTGCTCAGCCTTATGCACCGCCTTTTAAGTTTCCCACTTGGGCAGTGATAGCTGTATCTGTCGCTCTATTAGGCGGTATGGCCCTCGGCGACTACAGTTCAGAGGAAGCAACTCCTGATCAGTTTGCAGCGACTTTCGTCGAAAACGAGGAAAAGATCCGGTCATCTGAGGTACACGTCAGTCTTGAGAATGAGATGTCAGTTGATGACAAAATATCACGAGAGAATAAAAGAATTACATCGCAGACGACTGTTGAATCAACTACAGAAGTGGAACCTGCTCAAGTCGAAAGCGATGAGTCGACAAATGCAGGTGAGCCCAATACTGCAGAGAAAGTGGTTATTGAAGCGCTTGAGCAAAAAGCATCCAAATCACACTTGCCAATTCAAATACAAGCGGTTCAGCCATTGGAAGCTTCGGTTCAACAGGACAACCAAGAAAACGAAAATCCCGAAACTTTTGAGGAACGCAACACTACCTCAGTGCAAAATAGTAGTCCGGAACTTACTGTTGAAGGGACAAAAACATGTTACACTCCTTGTGAAGTAAAACTTAGTGCAAAGGGTAATGCAAAAGAATACAGCTGGGATGCCGCTTCTTTTGGGCTTTTCCAAGGAAAAAGCTTGAGCATAACGATTGACGAGCCCCAAACATTGACGCTTTATGCTGTAGCCCGATATGAAGATGGCACTGAGCGTACCTTGCCAAGAATCATTGAAGTAAAGCAAGGTCCAGAGCTTTTCGTTCCTAATTCTTTTACACCTAATGGAGATGGGGTCAATGACTCTTACTTAGTTAGAGGGTCAGGCATCGAGTCTTTTAGCATGACCATTATAAACTCCAAAGGAAAAGTTGTTTTCCAAACAACTAATATTAACGAGGCTTGGAATTTTGACGGTACTTCTAATGAGTTGGCGAATGAGTATTATACCGCCGTTATCAGGGCCATTGGGGTCGATGGAAGACCAATTACGAAAAACCAGCGTTTGACGATCAATCCATGACAGGATTAGCATAGCGCAAGTATAACCCTACGAAAGCGTCATAATCTTCTGTGCCACCTTCTACTCCTTGTATCTTCAGGTAGCTGTCGTTTACCACTTCTGAGAGTTTTGGGAAATAGGGCGGAGCATCGCTCATTCTTCGCCAAATAGCCAAGCGGTCAATCTGAAGCTCCTTAGGTATAGCTTCCGCCAAAATCGTCCGATCGCTCTCTTCCAATTTTCTATTCACTTCGCCAGCAGTATATCTCCACAAGGCATAGGCGGCAGAATATTCCCATATGGGATTTCCTGAACGAATAAGAGCCATGTAGGCCACCAAGTTGGCTTCACCCTCGCTGGTGATACCGTAAGCGTGCGCCATTTCGTGAGCTGCCGTGAAGATACCCGTCAAAATGCCCGCATCAGATTCAACGTTGGCATCACCCGTAAACGGGTTGTAGATTCCTCTGATTCCTATGCGTCTCAAAGCCCCTAAAGGCTTTACAGCTCTCAGCGCGACATCTGCTTCCGTCGGATAGCCGAATTCGCTTAAAACGCCTTTAACGGTTGTATTGAGTTTTTGATAATCGATTTCTTCTGCTAAGTCTTCGACCGAAGTCGTATCGGTAGGCAGGGAAATAACCTTCCTCTTTTGGGCCGCCTCATTCATGACGAAAAGGTATAGTTTGGCTATGCCGTATTGATTGTCAGTTTCGGCCAAACACATGCGTTCAGACAGGCTAGGCCCCACATAGTTGAAACCCCATAAAAGAAGAAATAGAGCGATAAGGCCACCGCAAAAATTTGAGAGCCGCCTGCCAAAGGTGAGCCACTTCTTTTTAACCATGGATTTAGGCAATCGCCATAAGAGCCAAGCGATCGCGACTAAGACCAAAAAATAATACCCCGAGAAGGGCAGCGCTGCTCCTACGGGGTATTGGATTTTTCGGATAAAGGGAAAGATCCCTTGGAAATAAAACCGTTCAAAAGCCTCAGGGAAAACCGCGAAGATTAGCCTTAGAATAAAAGCTATCCCCAGAAGGATCAATCCACCAAAGCGTTTGAGTTTTATTATCATTTCTCGACATGGGAGGTGCTGCCCAATTCGGTAATCCCCATTTCATAAAGAGTGAAGGCCCAAATATCAGCTTGCTCTTCAATGATCTTTGCCATCGGCTTTCCTGCTCCATGTCCCGCATCAGTTTCTACGCGAATGAACACGGGGTTAATGCCTGCGTGAGCTTCTTGTAGCGTCGCGGCATATTTAAACGAATGAGCAGGCACCACACGGTCATCGTGATCTCCTGTAGTAACCATGGTAGAGGGGTACTCGGTCCCTTTTTTCAAATTGTGTAATGGAGAATAGGCATAAAGTGCATCAAACTCTTCTTTAGAGGCCTCAGCAGATCCATATTCCGGGATCCATCCCTTACCCACTGTAAATTTTTGGAAGCGCAACATGTCCATAACACCAACGGCTGGCAATGCTACCGCAAAAAGATCCGGTCGCTGTGTCATAGCTGCCCCGACGAGCAATCCTCCGTTTGATCCACCTCTGATAGCTAGCTTCTCCGAAGAGGTGTAGTTTTCTGCAATCAAGTATTCTGCTGCTGCGATAAAATCATCAAATACATTCTGTTTGTCCAGCTTCATTCCTTGTTTGTGCCATTCTTCACCAAACTCACCACCACCGCGAAGGTTAGCCACTGCGTATACTCCACCATTCTCGAGAAAGAAAATATTGGATACGCTAAAGCTTGGGCTCAGGCTAATGTTAAATCCACCATAACCGTATAGCAAGGTAGGGTTGTTGCCATTCAGTTCAATTCCTTTTTTGTGTACGATGAACATCGGCACCTCTGTCCCGTCCTTGCTTTTAAACTTCACTTGCGTTGAAATGTACTCTTCGGGATTGAATTTTAAATCGGGCTTGTTAAACAAGGTCGACTCTCCCGTAGCAAGGTCGAGCTCAAAGATAGTGGGAGGGTATGTGAAAGAGTAAAACGAATAGAAAACCTTCGAATCTTCCATTTTACCGGAAAACCCTGAAGCTGAGCCCGGAGCTGGAAATTCGATTTCTCGAATGGTGTTCCCATCGTAATCCATTTGAAAAACTTGAGAAGTAGCGCTCTTCAAGTATTCAGGGAAGAGATAACCACCTGCGGTGCTCACATTCACCAAGGTTTCTTCACGCTCAGAAATGATGTTCTTCCAATTCTCCAAACCGAAATTATTCGGGTCAATCGAAACTACCCGATAGTTGGGCGCATCAATATCAGTCAAGGCAATAAACCGTCCATTCTTGTGGTCGATGATGGAAGTTTTGTTGGCAAAGCCCTCTCTCACTTTCGTGAGTTCTCCATCCGTTTCCAGGTTTTTGAAATAAAGCTCAAAACCATCTGTTCCCGACGCGGCATACATGGTTAGGTATTTATCGTCTTCGGTAACACTGCACCAGTGGTAGAGATCGGGGTTCTTGTCGTCGCGGTAGAAGAGTTTATCTTCGCTTTGAGGGGTGCCGAGTTTGTGGTAATAAATGCTGTGGTGCTTGTTGTCAGCGCTCAATTCTGTGCCGGGAGCAGGTGCCGGGTAGCGGCTGTAGTAAAAACCATCTTTGAACCAACCTGCTCCTGAAAACTTCACCCATTCGAGCTCATCATCCAAATCGGTATTCGTCGAGATTTCCCGAATATAAATCTTGCTCCAGTCCGATCCACCTTCAGACTTGGTGTAAGCCATATACTTGTTGTCAGCCGATGCACCGATCAAGTTGATACTCACCGTTCCACCTTCTGAAAGAGAGTTGGGATCAATAAATACTTCAGGCTCTCCATCTTTTCCTTTTTGGAAATAAATAACAGCCTGGTTCTGAAGGCCATCATTTTTGTAAAAAAAGTAGTAATCACCTGCTCGGAAAGGCGAGGATAGCCTCGGGTAATTGATCAGCTCGGTGAGTCTTTCTTCAATTTGTTGTCGGTAAGGAATCTTTTCAAGGTAAGATTGAGTTACCGCGTTTTGCGCCTTTACCCAAGCTTCGGTGTCGGTTGCCGTATCGTTTTCTAACCAGCGGTAGGGATCTGCTACTTTTGTTCCAAAATAGTCATCGACAACATCAACTTTCTTCGTTTCGGGGTAGGTAATGGCTTCTTTCTCTTCCATAGGAGTTTCGGTGCTGCAAGCTGCGGCCAGAACTGCCGCAAATAAGATTCTTTTCATTTTTCGAATGGGCTTTATGCTAAAATAGGAGCAAAAGTTAGAATTGATTTTTGAACATAAAAAGAGGGATGATTTACCCATCCCTTCTCAATAATTTGTCGATATCACAGTTTTGGCTACCAAGCCTCTCCGTCATCTTCATCTAATATCAAGAGTGCTTCAGACAACTCGCCAAGGGTTTTGATATCGTTCTTTACTTTTGCCAATTCTCTGCCTCTTTTGTAGAAAGTGATGGCTTCGGCGGTCTTGTTTTTTTCTTCGAGCAGTTTACCCAACTGATAGTAGGTGGGTAGGTAATCGGGATCATTATCGATAATCTTACGGAAAAACGAAATCGCCTTTGCCGTCTTATTCTCCTTCTTGTATTCTAAGGCAGCTGCGTAGTTCAGAAAAGTATCGTTTGGATTTTTCTCGAGCATCTCAGCTATTAGCTCCATTCGATTGTGACTTATGCCTTCCATTTTTATTTACTTTAAATACAATAGGTAAAATTAAGGTGTTTCCACTGCTTCTCATAGTGGTGTTTTGCCAAAATTCGTGAAGTTTTCAACCGGTTTTCACAGGCAAGATACCTATACTACAGTGATTTGGCTTTTGACGCACTCCATTACTTCATCTATCTTTGTAAAGTGATCATGACTCCCCCATACTATCTGGTTTTCA
>CAZKXG010000091.1:5575-7103 GCA_964556465.1 uncultured Cryomorphaceae bacterium | reverse complement strand
CCGGGTTCAAACCACTTTATGCCGTCTATCTTTCGGAACCAAGTGAGCTGTCGCTTGGCGTAATGACGACTGTTGCGTTTGATGAGTCTTACTGCCTCATTTCGGTCGTAATTCCCGTCAAAAAAGGCGAAGAGCTCTTTGTAGCCAACAGTTTTGAGTGGGTCGGAGTCTCTGTAATTCAACAAAGAACGGGCTTCACTCTCCAAACCCGATGCCATCATTTGATCTACCCTTAAATCTATTCTTTGGTAAAGTAAATCCCTTTCGGGAGTGATACCTATCCAGATAGGTTCAAATTCTTTCGGTCTTTTTTTCTGTTCTCTAAGTTCGATCAATGGCTTTCCGCTTAGCTCGACCAGTTCTATGGCCCGCATCACACGAACTTGGTTTTTGTAATCAATGTTGTTTTTGGCATCGGGGTCGGAAAGAGCAAGCCGCTCCAAGAGCGACGGCAAGCCCTCGTTTTCAAATTGAGTGATGAGTTCTTGTCTCAGATTTTCATCTGATGGCAAATCGTCCAAGCCCTCTATCAGTGAACGGATGAAGAGTCCTGAGCCGCCTACCACAACGGGCAGTTTTTTACGACTTAAAACCTCTTGAATTCTTTGTTCCCCTTGCCTTTCAAATTCTCCGGCAGTGATCGGGCTGTTAATACTGCAATGATCGATAAAATGATGCGGAATTCCTTGCATTTCGGCCGAGCTTGGCTTCGCCGTACCAATGGACATTTCAGTGTAAAATTGCCTTGAATCAGCCGAGATAACTTCCCCGTTCAGGGATTGGCACAGTTCAATTCCTACGGAGGTTTTACCCGCAGCGGTTGGTCCGCAAATCACGGGGATTCTTGGTTTAGATGATTTCGTCGTAGTCATCTATATTTTCGAAACCCTCGTCTTCTGAAGGATCTTCAAAGTCTGCGTCAAAATCTACAGGGAATGAATCTACCAGCTCTTTGGAATGCTCAGCGGGCGCGTCACCTACGGTTAGCACCACTAATGGGTAATTCTGATCTGCTTTTCCTGTTGAGACGTTGACAAGCTCCACGAAGAAAATCCACATTCTCATAAAATCGTAGAGATACAGCAACTTCTCTCCCTTCTCAAAAACCATCTCATCTAGTGGTGTATCTTTCATAGTTTTGATGCCTTCGCCACCAAGTCCACCCATATCCATTTGAGTGATTTCCTCGCCCTTATCCCATTCTTCATTGCTCATGTAGAAGGAGGCCATTTCATCACCCGAAAACTCGAAGGCCTCTACAATGGCTTGGTGCAAGTCTTCAAATGTGTCGGATCCTTTTATTTCGATGTCACGAAAAACCTCTTCTGACTGATCAATCAGAACTCTGAAATGAAAAATTTTGTCGCTCATGAGGGCGCAAATTTACACAATAGTAAAGTGGTAACGAAGCACTAAAAGTTCAAGCTTATCCCGTTTTCGATGGAATAGATTAATTTGGTGATGGGTACGATGGGACGGTCTTCGTATGCGAGTCTGAGTCCCGTTTTGAAAGAGATTTTATCGTTGA
>CAZKXG010000091.1:623-5565 GCA_964556465.1 uncultured Cryomorphaceae bacterium | reverse complement strand
GGAGGATATGTGAGTTTAATGAGATTCTCGCTTTTTACGGTTTGTGCTATTGGTACACCTGTTTCTCGTAGCATTGATATCTTCGTCGTAACCAACTTGGTAGTAGAGAATGGTGTTCATGTCCACGTGCTCGCCAATAGACCATCGCACGATCACATTGGTACTGAGTTTTAGAAAGCGAGCCTCCACTTCTTCGCTATCTATCGGCGATAACCATCGCTCAAATTCATACATAGGTCCTGCCCCTACCGTAAGCATGAAATGATCTTTCCGGATGGCGTTCCATCTGAGGGCTCCACCTGCCAATATCCTGTCGTTCAATCCACGAAAATCATCGTATTGAGCTTGGGCAAATAGTTCCGGACTAAATCGCGTGCGGAAGTGAAAGGTACTCCTGACGTGGATGTTTCCATTATTTAGAATCTTGTTGGAGTTGTTTTCTACATAAGACACTTCTCCCAAGAGCATATAGAAATGCTTGCCCGGTGCGTAAATGGAACTGATTTCGGAACCTAGCGCTAAAAATTCGGCGCGTTCTTCTGCCGTTGCACTGCGATTGTAAAGATCAAAGTTTGCTTCAAGTTTAAGCCGGAAAGGATCTTCCCGGCTTAAACTATCAAGTCTGAACTTTTCGATGTTCATGATTTGTCCTTTCACGTGAATTGAAACAAGACAAAGCAGAACGAATGCAAACAGAATTTTTCCGCTGAAGCGGATACTCATAAATACCTTAGTTCGAAATAGTGATGTTATTGATCATTTCGATTGGTACCGTCATTCCATCAGGAATTTGAGGGTTTGGGGCTAGAGTAATACTACCCACAATATCGTCTTTGAGCGTACCTGAAGTCACCCAGCCACTCGCTACTTCAACATTCAAAGTTCCTGTTCTTTCTCCTTCGTAATATTGAGTAGCTTCCATACCTTGCATCTGAGTGCTGGCATTTGCAGGATCGGTTTCTAAAGTTGCCTTGACTTCAATCACCGCGATTCCGTCATTTATCGACTTTAATGTGTATGTAGTTTTCGAAATAATGGGAAGGCCCGTAGACGTGAACTGCTCTTTGGTCCAAGAAGCCCCAACCTTTACGGATTTTTCAGGAAAGATGTCAGTCGTCATTTCCAGATTCTTTGCCAAGCCATCGTCTCCAAAGCTACTGGCTACTTGCTCGGCCATTGCAGGACCTCCGGCCATTCCTTCAGTCGCATTTTTAACCATTTCTTCGAGCCCCATCACTTCTTCAACCATTCCTTTTTCGGTGATCTTAGCGTCGAAGTTTTTGTCAGTTAATTCGGCCAAAACTCGCGACATAGGGTCAACGGTTTCGAGTGAAGCAGTATCAGAGCTAAACGTTTGAGATTGCCCCATCCCTGACATTGACATTCCTACATTGCCATACGAAATTTTATAGATGTCCGTTTTGCCGTTATCCTCAGACAATTCCATAAAAGTAGTAGAAGAGGCCGTTGTATTGATTTCCATCACTTGGCCCATCATGGTTTGTTTTGTCACGTTGGAAACTTCCGTCTTCTGCGTGTATTTTTTACCCTTCTCAAGGTTCAATTTCATGTCCACCTTTTGAGCAAGGACAATAGATGGAGCAATAAGGGCTACTCCGATTAAAGCTTTTGTAAATTTCATTGTCTAATTTATTTGAGGCCAAAGAACGCAAAAAAAGGGCCACGATTCATTTAGCTCATCCCATTATTCTGCCGTTCATGTATGACCCGCTATTTAGGGCATTTGTTCTTGTTGTTTACTTCAACTGCGCGTAGCTCCGATTAAAGAACATAGTTGAACTATCTAGAAAAACTGAGTCTTACGCCGGCACTGACTATAAATGTGTTTTGCTTGAACTCAGTGAAGTTGTCAAAAATGCCATCTTTTTCTTTTAGTCCGTCGTTAGTGTTAGTCAGACCAAATTCGTAGGTAACATCCAAGAAGAAAATGGAAACATCCAGACCTGCGCCAACCTGAGCTCCCCATTGGCTGTCATTCCAATCTACGGCATCATTGATCTCTCCGTCGCTATATTCAGTTTTGGTAAGAAACATTAATGAAGGCCCCGCCTGAATCCGAAAGTTTAAAAAAGGCTCTGTAGTGGGGTCTACAAAGCGATATCCCACCAAGAGTGGAATGGTAACTCCTTCGACGGTTTGATCTACGTTTACATTTCCCGAAGAGCTATATTCAGTAGACCTGGAAAAATAGGCAATACCGGGATTGAGGTGAAATCTATTTCCGATCATTAAGCTAGCACCTATCTGGCTGCCTATTTTTGCCTGCGTGCTCGTTCCATCAGGCGAATCGGAGACATTGCTGAAATTCATACCTAAAAAAGGACGAATTTCTACTTGGGAATGAGCAACAAAAAAGAAAGCGAGAAATGCAAGGGTTATTAAGGATTTCATAGTAGTTAGATTTACTTCTAAAGTTATAGGTTTCTTTCAAGTATTTTTAATTCTCAAGCAATAACTTCGAGAGTTTCGACAATTGCTTTAGCTGCCTTTTCTCCTGCACGCATGGCGCCATCAATTGAGGCATTGGTGAGATAATCTCCCGCTAAATGAATGTGCTCGGTTATTTGTGTTTGTTCGGCGGGTATCGTCAATGCCGGACGATCCACTTCGGGCAAAGCATGCTTTATTTCATATTGCTTGAGAAATTCCAATTGTGAATCATCAATGTTCAAAATCTTTGCCAGATCTTTTTTTACAGTTTGTGGACTTTCATTTGTACGGACGGTAACAGACCAAAGGGACCGGTCTGCAGGAGCTGATAGAGGAACTACTTCATCGTGTCGCGCATAGTTGTTTACAGAACTACCCGATCGAGCATCAAGCCCAATAGTTCTTGTCATTGACGGTAGACTTTTTTCCCCACTGAAGTACATGGTTGTGGTATGTTTCCACGAAATGAGATGGTCCATTTGAGGAAGCAGTTTGTCAGGGCTTGAGGCAATTATGACTTTTTTGGCTGTAATAATAGATCCGTCCTTTAGTTCAACCGAAGGGGTTTGATTGATTTTAGCAACTTTTGTGTTCAACCTGATTGCGGTTGATTTTAACTTAGTCTTAAGTTGTTTGGGAATTTCCCCCATGCCCTTTGCAGGAATACAGGCACTTCCTTTCGAGAAATTTCTGAAAACGAATCGAAACATAGCAGCATCGGTCGTTAAATCTCTCTCTAGAAAAATTCCACCAAAAAAAGGTCTGAAGAAGTTTTCGATAATTCTTTCTGAAAAGCCATAGTTCCTCAAGTAATCTATCGTTGTTTGTTGCTCTTCTTCAAAAATTTCATTCAGCTTTTTTGTTTGCAGTAGCTTGGAAAGGTTGAGCATTTTGATCTTGTCTGACAAGGATCCAACTCTTGAAAGAGCTGTAAAAGGAAGTGCGGCAATTTTTCTGGTAGGGTCTGCAATTGAAAAACTTCCTCTATCGTCAAAAATTTTGGCACCAGGCTCGAATCGTTGCAAATCCAATGCTTCAAAGTCGAGTATCTCTTTTGCCTTTTCGTAGGTATCGATAAGTACTTGAAAACCTCTTTCCAGCGTATACCCGTCAACTGTATCTGTTTGAACCCGTCCGCCTACTTCGCTATCTGATTCGATGAGTAGTACCGTACATCCTGCTTCTTCGCATTTCATTGCGGCCACGAGCCCTGCAATACCCGCACCAACAATTATAACGTCATATTGAGTTTCATTTTTCATGTTGGCCGAAAGTAAAAAAAGCAGCTTGAAGAAAGCTGCTTGAGAGTAGATTTAAACTTCTTGCTTGCCTAATTCGGGTCTGTCCATATAACCGAATTCCTGCTCGTCTTCTAGCTCTTCTCCGTTGTACTCACCATATTTGAGCACTACCCACACCATCCAGATGATAAGGACCGGTGACGCCGCAAAGATTAGGGCAACCCAATTTAGAAGTATTCCTGTACTGGCGAACATGGTGTATAGGAGTAGTATCATAGAGACCCCTCCAACTGCTATGGATTCGTGTTTCATAAAAATAAAACACAGGATTCAGCAGATGGTTCATCATTGACCTTCGAAATGGAGATCCTTTTTTAACTGAGCCACTCGATTTTCAGCATATGTCTTTTCAGGACTCTCAAGTGAATTCTCCTGTGCTATGTAAAGCTCGAACATTTCCAGTGCTGCTTTGGAGTCTTGATAGTAAACGTCATAGCTGTTGGCCAAATGAAAATTGAGAATATTTCGTGCAGAAAATTTCTTTGCCATACGAAAAGACTCAATGGCCTCTTTATGATTGTCTCCTGCTTGCTGCATTAACCCAAATCTTTCGTAATAGGTGCCCAGGTTGCCTGAGATGGCTTTGTTTAAAGCCTGTCCATACTGAATGGTTGCCATATCAATCTGTCCCAGTTTCTCCATAGACAAACCCATGTAATAGTGTGTATAGTCAAGTTCGTTGGCGGTGTTGGATAAAGTCCTTAAAATGTCAATTGCCTCTTCGTACCTACCTAGTTGATAGAGTGATATTCCTGTGTAACGCATGGCCAAAAGAGGAGGATCATCCTTCATCAAAGGCTCTAACCACCCTAAGACATCTTCCCAGTTCTCTGAATCGAAAGCGAGCTTGGCTTTGGTAAGTAGGCTAAATCGATTTGAAGGATCTAGGGCTAAAGCGCTATTTAGCAGGCTGTCCGCATCATCGTATTGTCTGAAATTCATCAAGAGCTTGGCAAACCCTGTTACGGTTATTAAATCAAGACTGTCGTTTTGATATGCCAAGGAATAGTAAGCCAATGCTTTGTCCAAATTCATAGACTGTACAGCGCTTTCGGCAGCTTCACGGTAGAAGTAGGCATTGGTAGGGTTGATCATGATTAGCCGCTCATAAAGATCCAGAGCGTTACCATTTGAGGTTTTTATAATTTCAGCCGATGCAAGCAAAGACGGAATGTGAGTGCTATCGATCT
>CAZKXG010000091.1:0-603 GCA_964556465.1 uncultured Cryomorphaceae bacterium | reverse complement strand
GTAAAGCATTGTTTAGGTTTTCTATCGCTTCTGTTTTTCGTCCTTTTTTGATCAAGGCTTTAGCCGTCAGATAATATGCATTGAGGTTCTCACTTTCGTCTTCTTTCCATTTTTCACCAATGTTTATGGCCGTTTGGATTTGCCCATTTTCCATGGCAGAACTGAATTGGCGGGAAAAGTCAGGATCTTCATCCTGTGCTTGGAGGGAGAATACAATAAAGATTCCTGTGAAAAGAGAACATAATTTCTTCATACCCCGAAGATAAGTGAGTCGGAGCAGATCAACTAATTATTTAGTTGAAAGATGAGAGTCAAATAATCACGTTTGTCAGATGGCAGTGGCCAAAGCGGAAATTCGGAACCAATACGCTTTACCTTGTTGGAGGCCACGCACGGTAAATGATGTTGATCGCGTTTTACTGTAAACTCGCCACTCAGGCTTGTTGGACTCCTCGAAATTGGCGTATTCAATGACGAAAAGTGAGTTGGGGTCATGATAATTCCACTCCAGGCGGATAGGTAAAATATTATTGGCAGTAGCGACTTGTAAACCAATCGGACGCAAGGGTGCATTTTCGCTAGAGGAACCTTTTTCCATTCCTT
>CAZKXG010000090.1:10258-13649 GCA_964556465.1 uncultured Cryomorphaceae bacterium | reverse complement strand
CAAGACGTACAAATACTGCTACGATCAAGGTTACCTTGATACCGATGAAGATTACCTCACTCTAGTGGTTAAGAAAGACTATGTCGCTTAGCAGGATTGTCTAAATACCTGAAGAGGTAAGAGATACCAAACCCTGAGATAATGTGCCAAATACCCCACCAGGCAGCGATCATGGCCATCCCTCCGTTTCCATCGAAAAAGTTGAAGATGATGATTAGCCCGAGGCCAGAGTTTTGGATACCCGTCTCTATGATAACTGTTCGGCTCAGATCGCGCTGGAGCCGAAACATTCGGGCTGAGAGCAATCCGCCAATCAACGCCAATCCATTGTGAACGAGCACCAGTAAGAATACCAAATCGATGTAGTCTAGAAAAGCATCGAGATTATTGAGAAGCCCTATGGCTATGAATCCAAAGAGAACGAGAATGCTCACTATTCGAACAGGCCTCATGATGATTTTGGTGACTTTAGGGAGGTGCTTTTGAAACAGAATACCCAGTATCAGGGGGAATACAAGGAGAATCAGTGTGGTTTGGAGCATGTCGGTAAAGCTCAACTCGAAGATGGCCAGAAACTCCTTGGTGCCTTCTACCATACTCGCGTAGAATCCAAAATTAAGAGGTGTGAAAACTGGGCTGAGAACCGTCGCGAGGGCCGTGAGTGTGACCGATAGCGATAGATTTGCCGATGATAGGGATGAAAAAAAGTTAGAAATATTTCCGCCTGGACAGGAGGCTACCAAAATCATTCCCAGAGCTAAAACAGGATTTGGCCTAAAAATTACGACGAGAAGAAAAGTAAGTAGGGGAAGGAGAATAAACTGAGAAAGCACTCCCGCCAAGGCGGCTTTCGGGTTTTTTCTGAGCTGTCTAAAATCCTCTGTGTCAATGCCTAGAGCAACTCCAAACATGATAAAGCCTAAACAAAAGTTAAGCAGTACGAGACTGTCTTCAGAGAAGGTAATCTGGATGGACTCTAGAGACGCTGAGGTTGTTTCCAATAAAGAGGGTTTGTGCAAAGAAAGTAGAAATAAAAAAACCGCAAGTGCGTCCTGAAAGCGATTCAGAGAATCGATAACCAATCAATCTAAAACAACCATTAAAGATCGGACTACACTTGCGGCTGCTAGCATACCTAAGTATACTAACGGGCTAACCAAAACCTCGCTGTATTTCTAGAATCGAAATACAGGTCAAATATAAGGCAGTTTGTGCTCTTGGGAAAGTTGAAAAACAACAATGTGAATGCAAGTTTGGAAAGCCAAAAACAGTTTTTGTCGGGTTTACGCAGTTAGCTATCGACCAAGGTAGTCTAACGAGGTATGAAACAGCTTAAAACCCGCATAAACATGGGGGTTTTTAGTTATTACTATTGAATCCTCAAAATCATTGTTCGATTGAAAAAACTTCGAAATTTGTGATTTCCTGATTTTGAGTTGAAACTTTTACCTCGATAGGATTACAACATACTTCGCAGTCCTCAATGTATTCTTGTTCAGGCAACGAGATGTCTACAAGCATGGATATTTCTTGAAAACAGTAAGGGCATGTAAAAAAGTATTCTATCATTTTTAATTCTTGGTATGCACTATCAACCTTTGTAACTTTAAAGTGTTTTAAATAAAAGAGAATACCAATGTATAGACAAGGTGATGTATTGTTAGAGAAGTTGAATGCAATACCTGAGAGAAACGGCACGAACGAAACCCTTTTAGTAAGGGGAGAAGGTCGGAATCATGGTCATTTCATAAAAGGTGAGGCGGTCGAAGTTTTGGTTGCAGAAGAGAATGAGTTAACCGGCGGAGGAGGAATAGTTACACAATATCTTAATGTAGAGTCAGAAGCTTCGCTTGAGCATTTGTTGATCGATTCAGGTGAATGGACACAAGAACACGCACCGATAGTCATCCCACCTGGAAAGTATAGGGTCATAAAGCAAAGAGAATACAACCCATACTCTAAAGCCATTAGAGCAGTTAGAGATTGACTTAGAGAGAATGGGAGTCAATAGAGAGGAAGCAAACAGGCTGTATGACTTCAAAATGAATGTTTTGAAAGAAGGTTTTTCTTGCAAGATTGACAGAATTGAATTGGCATTAGCTTGCGAGGAATTCTACGTAGATTTTTTGAATATTTCACAGCCCGACCTCTTTATAGCGGATGGTCCTGCTGATGCTGCTTCTATTCTGGATCACATTCAGGGAAAGGAATATTCAAAAAAGTACGATGGTATTATTGGATTTGGTCTTCACACTGAATTTCGTTCAGTTCGTAAACAGATTGATCAATCTGTTTTTAATCTAGCCAAATCTGCCAAAATCGCGGTGAAAGATGAGCTCGGCACGGAGTTGTTTCAAGAAGTTCGGAATATTCTTTTCCGAGATCTGAATTTTCAAGTCTCGCAATCCGTCCATCAGGTTATCGAAAGGAGTATCACGAAACACTTGAATAAAATTAAGGAGAATCCCTCTCTTGAGTTTGCTGCTCATCCTTCTTTCGCTGATCGAGATTGGCTCAATTTTTATCGAGGATGTTCTGAGGTTTTTGGGATAGACTCTCGAGTTGTTGAAAGCTATTCAAATTTTGTGCATTGCGGTCTGTTTAGCGGATATTTTTTTGAAGAGTTTGCGGTGCTAGTTCCGCTACCAACCTGTTTACATAAAAATGATAACCTGGTTTTACACCATGAAGATCAGGTAGCCGTGAATTGGACTGACGGAACCAAATTGGCCTACTGGAATGGCGTGGAAGTGCCGCTAAAGCTAATTTGCGATCCTGAAAGTGTTACGGCTAAAGAAATTCTCAATGAAACCAATGCTGAAGTCAGAAGGTGTTATCAAGAAAAATTGGGAAGCGAGAAATTCGGAAATCTCTTGGGTTTGGTCATCTTGGATAGAAAATCAGATCGATTCGGCAATGAGTTGGTACTTTACCGAACTGAGAAGGTTGACAAGCTGGCAGGAGATTTTATCTACTTCGCCAAAGTTGTCTGTCCATCCACCGGAAGACAGTATTTTCTCTGCGTCCCACCTGGTTTATCAGGGGTAGAGGAGGCGGTCTCCTGGACATTTGGTAAATCACCGGGAGACTACCGTCCTTCTGTAGAAACTTAACTAAATTCCTTTACCGATCTCTTACGATCGTGCTCTTTTAGATATACCTTTCTAATTCTCAAAGACAATGGAGTGGCCTCTACATATTCATCAGCCTGAATGTATTCCAATGCTTCTTCCAGCGAGAACTTAAGGGCAGGAGCTATTTTCAACTTGTCATCAGCTCCCGAGCTACGCATGTTTGACATCTTCTTGGTCTTCGTAACGTTGATCGTAAGGTCTCCAGGTCGTGTATTTTCGCCAATGACTTGTCCTTCATAGATTTCTTCGTTTGGATT
>CAZKXG010000090.1:0-10248 GCA_964556465.1 uncultured Cryomorphaceae bacterium | reverse complement strand
GACAAAAAATTTCCCTCTATCCTGCAGGTTATTGAGTGAATAAGGAATAGCCTTGCCCAATTCCATACTGATCAAAGAGCCGTTTTGTCTGCCGCCAATTTCACCTTTCATAGGTTCAAAACCTGTAAATCGATGCGTCATAATAGCCTCACCAGAAGTAGCAGTCATAAGGTACGTTCTCAAACCGATGATTCCACGAGAAGGGATCTTAAATTCAAGAACCATTCTATCTCCCTTGGGAGTCATGGAAGTCATTTCCCCTTTCCGGAAATTTACTTGTTCAATCGCTTTACCTGAGTAAGATTCAGGTAAATCGATGCGCAAGTCTTCCATCGGTTCGCACTTTCTTCCGTCAATTTCCTTGATAATAACTCTCGGCTGTCCTATTTGCAGCTCGTAACCCTCTCTTCTCATGGTTTCCACGAGAACGGAAATGTGAAGAACACCTCGGCCAAAGACTCTGAAAGAATCACCCTTCTCAGCTGGCTCAACTCTCAAAGCCAAGTTCTTTTCAAGCTCTTTCTTCAATCGCTCTTTCAGGTGATTAGAAGTCACATATTTTCCCTCCTTCCCAAAGAATGGCGAATCATTGATGGTGAACAACATACTCATTGTAGGCTCATCAATATCAATGGTCGGAAGCGCTTCTTGCTGATCAGCGTCAGAAACGGTATCACCGATTTCAAAGTTTTCGATTCCCGCCAAGGCACAAATGTCTCCTGAGAAAACCTCAGGTACTTTGCGTTTTTGGAGTCCCTCAAAAACATAAACTTCCTTCACGTTACCTTTTGGTGACGTGCCATCTCTTTTGAGAAGAGCAATCTTTTGGTTTGCTTTAATTGTACCTCTTTTTACTTTTCCAACGGCGATTCGGCCGACGTAAGGTGAAAAGTCTAAGGAAGTGATTAGCATCTGAAACGGTCCTTCTTCCACTTGAGGTTCAGGTATTTCTTTGATGATCATATCCATGAGAGGCGTAATATTATCGGTCGGCTTTTGCCAATCTTCACTCATCCAATTGTTTTTCGCACTTCCGTAGATTGTTTGAAAATCAAGTTGCTCTTCAGTTGCTCCCAAGTCAAACATGAGGTCGAATACAGCTTCATGTACTTCATCAGGTGTGCAGTTCTCTTTGTCGACTTTGTTCACGACAACGATCGGCTTCAAACCTGCATTCAGGGCTTTTTCCAATACGAAACGAGTTTGAGGCATTGGTCCTTCAAAAGCATCTACTAAAAGCAAAACTCCATCAGCCATATTCATCACTCGCTCTACCTCACCTCCAAAATCACTGTGACCGGGAGTATCAATAATATTGATCTTGTAATCTTTGTAAATAACGGATACATTCTTTGC
Organism: uncultured Cryomorphaceae bacterium; assembly: GCA_964556465.1. Taxonomy (GTDB): domain Bacteria; phylum Bacteroidota; class Bacteroidia; order Flavobacteriales_D; family Cryomorphaceae; genus JAKVAV01. The sequence continues at coordinate 8,892 of CAZKXG010000090.1, read as the reverse complement.
CAAAATGGTTATTCCGCGCTCTCTCTCCAAGTCGTTGTTATCCATAATGAGATCACCGGGTTTCTCGTGTTCTCCAAAGATTTGACCCAGCTGGATCATTTTGTCAACGAGGGTAGTTTTTCCGTGGTCAACGTGGGCAATAATGGCAATATTTCTAATTGAACTCATGCTGAGTGTTTCTAAAATTGGCTGCAAAGGTACGCTTTAGTTTTGCGTATATGGACAAAAAAATCCCACCCGAGAGGGGTGGGATTGCTATATTATAGAATAGCTCTATTGATTAGTTCTTATTGATCATCAACTTTTTCGAAACAACACCTTGATTGGTGGTCAACTTGTAGATGTAAATTCCATCAGGAAGATCAGTAGCCTGAATTTGGAGGCTGTATTTCTGTCCTGCGAAAGCTTCTTGGCTGAAAACCACTTGTTGCGTTCTTCCGTTCAAGTCAACCAATTCAATAGAGGTGAATCCGTCTTGCATAATTTCAAAGTTGATGTTTGAAATTCCTTTAGTTGGATTCGGATAAGTATTGAATAGTGCTGGAACATTTTCAGCAACAACGATAGCTTCTTGCGGCTCAAAGAAATCAGTGTTATCAAAGCAACCTGAAGCCATATCTCCATCAACTACGGGGAATGCATTGCCATCAAGAACAGCAGCCAACATAGTTTCGTTTCCACCATCCAAATCATATAGATAGAAGCTATTTGAGTTATCTCCTTCAGCAACTATCAGTCCTCCGTCAGCGTTTCTAGCTCCACCATTTACAGAATTGATCAGGTCAGCTACTTCTGTTGCTGACCCATCTTCAATTTTGTAAAGCTTCGATGGTCCGTTGTTGTTTCTTTCGATAAGGTAGAGTTTACCTAATTCGTCCAAGAACAGGTCTCCTCCTTGAACAGGAACGTCTTCAGCAACTAAATTCAGGTCTCCTGTAACAGCATCAACTGTCCAGATCTCGTTGTCGCTAGCGTCGCCAACGTATACCAGTCCATCTGCAGGATTGAAAACTGCCGCAGTTATATTTCCAATAGAGCTGGTAGAAACTTCATTAATTTGAGCACCGCCGTAGCTGTATGTTCTCAAAACGCTTCCGTTCACTACATAGAAGGTTCCATTGTCAGTGTTAACCGCAAGGTGAGCTACCAAACCTGTTTCAAACAGTTGAGTCAAAACAAATTCGCCATCAGCTACCTCCCCTGAGAATACTGTCCCTTGAGTAAATCCAGGTGTATTGTCAGCGATGTAGAAGTATCTGAAGTCATCACATTCCTCAATTACAGTAAATCCACCTACACATCCTGCAGCCATATCTCCGTTCTCAAGAACGATGTCTATTGCATAAGACGTTTCCATGAGCATTCCTGTGGCAGGGTCGATCAAATTAAGTTCCGAACTACCTGCATTGGAAACGATGATTGTTCCGTCTTCAAGCACCGCTGCGCCATTAATGTCAGCAAGTCCCGGCTCGAAAGAAGATACTCCATCTGTAAGATTGAAGAATACATCATTAAATCGGTTAGTGATCCAAAGGTCTCCATCTTGAGTGAATACCAAGTCACCACCACTTACTTCTGTTAAAGCAAATAAAGCTGCTTCACCTGTAGCGGGATTTACTTGATAAACCGCTTCATCAACTACTGAAGCTACGTAGAGGTCACCTGTCGCAGGGTCCACAACAGCTTGAGGAGTTCCATTTACCGGTTCACCATTAAAGGTGATTTGAGTTGGTGAACTCATTGTGTTCGTTGAAGGATCGTAAACACTGTACTTTCCTTGTAATGCAGCTACAATGTAAATCTGGCCTTCATTTCCGAGTGCAATATGAGCACCGTGTTCAAATTCTGCTTCAACTTCCAGTGTTGCTGCACCACCTGCTATATTCACTTCGTAAAGCGTTGATCCGCCTTCCTCTGGGTTATTGATCAGGTACACAGCGTATTCAAGGCAAACTACTTCGCCTTCATTGTCATTGCAGCCACCGGCGAGATCACCATTGCTTGCAGTGAATGCTTCTCCATCTAGCATTAATGCCAGTGTTTCCACTTCATTAGCATCTGTATCTACTACCGTGAAAAAGTCACTACCAAAGTTTGACAATAAGATGTTGTTATCGGCATCAGCTGAAGCACCATTTACCGACGATGGGATAGATCCAACTAATTCAGTTGAGTTTCCAACTACTTTTCTCAATTCGTTGCCTGCTCTTGTCGCAACATAAAGCTCACCATCGATCAAGATGAGGTCACCACCATGAATTGGTGCATCAGCAACAAATTCGTAAGAACCATCGCTAAGATCAACCGCATAAATTGTGTTGTCATTGTCGTCTCCCACGTAAAGCTTTCCGTCGCCAGCGTTGTAAACAACTGCATAAAGACTATTAATACCGTCTTCAAAAGACAATTGACCTTCGATCGTTCCTGTAGAAGGATCATAAAAATCAACAAAGTTTCCATTGGCATTTACAAAAAGTACTAAACCAGCATCTTCTTGGTAAGCGATATGAGCTTCATAAGAAAGGTTGAGTTTGAAAGAAAGATCAGCAACTCCTGCTCCCAGCTCTACATCATAGATATCAGTCCCGCTGACACCAGGTCCGTGGTTTGCATAGAAAATGCTAAAATCATCACAGGCAGAACCATCAGGGTTATTGTCTAAACAACCTCCTGCAAAGTCACCGTTGAATAGCGGCAAACCAGACTCGTACGTGGCAGCAACTGTGCTAGGATCAGCTAGGTCAATTTCTTTAAAAAGACCTTGACCGTTTCCGTCAGCAACAATGACGTTTCCGTTTCCAAGAACCGCCGCACCATTAATTTCGTTCACAGGAACTGAAAATTCGTCACCTGTAAGGACTTTGGTAAAAACGTTTGTTCCTCTATTGATAGTCCATAGATCTTCACCTGCGAAGATCAAGTCTCCTCCGTTTATATCAACACTAGGACCGAAAGCAGTAGCCGTTCCGTCAAGAGCGATGGTGTAGACTTGGTCTGTCCCTGAATGTCCTCCGTAAAGTACTCCTTCTGAATCGCAAACAGCGCTAGGAAAACCACTAAGGCTTGCTCCATCGGCAGTTTGGATTGAAATAGGATCTGAAAATGTGCCAAGAGCAACATCGTAAATGCGCAGACTCGTGCCTAGGACATAGATAAGTGAACCATCAGGAGATAGCGCAATGTGTGCTTCTCCGATGTTTTCTTCTAAAGTATTTAGCGAAGCTAATCCTTCACCTAAAGCTACCTCAATTAAAGCGTAGCCATTTCCCGGGGCGGCTTCATGAGTGTAGTATAGTTTGTAATTTGAACATTCTTGTGCAAATGTGGTGCTTCCCAGAAAGAGAGCAATCATCATTGCGAATGGTTTTTGTAAGCATTTAATCATAGCAGAATCTTTTTTGTTAAGATGCAAAGGTGAGGCACAAAACAAGCAAAGTCAAATTTTAAACTGTTAAAATCTTCAATTCGTCGAAAAAATGTAACCTTTTTCAAAATACGTATACGCCGCTGATTGATTATATTCGACGTTCTTAAAACAACAAAAGCGATGATAACACCAATTATTATAGCAGTACTGGTCGTATTGCTGCTTCTCGGAGTATTCACTGTAAAACAGCAAAGCGCTGCTTTAGTAGAAAGATTTGGGAAATTTCAAAGTGTTAGGAACTCGGGCTTTCAGCTTCGCATTCCCTTCGTAGACAGAATAGCCGGTCGAGTAAGCCTTAGAATTCAACAACTAGATGTCAATGTAGAAACCAAGACTAAGGACGACGTATTTGTGAAGATGAAGGTATCTGTTCAATACTTGGTTCTGAAGGATAAAATCTACGATGCGTTCTATCGCCTTCAGAATCCAAATGATCAAATTACTTCATACGTTTTTGATACTGTGAGAGCGGAGGTGCCCAAATTAAGGTTGGACGATGTATTTGAAAAAAAGGACGATATCGCCATTGCTATAAAACGTGAGTTGGAACAAGCTATGAATGAGTACGGTTATGGCATTATAAAAGCACTGGTAACGGATATTGATCCAGCCGAAGAGGTGAAAATTGCCATGAACCGAATAAACGCAGCCGAGAGACAAAGAACTGCGGCTGAATATGAGGGCGAAGCAGAAAGAATTCGAATAGTAGCCAAGGCTACTGCCGAAGCGGAGAGCAAAAGACTACAAGGGCAGGGTATAGCCGATCAGCGAAGAGAAATAGCTCGTGGATTGGAAGACTCGGTTAATGTGTTAAATAAAGTGGGGATTAACTCTCAAGAAGCTTCGGCTCTTATAGTGGTCACTCAGCATTATGATACATTGCAATCAGTAAGTGAAAAGAGCCGCAGTAGCTTGATACTTCTTCCAAACAACCCAAGCGCGGCAAGCAATATGCTAACTGAACTTACTACTTCATTTATCGCAGCGAATAAATTGAAAGAGTTAGAGGATACTGAATTATCCGACTCTTTCAAGGCTGACTCAAAGTGATTTCTAAAGTCTCTCAATCCTGAATTGTTCTTCGGCTATTGTTACTTTTGCCCTATGAAAAAGATGGTGTTGCGAAAAGCGAGCGTTGTTACTTTAGTGGCAATTTCGTTGGTGTATTCAATGGTTGGGCATGCACAGGATTTACCGTTGGGTTTTCAGGTCGAAACAGTAATTGAAAATGTAGAGTATCCGGCTGGAATGGTGCACGAATCTGAGGTTTCTTATGTTTGGGAACTCAATGGATTGATTTGGCCTGTGATTGATGGTGTAAAGACATCGGAACCACTTTTGGATTTAAGTGACGAAGTAGGATTTTGGAATGATCATGGTCTATTATCAGTTGCATTGCATCCTCGATTTTCAGAAAACGGCTGGATTTACCTCTTATATGTAGTGGACAGACATCATTTGCTTTACTTCGGTACTGACCTTTATGATCCTACGGCAGATCTCTATGAGGAGGCCACAATAGGGAGAGTGGTGAGGTACACGGTTCAAAGTGAAGATCGTACTGAAGTTCTCGCCGATAGCAGAACTGTATTAATTGGTGAAACAAAAGAAAGTGGAATTCCAATCCCGACTATTTCTCATGGTTTAGGCACATTATGTTTTGGACAAGATGAATCACTTTTCATCTCAGTGGGGGATGGTAACTCGCCGGGTTCGGATTACAATGGTACGGGTGAATTGCCTTCTTTTGGCTATGATGATGAAGCACTGGATGATGGAATACTCAAGCCCGATGAAAATGTGGGAGCCTTCAGGTCTCAATACTTGAATACTTACTGTGGGAAAATACTGAGAATAAACCCTGAAAATGGAGAGGGCTATGAGTCAAATCCTTTTTACGATCCATCAAGATCAGACGAGCCTATCTCGAAGGTTTGGGCACTTGGATTTCGCAACCCTTTTAGAATGTCTTTGATTCCTGAGACAGGGTCTGATGATCCAGCCTTGGGTGATCCGGGCTCATTAATAATCGGAGACGTTGGAGATTGGAGTTGGGAGGAAATCAATATTGCTTATGACTCCGGTCAAAATTTCGGATGGCCCCTTTATCAAGGCCCTGAGTCTTACTTTCTCTTTCGTGATATAATGACAAACGATCCTGAGAATACGCTTGAAATCCCATGTGAAAGTTTTACAAATTACCGTTTCCAAGATTTAATTGTTCAGCCTAGGGAGCTACATGACGAACAGTGGATGCATCCTTGCGGTGGTTCAATTCCCTCTGATATTCGGACATTTGTGCATGAGAGACCTGCTTTGGCATTTGCGAATAATATTATCACTTCGGGTACTTTTGCACCTGAAGACTCAGTAGTTATTCCAGGTTTTAATGCGGATGGCAGCTCAGCTCTTATTGGAGTTACATCTAGTGAGGCAAATATTATCGGCGCACATGAATTTACCGGTAGCGCTAGTGTTGCAGGTGTATTTTATATGGGTGAATCTTTCCCGGAAGAGTATAGAGATATTTACCTGCAAGCAGATTATACGGGGTGGTTAAAGATTTTTCGATTCAATGAGTCATTAGAATTAACCGGTATGGAAGATTGGAGTAATTCAATTGGCAGCGTTGTTCATATTAGTGAAAACCCCTATGACGGCGGAATTTATTTGGCAACTTTGTTTCCCGGTTCAATAAAAAGGATTGGTTTTGCAGGCAATTTATCTCCTGTCATCTCAGTTTCTCCCGACACAATTTTTGGAAATAGTCCGTTTACCGTTTCTTTTGACGCTTCACAAACGTATGATCCTGAAGGCGATGATATTACTTTTAGTTGGGATTTTGACGATGGCACCGTGGGGGCAGGCCCTCTTGTCAAACACACGTTTACCAGTGAGGATGGGGTACCGAAATCCTACAGAACTTTACTGACCGTTTCAGATAGCAACGGAAACTCCAGAGAAAAAGTCATTTTGGTATCTGTCAACAACACTCCTCCAGAGGCGGAAATTGTTTCTTTTTCTGAAGAGTTTCAGTATTCCATTATTTCTCCTACTTCAATGAATTTAGTAGGAGACATCTCGGATTTTGAAAGCGAGAATGATGAGCTCAACATTAGATGGGACATGTACCTTCATCATAATACACATTTTCATCTCGAACGAACTTTTTTCGAAGAGGAAAGCCAAGTTGTTATTCAGCCACTCGGTTGTGGAATTGAGACTTTCTGGTACCGATTTGACCTTACCGTAACTGACCCTCAGGGACTGGTGGTTAAAACTTCGAAAGAAATCTTTCCTGATTGCGACGGATCAGGCGGTTATGGAGATGAGCTACTTATTTATCCTAACCCTACCTGGAACAGATTTCAAGTAAATTATCCATCAAGCCCGGGCGGTGAGACTACAATGAATCTGTACAGCTATTCAGGTGCCCTATTGCGATCGGATACTTACTTGCCACTTCCGGGTGAAGTCTCAAAATCCTTTAGTTCAAATTCTCTACCGTCAGGAACCTATGTTGTGGAACTCAAGAGTCCAAATTGGGTTAAAAGAGCAACCTTGGTCAAATCCCGGCTCTAAACTCTTGACGATATTATCGAAGATTTATACTATACGCTAAAGGCGTACAAACTTCATCTGCTCTCTCTTTCCTTGGTATCCAAGATTAAGAGTGTATACTCCATTTGGCAGTTCTTCCACGCTGATTTTGAAGAATTGACGGTCGATGGTGAAGTATACTCATATTTCGTCCGTTCTCACCTCATGGCATTAGATGCTATTCAAAACTCAAAGGCTCTGCTAGAAATTTATAACCGCATACCAGGTTATTAAAAAACCCAATTGGCTGAGCAATTGGGTTCTTTGTTCACTTTTTTCAAGTAATCTGGTCAGTGATCAGAGACTCAACGATTGTCAATCTCATCAACACCGGGATATTCAGTGGGATCAAACACGAATGTATCATCACCATAATCAGCAGTCGTATCAAATGACTTCACCGCATAAGTGTAATTTACACCTTGTTTCCCTTTTATTTCAATTTTACTCACTTCCATTTTGGCTTTATCGATGTAAACCAGTATGGTGTGATAGTCCTTGTCTTCAGCATCTACGGGCACTAGCTTTATGACATGAGTTGGTCTTCCGTTCAGATTTTCTTCGGCTTTATAGTACTGTTTAAATCCCGACTCCCATATTGTGTAAACGTCGCCGGGGTTCAGCACTTCTTCTCCTGTTTCGGTAAAGTCTATGTAGACTTCATTCATTTCTTCGCTATACGTCCATCTTGTATCTCCATCAGAATAGATGTGATTATCCCCAAGAACGATGTAATACTTTTTACCCTTCATTTTAATGGAGCCTTTTTGCTCTTGATTTACATCCGCTGCTTTGTCTTCAAGGGTAAAGGTAAACTCACTCGTGATGGTAGGATATTTTCTGGTTTTGTCACTTAGCTCATCTAGAATGGCTTTCGCCTTGGCATCTTGAGCTTGAATATTGATTGCTACCATGGCAATCAATAGCGTAGCGAGAACTTTAAGTATATTTTTCATCAAGTTAATTTTCGATATTCTCAGACTCAGCTTTCAACAACTGTTCCAAACTGTATTCATCGGGAATCAAAACCTGTCTGGCTTTGCTTCCTTCAAAAGGCCCCACTATACCTGCAGCTTCCAGCTGATCTACAATTCGACCTGCTCTGTTGTAGCCGAGCTTTAATTTTCGCTGGATCAACGAAGTCGACCCTTGTTGTGTGGCCACGAGTAATCGGGCTGCATCTTCAAACATGGCATCTCTATCTGCAATATCAATGTCTAAGCTGCCACCCTCATCATCACCAATGTACTCGGGGAGATCAAATGCAGATGGATATCCTCTTTGATTGCCAATGAATTCTGTGATTTCATCCACTTCAGGTGTATCAACGAATCCGCACTGGATACGAATTACGTCATTTCCTGTGGACAAAAGCATATCACCGCGACCAATGAGCTGATCTGCACCACCTGCGTCCAGAATGGTTCGAGAATCAATTTTAGAGGAAACTCGAAATGCAATCCTAGCGGGGAAGTTGGCTTTGATCACACCTGTGATGATATTAACGGAAGGTCGCTGAGTGGCAATGATTAAGTGAATTCCGATGGCTCGAGCGAGCTGAGCCAAACGTGCAATAGGCGTTTCTACTTCCTTACCTGCCGTCATGATCAAATCGGCAAACTCATCAATCACCAATACGATGTATGGCAAATACATGTGGCCCTCCTCAGGGTTTAGTCGTCGCTGGACAAACTTACCATTGTATTCTTTCAGGTTCCTTACTCCGGCGTTCTTTAGGAGCTCGTAGCGGTTATCCATTTCTATACAAAGAGAGTTCAATGTCTTCACCACCTTTCCGGTGTCTGTAATGATTGATTCCTCCTCATCAGGCAGTTTAGCTAAATAGTGTCGCTCAATTTTATTGA
>CAZKXG010000089.1:11953-13667 GCA_964556465.1 uncultured Cryomorphaceae bacterium | reverse complement strand
AGCTCTGCAAAGCGGATGAAGACCTCATTCTCTGCTCGGGCGTCAAGAGCACTGGTAGGCTCGTCGAGAATCATCAATTGCGCATTTCCCATGTAGGCTCTGGCCAAGGCTATTTTCTGCCATTCGCCACCGCTTAGCTCCACTCCACCGCGAAAACGCTTGCCGAGCATCTGCTTGTATTTTTCGGGTAGTTTATTGATGACGGTATCTGCCAAACTTTTCAAAGCGCTCGACTCTATCGAGGCTTGATCCTCCACTCCCTCAATATTTCCCACGGCGATATTTTCTCCTGCGGGAAGCTGAAAGCGCATGTAGTCCTGAAAGATGATGCTAACGTTTTTTCGGAGTTCGTTCAAATCGTATTCACGCATGTCGTGACCTTCGAGCAAAATGCGTCCTTCGGTGGGTTCGTAAAGACGAGCCAAGAGTTTGACCAAAGTTGTTTTTCCCGCTCCGTTTTCCCCTACAAGTGCAAGCTTTTCTCCCGGCTGAAGCTTGAAGCTTAGATTTTGAAGTGAGTATGATTTGGATCCCGGATATTGAAAACTTACGTTTTCAAAGGCGAATCCTTCTTTAATGCTCTCGGGGAATGGGCGAAGCTTCCGGGTATTTTGGATATTCGGTTTGATTTCGAAAAAGTCAAAAAGATCCTGCAAGTAAAGCGCACTTTCGGCAATTTGAGTGAACCGATTCATGATACTCTGAAGCATATTTCGCATCTGCAAAAATGAACCTGCTAAGAAAGTGAGTTGCCCCACGGTGATTTCTCCTTCCACTGTATCAACGGCTATATAGATGTAAGCACCGTAATAAGCAGCAGTTCCAATTACCGAAAGGGCTGAACCCCAAAACGCACGAGATAGGGAGAGCTTTCGATTGGCCTTGTAATATTCGTCGGCTAGTGACTTGAAACGATCTGAGATAAAGTCGGCCAGACCGAATACCTTCACCTCTTTGGCGGTTTGGTCGCTGGCGCCAATGTAGCGCAGATAGTCGAGTTCGCGTCGCTGCGGAGTCCATGATCGCGTTAGGCTGTAGCTATCAGCGCTGAATTTGCTCTCACCCAGAAAAGAAGGCAAAATGGCTACAACCAGTATCAAAATTAGTATCGGCTTGAAGGCAATCAGTCCTGCTGCGAAAAATCCAATTGTAATGATGTTTTGAATCTGAGTGAGCACTTGGCTCATCAGCACGGTGCGGCTTGTCGTTTGTCGCCTGGCTCGCTCCAACTTGTCGTAAAACTCACTGTCCTCAAATTGGTATAAGTCGAGTGTCGCGGCATGATGGATCAGTTTTACGGAAGTCTGATTGCTGAATAAATCACCGAGCAGTCCATCCAATAGGGTGATGGCACGGTTGGTGACATCGCTTAAAATGGCCAATCCGAATTCGAAGCAAATGTAGAGCCATATGTTTCCGTAGAAAGCTTCGGGCTGATCCATCTGAAAAATGATCTCATCGATGATGAGTTTTCCTACCCACAGCATCACCACGGGAATAGCGGCCTTGAAAATCCGCATCACCACATTTCCAAAGGTCATGGAGGGACTCGTTTCCCAAATCATTTTGAAAAAGCGAGGAAGATTTTTAAACGCGTCGAGGCGCTCGCGGAATGAAGGCTTGTCGGATTTCTTTGCCATTCGACAAAGGTAGGAAGCCTTCACTCGGAATGGTGTATCCTTTCAATGATGCGTTATAGAGGAATGTTATATTG
>CAZKXG010000089.1:11263-11943 GCA_964556465.1 uncultured Cryomorphaceae bacterium | reverse complement strand
CTCGAGCCCTTCCCACCAGCCTTTATATGCCGTACTTGGCTCATTCACCAAAACGAATTCTCCGATTTGAGGAATCACGACGGGGATGTTTACTTCCGCCGCAGCTGGAACAACACGCTGGATGGGATCATCCCACTGATGTAAGGCTAAGGTGAAAGCACCCCAGTGAATAGGCATCATCACTTTGGCGCCAACCTCTTCTGTGGCTAAGGCAGTTTCTTCAGGCATCATATGTATGGCAGCCCACTTTTCGTTGTACTGCCCGCATTCCATTAAGGCAAAATCGAAGGGTCCGAATTTCTTTCCAATCTGCTGGAAGTGCGGGCCATACCCGCTGTCGCCACTGAAGAAGAGCTTCGACGTCGAACTTTTGATCACCCAAGAACCCCACAGGGTAGAATTGCGATCGGTCACTCCGCGGCCTGAAAAGTGGCGAGAAGGAGTGAAGGCAATCTCAACTTCACCGATACTGCCTTCATCCCACCAGTTGAACTCAGTAATTTGCTCCGCTGGTACTCCCCATTCGCGAAAGTGGGCGCCCACCCCAAGTGGGAGATAGAAGTGTTTGGTCTTTCCGATCAAGTCTTTGATTGATCCATAGTCCAAGTGGTCGTAATGATCGTGCGAAATGATGACCGCATCAATTTCCGGAAGGTCTTTGAGCTCTATCGGTGACTCGT
>CAZKXG010000089.1:4556-11253 GCA_964556465.1 uncultured Cryomorphaceae bacterium | reverse complement strand
TCTATGGAAATCGGCATCTCGCTATTGAATCGGTTGGCACCTAACCATGGATGAGGCGCAGCTACCTGACCAAACATGGGGTCCAGTAAAATATTCTTTCCTTCCATTTGGAGTAAAAAAGCAGAGTGGCCGTACCACATGAGACGGGTGGGACCCTCGTAACCGCTGATTTCTTCTGAATCGCGAAAAATCATTGGAAATGGTGAAGCCGGCTTGCGTCTCTCTCCGCCTGCTAAGAACTCCCACATGGTTTTAGCCATGCCTTTGGCATCCATATCCATCGACGTCTCGATAAGGTTTTGAAACTCGTTCTCCTCATAATGACCTGATGTGGCGTACCGTTGTTTGTCATCAGCGCTATGGCTTCCGCCAAACTCCGGACTGAACTTAATAAACAGCACTGCCACCACGGCAATGAAGCCGATGGTAGAAGGAATGGCGATTAGCAACATTTTGAGGAATTTTTTCAAGCCTTACTCTTTTTAAAGAGGCGCGAAGGTAAGGCCTTTGAAAAAGTAAATGAGAAATCAACTCAACAAAATAGAGGGAACTTTAAACGAAGCTAGAAGACTATGCTTTCGCTGCATTTAGTCGACTTTTTTCATGCCATTTGTAAATAGAAGATACTGTTCAACAGCTTCCTCCGCAGTTAAGTCTTCGGATAAGTTGGCAACAGACTTCTTAACGGAAGTGAAAAGAAACGGCCAATCGGAGCTATCCAGAAACTTAGCCTTAATCTGGATATCTTCTATGGAGTCCGCGTATCTTTCTTGACGTATTTCATTGATTTCTTCCAAGTCTGAATTCGAAAATTTAGGTACCCATATCGCATAGTTCATGCTGTCGGGTAGAAGAGGATGACTGTATTGCCACGTTGAGTAGGTTTCGAGTCGTCCATATTCAGGGTCGTCCTGAAATTTTAAATACTCGATGCCTAACTCAGGGTCAAGCCTACCTTTTTTCACAGCTTTGCGAAGAATGGGCTCCAGATCCGTAATGGTCTTGTCGTAACTCCTTCTTTGAGCAGTGTGGTGCAGTACGATGTGGTGCGGTTGAGTGCGAAGATTCTCAGAATAGCCTATTTCTATTTGAGAAGGAAAACGTTGTGCTTCGGTAATTTCAAGAATTCGATTCAGGTTAATGATTCGCAAAGTGTTGATCGTATCATCGTAATTGTCATAATCAGGACGAAAGAGTTGGTCGCGGTCTCTAATTTCATTCATCTCAGCTCTGAGGTCTGCGTTATACTTGCGCTCACGCTTACTTTCCAAAATATCCCACTCTTGCACCGACATAAAGTTAGCAAGGAATGTTGCCTTGATGTATCCCAAATCGTCAGAACCATTGATGAGTTGCTGAAGATATTCATCTCTTTCTGCTCGGTAATCGGCAGCGTGGGCCGCTAAGGCTGCATTGTAAATGTCTTTGCCAAAAGGCCGTTCTATTTGCCGAAAGGCCAAGCCATAATTGTCAAGAGCAGTGCGGTAGTCTTCGTCGCAAATGGCAAGCTCGGCGGCATCTACAAGCACCTGGTACTTCTGTACATCTATTTGCTGCTTGTGCTCGCAACCTGTAAAAACCGTGGTAATGAGGATAACGATGAAGAAAGACGAGAAAGGTATGTTTAACTTGATCATGTCAATAGGATGGAGTAATCAGATTAAGGAATTATTGCTCAACACCTGCTTCAGCAAATATGGCTCGAATTTGTGGATCAACGGGAAAAGTTTTCAGTGGCGGTACATTGGCTCCTCCCGGATTGCCTATTGGCACCTTTCCTACGAATGACTTAATGCCACCGAGAATAAGTCGTGGTATCTGGCCGAAAATTTCTTTGGTGCATTTAATGCGAAAGCCAAATTGAAGCATTTTCCAGTGCACATAAGAATGGGCATATGGATAGCGCTGACCTATAATGTGCGCCCGTTCCAAATGCTCCCAAGCAATGTGGAACTGTTGCTGTGTATAGGCTTGACGAAATTGAGACAGTTCCGTTTCGAAGTATGGCTTAAGCCGATCGGGAATTGATGTGTGTAATTTCATAGTGCTTCAATCATTTGCTGCTCTTCTATTCAGGGTTGAATAGAAACGTAGCTTACGATACTATAATTCTACGCAATCAAAGCGACTTGGTTATACCGATCTTCTGCTTTTTTTTGGGTGGAAATAAGTAGCAACTTCTCATCTGATAGAAAGACTTCTAATCCCATTATAACCATTGCCGAAAGGCTAATTGAGTATAATCTATGCTTTATGACTGAGGGTTCTATCTTTAGCGCAACCAATGCGCGCTGAATGAAGGCTACAACCATCGATGATGTTATCGAATACTTGGATCAAATAATTGAGGAGTCGAAGCGGGAAAGCTCCTATTTGGGCTACTTCCCTGCACTATACCGAAAGGTAACAATACGTGTAAAAGAAGGAATTGAGAAAAGGGAGTTTGAGGACGGGCCGCGTATGGAGCGTCTCGACGTAATCTTTGCCAATCGCTACCTTGATGCCTATTACCGCTACAAAAGCGATTTGCCCGTAACCAAAAGTTGGGATTTTGCCTTTGAGAAAACCAAGAATTGGTGGCCACTCACTTTGCAGCACTTGCTGTGGGGAATCAATGCCCACATCAATCTTGATCTTGGCATAGCCGCTGTTGAGACCATGGGTGAAAAACCGATGTCAGCATTAAAAAGTGATTTTGATAAAATCAACGAAGTGCTTGCAGAACTGGTAGAGGAGGTGCAAGATGAGCTTTGCGAGTTATGGCCTTTCCTGAAAGTTCTATTGAAACTATCGGGAAAGCTCGATGATAAGCTCATCAACTTCAGCATGAAGCTTGCCCGCGACGGAGCCTGGGAATTTGCGGAAGAGCTCGCCGCCACTTTTCCTCAAGAGCGCTCTCAGGCAATAGCCAATCGGGATGTCCGTATTGAGCAAATAGCCGAATACGTTTATCCCGCCAATATATTGGCTCGAATCCTTTTTGGAATCATCAGAGTTGGACTCAGAAAATCGGTGCCTAAGCGGATTGAGATACTGGAATAAAATCAGGTTGTGAGCATAGTCGTCTGCCGTAAGCAAGGTCAATCCCGTATTTTATTTTGCTAACAAGAAACGACCCTCCTCAAGTATACTTATCCCTAACCTATCTCTAACCTATCCCTAACCAACTCCTATTCATTTCCTTTTTTACTCTCAAATCTTCCCCTTGATGTCATTATTGGTCAATTGAAGACATTCTTATCCAATTAACCCGTCAAGAAGTATTACGGTCAGCACCTGGAGAATGAAATATTCATTCGAGCTAACAGTTAACATCACTCTTTTATCTCAAACGGTATCGTGCTCAAGACGTGATTGATCGCCTCAAGCCTTGCAACTGATTTCTGATTAGCGTCTATGATTTTCCAGGGTGCATGATCAGTATTTGTCTTGTCAAACATCATCTGCTTGTACTTAGTATATTCATCCCAAAGCTCTTGGGCTTTTTCATCCACAGGAGTCATTTTCCAACGTTTCAAAGGGTTCTCTTTGATGTCTTCAAACCGCCTTTCCTGCTCATCTTTAGTTATGGAAAAGTAAAATTTGGTGAGGTAAGTATCAGAGTCGATCAGCATTTTTTCAAACTCATTGACTTGCGACATAAATACTTCGTACTCATGATCGGTACAGAAGTTATTTACAGGCTCCACGACTGCGCGGTTGTACCACGATCTATCAAAAAGTACGATCTCGCCGGGCTTGGGTAGCTGATTGATGTATCGTTGAAAAAACCATTGATGGCGTTCATCATCGGTAGGTTTATCGAGCGCTACAATGCGGAAATGTCGGGGATTGATGTACTCTGTTATTCTTCTGATGGCACCACCCTTCCCGGCGGCATCGCGTCCTTCAAAAACCAGAACTACTTTCTTTCCATTTTCAATGACCCAATTTTGAAGCTTGATCAACTCTTCCTGCTTCTTCCGAAATTCCACGGCGTATTTCGTTTCTTTTAGCGCTCTGGGTACATTGACTTTTTTACTTCTCAACAGAGCGTGTAAACCTAGCTTTGAGTTCAGTAGTTCAAGCTCTTCCGTACTTAAGTGTGGGCTACTCATTTTAGACTTTTTTAAATCGATTCAGAAAAATAGAATGTGGTTAATAATGGGAATTCATCCGCGACATCAATTGTCTATTTGGATGGCACTTCGATGATAGCGCATAATTACATTAGGGTCAGGGAGGAGGCTTACTTTTTGCTCACCTTTACCCTCGTAGTCAAATAAGGAGAGAATGTAGCGCATGCTCTCTAAGCGTGCTTGTTTTTTGTCGTTTGTCTTTACAATTATCCAAGGACTAAATGCCGTATGAGATTTGCTGAACATCTGTTCCTTGTAGTGGGTATACTTGTCCCAGAGTTCCTGGCCTTTCATATCTACAGGGCTGAACTTCCAGCGTTTCAGCGGATTGTTCAATCTGTCAGTAAAGCGCTTCTTTTGTTCTTCTTTTGAAATGGAAAACCAGAACTTGATGATGATCATATTGTCTTCATAAAGCAAGTGCTCAAATTCGGGCACTTGTACGATGAATTTGTCGTATTGCTCTTTTGTGCAAAAACCCATCACAGGCTCCACTACAGCTCGGTTGTACCAGCTGCGGTCAAAGAATACCACTTCACCGGCATTTGGCAGTACTTTAATGTACCGTCTGAAATACCACTGACCTCTTTCCACTTCTGTGGGTTTGGTAAGTGCCACGACTCGAGATGAACGCGGATTTAGGTGTTCCTTAAATCGCTTGATCGATCCACCTTTACCGGCCGCATCTCGGCCTTCAAATATAATGGCCACTCGAAGTTTGTTATCGGCAATGTGCTTTTGAAGCTGTACGAATTCTGCTTGAAGTTTTTCCAGCTCTGCCAAGTAGCCAATTTTTTTCAGCGTTTTTCGAATGCGAATGTTCTTTGCCGTGGCAATGGAGATGAGGTCCTTCCGCGTTTTGGATTGAAGTAGGTCTTCAGCGCTATAGGTCATAAGTTTAAATTGAGATAGTAATAGTAGTAGACTTTAAACCTACGAAATAGCCCACTCAAATGCACCTTTTGAAGCTTGACTTTTTAGCTCTTCAAGACATTTAAAATGATTCTATTTAAGGAACTATGGAATTAATAAAAGGGACTACGATCCAGGTAGTTTTACCACCTATTCCCCTTGTTCTTCAAACCACTTAAGTTTGTAAATTCGGTAGTCTTCATTATCGAATATGACCTCGTGATTATTCAATTCCAGTTCTTTGCCAAAAGCCCTTTTCAATATGACGATATACCTGAGTCCTTTGCTTCGTAGATCGTTCAAATATTCCTTGTCTTGAATCTGTTCGTTGGTGTTTACCCATCCCTTGCGGTGAGCGAAATACATGGGGGTAGGGTAGTAACCACTGTTGATTAGGATCAAATCGCTGCGTTCAGAAAATTGGTCCAGGTCATTTTCCAAGTTCAAAATCTTCGCGCTTTTTTCCTTAATCCTAAAGTCCTGATGCTGATTAGCAATACCCTCGGCGCAGATGGCGACCAATAGGAAGAACGCAATTTTTTGGTTCTTGATTTGGCTCAAGCCATATCCCGCCACCAATGCCATGACGGGTACAAACGGAATGATGTAGTAATTGTGGTGCGAAAAAGTAAAACCAGCTTTGAATACGACTAATAGAAAGCCCGAAAAGGTCAAAGCGAAAAGCGTATAGATTTTCCTCTCTTTCTTCACGATAGAGGCAATCAGCCCAAAAAGAAAAGCAGCGAAACCAACGTACTTTAATGCTGTATCGTAAAACCTGCTTACTGTCTGGCCACCATTCTCCAGTATTTCGCCAATGCCTTGGCTGATGCTACTTCCCATAAAGAAGTGCCAGAAGCCATAAGTTTCCACGAGGTGAGGTACCCAGTAATAATACCACGCTACGACAGGAATCAAGCCAATGAGTGATACAAGTGCAAAGACTAGTTTTTTCTTGAGGACAATCTCCTTGTCGAGAAAAGGAATGGCAAAAACGATAAGGAGGTACCCTGCCGGTAACTTAGAAAGCATCCCTAAAACGAGGAGTAAGAAATACCATACTAGCTGAGACACTTGACTCTTCTTGTTTTCCAAGTAATTGGTTCCATAGTAGATGCAGGCCAAAATCATTGACATCGAAAAGGTGTCGGGCATGATTTTTCGCGAGAATTGGAACCAGACAGATACTGCCAAAATAATGGTGGAGTAGAAGGCAGTGGTCTCTGAAAAGTAATTCCGAACGAGACGGTAGAAAAACCACAAGCCAATGCTGGAGATGATGAGATTGATCAGCCGCCCATACCAGTGCTGGTAGCCGAACACTTCAGAGGCGCAATAGATCAGGTAGTTGAGGACTGGAAATTCCATTCCTGTAATTCCCGTTTTCTCACCTGCTATGTCTATTCGAGGATAGAAAATAGAGTTGTCCACTTCCAGGAAATTACGCGCCACCATGGCGACCGTGGTTTGCCGCCAATTATGCCCCACTTCCAGCGGCGGATTGGTGATGCCATATAGCCTGATCAGAAAGAATAAGACGATCCAAAACCGTATGTCGCGCAGTAGTTTTTTACCGTCCATTTATCGTTGCGTCCAAAAGCATGCGCCAAAGTAAAGAATCCACATCAAAGAAATCATTAGCGCCAGCGAACCTTTACTGCTGATAA
>CAZKXG010000089.1:3804-4546 GCA_964556465.1 uncultured Cryomorphaceae bacterium | reverse complement strand
CGGAAGTTCGAGCCTAACGCTATCCAATACTTCAAACCCATTCTTACGGTAGAATCCTAATGGCGAAAGATACGGCTGTCCGTCTTTTCGCAGTTCCGTTTCGCGGTCAATTACCCATCCGTTCAATTCCTTCTCAATGGATTTGGCTCTATCGAGAAGCGCCTTCCCAAAACCCTGACCGTGCAAACAAGAGTCAATGATAAGCCCAAACCATTTCTCGCCGTCGCGGAAGAAATCGAAATACCAACCCCTGATGTAGCCTTCCTCATCTGTAAGGAGGCAATGAGCTACTTCATCCAACTTATCGATATAATTTTCAAAATCTTGCAAGTTGGAGTAATTCAGTCCCAGCGGGTATTCATTATTCCACAACTGCATGAGTTCTTTCTTTTGCCCACCATTTAATTCTGTACGTGATTGAAGAGTCATTTTACTGTTTCCTCTATTTCCACAAAGGTATCGCCGTTAAAGACAAACTCACAATGACATTTCAAGCCATAGACAGATTCTTTGACTTGGGAATAGTCGTAATTGCCGGTTTCAAAATCTCGGCGTGTTTCACAGCCACAGTCACTTGTGAGGTCATCGGTCTGGTAATCTGCCCGAATGGTTCTGGTTTCGGGGTTGTAATCCAATTCAGCGTCCCATGAGCGCGACTCTAAGGAAAAGTAGAATTCGCTAATGAATTGTCCATTCTCATACTTTACCATTTCAACGTAAGTTAAAAAGCAAGCATTACACC
>CAZKXG010000089.1:700-3776 GCA_964556465.1 uncultured Cryomorphaceae bacterium | reverse complement strand
TTCTTGCTCTGTGAAGTACATCCAAGAGACTCGGCTGCGGTAGGATCCACCCGTTTTTTCGTCGAGCGAAAAGTTATAGAGCTTGCCGTCGGTTGAGCGCACTATACCGAGTTCGTAGTTTTGGAAAATCTCAACCAAATCGTAGGATTCGAGATCGGCCACTTTAGTGATTTTTTCGATTGTCGATTGCACCCGATCTTGAATGTAGAAGATGAGATCCGTTGCATAAATTGAATCGCCATGGATATAATCAGTATCGTCATTGTCGGATCTTAAATAGGCAATTTCCCGAGAAGATAGATCAAGATCAGCATAGGCCAGTAAGTCGTCAAAAGGGGAGAGGTGTGAATAGAACTCAAGAAGCACTTTTGTATCGGTAATAAGACTGTCGACCTGCGAGCTTTGCTGAGCAGGGCAGACAGCGCCGAGGTACAATAGAAATATGAGGAGTCCAAAACACCGAAGCTTCCATGGAATTTTTTTCATTGAGATGAAGAAAGGTAATGTTGTGGAAGTGCTAAGATGAATTAGGAAAACTTGGCAAAAGGACAGCACCATTTTCACAAGGTGAAATCGATATTGTGATATCTGGCGACACCAACCGTAGAAGGAGTTGTAACCGTATGAGGATTCGTCATTCTATCCGTTGAACGTGAGCTTCGCCTCGGAATTATTACTTGTGAAAAAAATGAAAAAAGACATAACGTTGTCAAAGGAGTCGGAATTGATACTAGATTTACTCGAATCCGTAGTTTAGAGCTACGTTAAAGCTCGTTTCAGCCACTCACCCATTTCTCAATCATAAATGAAGTTGTTTTTTAATATCCTCAGGCCGTCATTTTCATTTTTATTCGCTTCCCTCTGTTGTCTCACAGTCTGTGCGCAAGACAAGAAAGTAGATCGACTCTACTCTGTGGGTGAGAGTGAACCTGGATTTTCCGTGGCGGTTTACCAAGGCGACAAGATCATTCTCGAAAGACAATACGGCAGTGCCGCTCTTGAATACAACATCCCCATTTCCAGCGAAACTGTTTTTGATGTAGGCTCAATTGGCAAGCAGTTTACGGCTGCAGCCATTCTTTTGCTTGAACTGGAAGGAAAACTGTCCCTGAGTGACCCTGTGTATAAATACATAGAAAATCTACCTCGATACAAATTGGGCGACCCGACTATCGAGCAATTGCTCAATCAAACCAGCGGAATTAGAGAGGTGGATCCTTTTCTGGAGGTCGCGGATATCTATTTTCGTGATTATAGATCGCAATCACAGATGGTGAATATCATCACCAAGATCGAAGAGCTTGATTTTGCACCCGGGGATTACTTCTATTATACCAATGCCAACTACGTCCTGCTGGCATCTGTAATTGAACGGGCTTCAGGCCAATCCTACACGAGCTACTTGGAAGAAAATATTTTTGACCCGCTTGGAATGGAACGCACCTTTGTAGATCGAAATGTATACTCAAGAATAAATAATCGCGCACTTGGCTATACCAAAGATGAAGGCATTTATTATAAAACACATCTTTATTTCTTAAAATATGTAGGTGATGGACAGATACTGACTACGGTTCGCGATATGTTTAAATGGCATCAAAACCTGAAGCACGCGACCATTGGCTCGCCAGAGCTCTGGAAGAAAATGTACACCAAAGCTATCCTTAACGATGGAACAACCATAAATTTTGGCCTGGGAGCAGAGTTTGAAACTCACAATGGATACGATGCTATGGGCTTCGATGGAATGATTCGTGCAGGATTCGTTTCCAAATACTTGTACTTCCCCGATCTGGATATGGCATTTTTTACAACTCAGAATACCTTCAACTGGGAGTTTAGAGACCGTTTTTTTGATTTGGTTGATTTGTACATTCCTCCGGCTGAGTTAAAAAGTCAACCCATGCATCAGTTGGAAGAGATCAATTTGACGAAAAAGGAATTAGAGAAGTACGAGGGCAACTATTTGTTTTACCGCCACGACGAAGACCGCAAGGCCAACATGGTTCAGCTGAAGAACGACCAGCTTTATGTGTTAACGCTAGATGGTGATAAGGTTGCCAAATTAGTACCTATCGGCAATGATCAATTCTACTTCGGTGAAGATCGAGATGCGATCGTGACTTTTGGCAATAACGGCGACAAAAAGCAGTATACTTATGATGAGCTTGATCATGAAATTCCTTGGGTTTTTAATGAATATAAGCCATACGAGCATTCGGAAAGGGAGCTTAAGGAGTTTGAGGGAAACTATTACAATGAGGACTTTCAGTTGAGTAAAAAACTTAAATTAGACAATGGCGTACTCTTCTACTATTGGAAAAATGGTGCTTGGCGCGAAGAGATGACCTCGCTCTCCAAGGACTTGATGGAGATACCGAGTAGTCCGATCGAGTTTATCAGAGACCGCAATAATCAGATCAGCGGTTTTTCGATAATGGGTTTAGTTTTTATAAAAATGTAAGCTGTTTTTAATCCACTACATCATTGTATGTAATACGGTGCGGGTGAAACTGCGCGATGTTATAGTCAGGTATAGAATATATCCTAACTGGCAAAGGTTATCTGTTCAACTTATCTTCGACCTTAAAAATACAATGACCGAACGCCATTATAAACTTGGAGACGAGGAGAGATCCATCTCTCTGGACAAGCTTTTGAAAATCATGAATCTGGTCGGCTCAGGAAGCGAAGCTCGTGCAGCCATAGTAGACGGTATGGTATCTGTAAATGGGAATGTCGAGACTCAAGGGCGCAAGGAGGTCAATGCCGGGGATAATGTGATTTTCAACGGAAATATGATTCAAGTGGGCTGAGGATAGAATCGAGGTAAGATTATACTTTCCCGTGTTCTCGAAGCAATTTTCTCCTGTGTCGAAAATCACTAGAACTATTAAGATTCACTTTTTGCTCATTATCATTCCCACCCTTTATCTTGTATCTCCGCTTTGATCTCATCCAAAAGCTCTTCGTAATCCGGTTCGGCTTGTTCAAAAGCTTGCACCAATTCGTATGATTTCTTCAAATGCATTTTGGCTTTTTCGGGTTTCCTTTTCGCGTAAAGCACATAAAGCTG
>CAZKXG010000089.1:0-690 GCA_964556465.1 uncultured Cryomorphaceae bacterium | reverse complement strand
CGAAATAGTTCGGATGGTGTTTCACCCCCTCTTCATAAACGGCGATAGCGTGATCTTCGTAATCGCTATTCCAGTATCTGCTTGCCAGGCCGTTGATTTCGTCAATCTCAGCAGGGTAGTAGGCACTGCCCACTTTTGAAGCCTCTTGGATTTTCTTCATCTCTTCCTCGACGGTACCGGGAGTTTCTGCCAGCTTATACTCTCGATCTACCACGGCTATGTCGCCGAATCTTCGGCTAAAAGGGTAGAAGAACTTGGATAGAAAATATGGATTGGCAACGATGGGCACAGCATTGTGGGTAGACTCATTCGCCTCGTAGGTATAAACGGATTCGAAAAAATCGGGATGTTTTTCTTTTGCTTTCTCATAGACAATGCGGTGGTAACTATCCTTGTCGTGGTCTGCACTGCCTATGGAAATGGCTATTGAACTTGGATCGATTTTCGGATTGCCGTCCAAGGCTTCTACCAATTCTCCAAAACTATCGAGGGGCGAGTTTGCCAGAACCGCACTGTAAAAATCATCGCTTCTCAGTTGAGAATAGAGCGAAAAGGAAGCCGTGAAAGAATGACCGATGATCATGCGATACGCGCCGGGGTGGTAAGGAGCTAATGCCGCTTCTACCTCTTCGGTAATGAAAATGTGCAAAGGCAATGCGGGACCATCCAGACTATCGATACCGCACTCAG
>CAZKXG010000088.1:1354-13686 GCA_964556465.1 uncultured Cryomorphaceae bacterium | reverse complement strand
GAGGAAGAATGGTCGGGATACGCTTGGCAAGCATTGTCTTTCCGACTCCCGGAGGTCCGATTAAAATGATGTTATGACCTCCTGCAGCAGCGATTTCTAGAGCTCGCTTAACATTTTCTTGCCCTTTCACATCACTAAAGTCAATTGCTGAATTCGACTCTTTTTCCATAAAGACCTCTGCGACATTGACCTTAACGGGCTCAGGTTCTCCAACTTCACTGACTATGTCAATGGCCTGATTCAGGTTCTCCACTCCGAAAACGTCAATACCATCAACAACAGCAGCCTCGCGAGCATTTTGGACAGGAAGTATGAAGGCTTTGAACCCGTCATCGCGTGCTTTTATAGCCATAGGCAACGCTCCGCGAATAGGTTGCAATCCACCATCGAGCGAGAGCTCCCCCATGATGAGGTAATTCTCCAGATGAGGCGCCGATACTTGAGTGCTAGCGGCCAATATCCCCAATGCCAATGGCAAATCATAGGCAGAACCTTCCTTGCGGATATCTGCAGGAGCCATATTTATGGTGATTTTCTTTCCGGGCAGTTTGAAGCCGTTGTTGGAAAGAGCCGCATCTATTCTCTGCTGGCTTTCTTTTACGGCACTATCGGGTAAGCCGACCAAGTGAAAATTGATTCCTGCTGATATATTAACTTCAACGGTGATGGTGATAGCGTCCACTCCATACACCGCGCTTCCGTAAGTTTTGACTAACATAATTCTGTTTTGGTTATTCAGTCAAAGTGTCTAGACTAAATCCTCAAATCAGTTCAATGAAGTGAAAATGGACTCGTTGGCTAGCACTATTTAAGCGATGTGACGCTCAATATAGTCAATTAATGAATGAATTACCTTAATGTGAACCTCTTGAATTCGGTCAGCGTAGCCTTTGTGGGGCACTCGAATTTCCACATCGCTAATGGATGCTAACTTACCACCATCATTCCCCGTCAGGGAAATCAGCTTCATTCCATTTGCCTTTGCTGCTTCGAAGGCTTTGACCACATTGCCCGAATTTCCGCTGGTGCTAATGCCAAGCAGGACGTCTCCTTCATTTCCTAGGGCTTCTACGTAGCGGGAAAAGACGAACTCATAGCCATAATCATTAGCCACACAGGCGAGATGCGAAGGGTCAGAAATGGAAATTGCCGGGATGGCCTTGCGGTTATCGCGATATCTGCCGGTCAACTCTTCGGCAAAGTGCATGGCATCGCACATGGAGCCGCCATTGCCGCAGGAAATAATTTTCCCACCTCTATTGAGTGATTCGACCATGGCCGCGCCTGCAGCTTCGACATTTTCGAAAAATGTAGGATCAGCGAGTACCCTGTTCAGAACTTCGTTAGCCTCGGTAAAATGCGCTCTCAAAGGATGATTCATGAGTCAAATGTAAGGAAAGTTCAAGCAGATAATCGAGCCAATGTCCACTCTTCGGCATCATCCATATTACTGCAAACCTTATACGGAACGGGCTGCGGGGTGATGGCGAAGATCATGCGTAAGATAATCCTGGTAGTTCCTGCGGTAATAACGTAAGCAGTACCAAGACAATAATCTTTAAGCAATTGGTTATTTATTTTCAGCCATGAAGCTTGCCTCTGTTGTTGTTTCAAAGATGGCAATGGAGCACTTCGCGCATCAAAAATAATCGCCAACTTCTCTTTCGCATCATAGAGTGCCTCTAAAGCATTAAGATATTGATCGAAACCTTCATCTGTTGGGTATTTCCCAGTGAAAGTGATGATTACCAAAGGAAATCGAGAGGTGTCAATATCAGCATAGCTGGTCATTCTATCGATTCTTTTTATATTCAGCTATTCCCCGAGTCAGCCAATCTTTGAATTCTGCTATCTTACCATAATCTTGATAATTGGAAGGTTCGATGAGCTTCTCTTCGTCATGATTTAAGATAACATAATATGGCTGAGCATTCACTCCGTAGTTGAGCTCTTGAAAAGCTGCCCATTTGTTTCCTACATTACGAAGTTTCTTTTCTCTTCCGCCCGTCAGTTCAACAGTAATTTGCTCATCTTCAGGCAACGGGGTTTTTTCATCCACGTAGAGAGAAACCAATACCACATCATTTGCCAGCATTGATGAAATTTCAGGATCAGACCACACTTGCTGTTCCATTTTTCGACAGTTCACACAAGCGTGTCCGGTGAAATCAAGCATCAATGGTTTTCCCAACTCTTTGGCCTTAGCCAAACCTTCGTCGTAATCGTGATAGGAATACACTCCGGGTACAACCAAATGCGTTCCCTCTTCATGATTTCCCGAAGAACCGCCTCCCCCATAGTAACCAACACCCAACGGACTTTCGCTGTAGCTAATCGGAGGTGGAAAAGCTGCAATTAACTTCAATGGTGCGCCCCACAATCCGGGAATCATATAAACGGTAAAAAACCCGGTCAATACCGCCAAAAGGAGCCTCGGAACCGAGATGAACTTTAAGTCGCTGTCATGAGGAAGCTTGAGTTTACCAAGAAGGTACATGGTCAATAAACCAAAAATGATGATCCAGATGGCAATAAAGACCTCTCTTTCCAAGTAGTGCAATTGAAGCACCATATCGGCATTGGATAAGAACTTGAATGCCAAGGCCAATTCCAAAAACCCAAGAACAACTTTCACCGAATTCAACCAGCCACCCGACTTTGGCAGTGAGTTCATCCATCCGGGAAAAGCGGCAAAAAGTGCAAACGGCAGAGCAATCGCCAATGAAAATCCAAGCATCCCAATGACGGGAGCTGTACCTCCGATTGAGGCCGCTTCGACAATCAAGGTTCCGACAATAGGCCCTGTACAAGAGAATGAAACCAGCGCCAAGACAAAAGCCATAAAGAAAATTCCAATCAATCCGCCTTTGTCAGCCCTGGAATCTGCTTTGCTAATCCATGAGTTGGGTAGAGTAATTTCGAATGCGCCTAAAAACGATATGGCAAAAATGATCAACAAAGCGAAAAAGACAAGGTTGAACCAAGGGTCTGTGGACAATTCGGAAAGCACCGATGCACCAAAAACGGCTGTTACTACAACACCTAAAAGCACATAGATCACAATAATTGAGATCCCGTAAATAATCGAATTCTTAATGCCTTGTGCTTTGGTCTTACTCTGTTTGGTAAAGAAGCTTACCGTCATAGGGATCATCGGGAAGACACAAGGAGTGAGCAGGGCGGCAAATCCGCTGAAAAATGCGATAATAAAGATTCCCCAATACGAACGCTGATCTCCGTCAGCCTCTTTTCCAATCGAATCGTCCGTGGTAGTCGCCTCGCCTGACTTCCCTTTTAGGCCTATCCCAAAATCGGCTTGCTCCATGATACATTTCGACTCGTCGCAAACCATATAGTTCACATACCCATTGAGCTTTATGGGGTCAGAACTCTCTTTTTTTATCCTTTGCGTGAAGCGGGCCTTTTTCTCAAAGAAATCAATCTCCATATCGAAGACGGGATCGTACTCCGTCTTTGGCTTGTTCTCTTCGGGCTTTCCAAGAAGGGAATAACCTATTTGATCTTCGAAAACAAGTTCGGTAGGTAAAGGTCCGTCATCGTCGATTTCGATATTGACCGAGTAAAGATGCCAAGGCATTTCTATCTTCGCCTCGGCTACAAAAGTCGCTTCAGAACCCGATTCATCTTCAATTGAAAAATTCCATTTAACCGGTTCTAGAATTTCAGATTCTGTGATAGGCTGAATGGAAATAGGCTCCAAAGTTGGTTTGCCCTTAGCCTCTCCTTCGCGTGTTTTACTAGCTCCCTGAACTTTCAAGGAAAGATCGAGATCATCGGGTGGGAGACACATTTCATCGTTGCAAACCATGAAAGTCAAGAAACCGGTGACTACGAAATCAGCTCCTGAAACTCGCTCAATAGGAAGACGAAAAACGGCTTCCTTATCGTAGTAATTTAAATCCATATCGAAATTCGGATCGAATTCCGTCTTGTACTTCCCTCCTGTTAGCGCACCAAGCGACTTATAATCTGAACTCTCATCCAAAGTCACAGATGTAGGTATCGGACCCATATCAGATGGAAGCTCCGTGGCATAGACGTGCCAACCTTCCTCAATCGTAGCAGAAAAAACCAAGTCGGCGCTCGATTCGCCTGTATTCTCAACTTCAAAACTCCAATCAACGGGATCGTATACCTGCGCTTGGAGGGAAATGACCGCGAGGAAAAAGAATAGAATCGATGCTTTGATTTTCAACATGCGCAATGGTCTGATTTTAGGAAGCTCAAATCTACGTTTTTTAGAATTTTGGTACCGTCTTTCGAAAATCATTGTTTGAATCCTATTTAGAGAAAATCTATTTCCTCGCCTTGTTTAAGGGAAAATCGGCGACGGATTAACCAAATTGCCAAGTAAATGAAAGCGGTATCTGTCAAAGCCACCAAGACTTTGAAAAACCAACCGTCTACTATGAAGTCACCGATCGTCTCTATCGGTAAAACACCTGCAAACAAAACCAGCACTACTAATGTGGTATCAACTAGTTGCGAAAGGATGGTAGAAGCATTGTTTCGTAGCCACAGCTTTTTACCCTTTGTAAGGTTTTTCCAAAAATGAAAAAGACGTACGTCAACAAGTTGAGCCGTGAGGTAAGCTACCATAGAAGCCAAAATCACTCTCCAAGAGTTTTGAAAAACCGTATTGTAGTACTCATCACTTACGGGTGAGACTTCAATGGAAGGAAAGAGGCTCCCGAGAAAAAGCATGAACAAGACAAATAAGGAGGCTGCAAAACCCGTATAAACGACAGCATTTGTCTTTTTTCTACCATAGACCTCTGAGAGAATATCAGTGAGTAAGAAAGTAATGGGATATGGTAACACTCCTGCGGATATGGTAAACACTTTAAAGCCCAGATCGACGCTTACGAATTTATTCGCAATCAAATTGCAAGTGATGAGTGCAGTTATAAAAAGCCCACCCAGCAACAGATACAGACCAAACGCTTCGTTTTTTCTTCTCGTCTCGCTCATTGCACCTTGAAATGAATGGATTCGGTTTCTCCGGACTTCAGCCGGTATCGATCGTCTATTCGATGCCCGATCAACCAACAAATATCCTGTCCTGAAACCAATACGTATGTGCGCTCTTTTTCGGGAACGGAAACCTTGGCATCGATCAAATAGTCGCTCACTTTTTTACTTCCTTTCATTCCGAATGGCACAAATCGATCTCCATTCTGCCAAGGCCGCACCTCCAGCGGAAATCGTAGTTTCTCTATGGCAAGCCAAGCTTCGGAAGGATTGCCATCAAACTCATTTGGGAAATCTACTCTTTTCCAAGTCAGGAAAATCGGTTCGTTGATTTGTCCTTCTTCTCGATTGTCAATGATTGCAGAATCGACATGCTTTCCGGTATTTATCTGCAAAATATATGCACCTCGATCGCGAAAGGCGGTAAAACGTTTTCCAATAACCTTTCGGCCTGATTCGCTGTTTTTCAAGCTCTCCAATTGTTCCAGCTGCCCTGGCTCAAAACCGAAATCTTCAAAAACGTATTTATGCAAAGGAGGGTGGTCAAAAAGGGAATCCCAATCGGAATCATAAATTTTGCAAACGAACCCATTCGTGTCCAGTTTTGCGATGAACTTACCTGCGGCTCTTTTGAAATAGGTATCGGCTTCTGCCAAAAACTCCAAAGATCGGCCCGCCAGCTCCACGGCATTCTCATCGAAGCTTTCCAAAACAGGAATAACTTGCTGTCTTATTCGATTTCGAAGGTAGACGTCTTTCTTATTTGAAGAATCATCTCTCCATTCTATTCCTTCTGCTGTGGCGAATGCAATTAGCTCAGCTTTTCGAAATGGAAGTAGCGGCCTGTAAATGCGAATATTTCTTTCGGGAATGGACTTCAGGCCTTTCAAGCCAGTGCCGCGTAAAAAATTGATAAAGAAGGTTTCCAGTCGATCATCCAAATGGTGAGCGGTAAAAATAAAACGGATGGTATTTTCTTCCATTAATTCAGAAAACCAGTGGTATCGTAGTGTTCGAGCCTGTCCTTGAATATCACTTGAGATTCCTTGGAGTGAAAGTGTTTTGGTGAACACCGGAATATTCAAAGCTTTACAACCTGACTTAACAAATACTTCATCCGCCTCGCTTTCCGCATCTCTAAGTTTGAAATTGGCGTGCGCGGCCATTGGCTTTAAGCCCGCTCTTTTTGCGAGGTTCAAGAGTACTATAGAGTCCACACCGCCACTCACCGCTACGAGAACGGACTCTCCCTCAACAATACCGAGTCGATCGAGATTAGCTTTGAATTTCTCCTCTAAGTTCATTCTCCGGTTTGCGAAGGCTCTGCATCAAAG
This sequence comes from uncultured Cryomorphaceae bacterium, assembly GCA_964556465.1. Classification (GTDB taxonomy): domain Bacteria; phylum Bacteroidota; class Bacteroidia; order Flavobacteriales_D; family Cryomorphaceae; genus JAKVAV01. Next base: position 7,360 of record CAZKXG010000088.1, on the reverse strand, counting down.
CTTCTGCTTTCAGCAGGCATTCTTTGTATTCTTTGATGGGATCGGCTTGGATGGTAATAGCACTACCTACCCCAAAAGCCAATCTCTTAGATTTTTTATCGAAAAGCAAGGTGCGTATCAAAACGTTAAAATCAAAATCGCCATTAGGTTGCATGATGCCAAATGCACCCGAGTATGCTCCTCGCTTGAAGTTTTCGTATCGCTCAATCAGCTTCATAGCGCTGATTTTCGGAGCGCCGGTCATGGAGCCCATGGGAAAAGTAGCCTTGATGGCATCCCACGAGTCCAGATCTTCCTTAAGCTCGGCCTCTACAGTGCTGATAAGGTGATGAACAGTTTTGAACGAATAAACGCCAAATAGCTCCGAAACATGAACCGAACCTCGCTTCGCAACCCGTGAAAGATCATTTCTAACCAAATCTACAATCATTACATTCTCGCTCTGCTCCTTCGGGTCGAGCGGTAAGTCAGCTTTAGACTTTTCATCCAAAACGGGATCGATCGAACGCTTCGCCGTACCTTTTATAGGTTGAGAAATTAGTTTCTTTCCTTCTCGTTTCAGGTATCGCTCCGGCGAACCGGATAAAACAAAAAAATCATCCAATCTCGCAAAAACCGAAAATGGCGCTTCAGTCTTTTTCCAAAGAGCATAAAATCCCGAATAAGGATTAAAGCCCGGACTGGCAGCAACGAATTGAATGCAATAGTTGGCTTCATAGATATCTCCACGCTGAAGGTGGGCTTTCAGCGAATTGGCAGCAGCGAGGTACTCTCCTTCTGTAGTAGTAGCCTCGGGAAAAACCTCGGTAAGCCTTTGATCAATTGGTTCAGCAGCTTCAAAATGTGCTAAAAACAATTCTCCGACATGAGTATTGATTGCATCACAGATTAGAGATCCGTTTTTAAAGCTTACCCTGAGTTCTGCTTCAAAAAGAGCGGTTTCAGGTGAATTTAGGCAATCGGAATTTTCTGAGGTCAGTTTTTCTAAATCGTTCTTGAGGTCATAGCCTAAGAATCCACAAACCTCGCAGTTCGCTGCTGACTGAAAGCTTTTTAGCGCCCTAAAAGCGCCAGCTGAATGCCGAAGGACAATGGTTCTTTTTCCACCTGTGTAAAACGTAAAATTTGACGACTCGGTGAGGCAAAGTGAAAAATGGGTGTATTGAGATGAAAGCGCAATGATCCTTCTCAAAGTTTGATCGCCCTCCCTTTGAGTCAATATTTCTTTATGCCAGCTATACGCCAATCAGAGTCGTTCTTTGATCATAGATTCCATCGTATCAATCCACATGGGGTGATCGTTCAGGCTTTCCACCAATTGTACTTTTTCACCACCAAACTCTTCGAAAATCTCTTGGTATTCATCTCCGATTTCGATGGTGGTCTCCAAGCAATCAGCCACGAAGGCAGGAGAGAAAGCCAATAACTTCTTAGCGCCTTTCTTTCCCCATTCTTCTACCACCTTGTCGGAAAATGGCTCAAGCCACTTCTTGTCTAAACGAGATTGGAAACAAACCGTGTAGTCCTTTTCGGTAATGCCCATTTTTTCGGCTATGAGCCGAGTAGTAGCATAACAAGTCGCTTTGTAGCAAAATCGGTTCTCGTCGTTGATCTCACTTTCGCAGCTATGGTTGGAGCACTTTCTATCCTCATAAACCTTATCTACCTGCCTTACAGGCAATCCGTGATAAGAAAAAAGAATGTGATCGTATTCTTTGATATCGTATTTCTTGGCTTGTTCGACTACCGTATTGATGTATCCGGGATGGTCGTAAAACTGGGAAATAATTTCAATCTCGGGAATGACATACCACTTTCGGATCAGCTTCATTGCCTTCTCCAAAGCAGAACCAGTAGAAGCCGAAGCATACTGGGGAAATAGAGGGAATACGATAATTCGATCGTATCCGGCCTTGTTCATCTTATCCGTCACCTCCTCCAGGCTAGGCTTGCCGTAACGCATGGCCAATTCAACATCGGCATGACCTTCGAACCGTTCACGAAGAATGTCGCGCACTTTATATCCGTATTCCAAAAGTGGGGAAACACCGTTATTCGAATCAAAAAGCTCTTTGTAAATTTTAGCTGACTTCGGTGCGCGAAATGGTACGATAATCCCATTTACCAAAATTGCTCTTAGCACCGAAGGAATATCAATCACTCGTGGGTCATTGAGAAATTCAGTGAGGTACCTTCTTACATCACCCACCTTTGGACTATCGGGAGTCCCAAGGTTTATCAATAAAACGCCTACTTTCTTTTTCATATGGATTCTAACAAGAATCGGAAATACATGTTCCCGTTAAATGTGCATTGCCCGGTCTTCGGTAGCTGCAAGGGCCGCCTCCTTCACCGCTTCGGAATAAGTCGGGTGAGCGTGGCTCATTCGAGCAATATCCTCGGCACTGGCGCGGTACTCCATTGCCACAACTCCCTCAGAAATTAAATCGGCAACACGCGGCCCAATCATGTGAACACCCAAAATTTCGTCGGTTTCCTTATCGGCAAGAATTTTCACCAAACCGTAGGTATCTCCACTGGCTCTGGCTCTTCCCAAAGCACGCATCGGGAATGAGCCTGACTTGTACTCGATACCTTCTGCTTTTAGTTCTTCTTCGGTATGACCTACTCCAGCCACTTCAGGCCAAGTGTATACCACATTTGGAATAAGCTTATAATTGATGTGAGGCTTCTGGCCTGCCATTATCTCGGCAACCATTACCCCTTCTTCCTCGGCTTTGTGTGCTAGCATGGCTCCACGAACCACATCGCCAATGGCATAGATATTATCTACTTTGGTTCTCAGGTGTTCATCTATTTCGACTCTTCCTCGATCGTCGGTGGTCAATCCCACATTTTCCAGCCCGAGACCTTCCGTGTAAGCTTTCCGCCCAACGGATACCAAGCAGTAATCCGCTTCGAAAGTCACTTCCTCGTCCTTCTTATCGAGTGCGGTAATTTTCACTCCTTTACCTGTATTTTCAACTTTTTGAACCTTGTGGTTGAAGTTGAATTTCACCCCTTCTTTCTTCAAGACTTTCATCAGCTCTTTTCCGAGCGTGCGATCCATGGTCGAAATAATTCCATCGGTAAATTCAACAACGGTTACTTCGGTTCCTAGCCTCGCGTATACGGAGCCCAACTCGAGACCAATCACACCACCGCCAACAACGACCATTTTCTTCGGCACTTCCTGAAGTTCCAAGGCCTCAGTGCTGGTGATGATTCGATCTTTATCCGGTTCCATTCCGGGGAAGAAATTGGGCTTCGAGCCAGTAGCGATAACAATTCGCTTCGCTTTTATTTCCTTATCTCCATCTTCCGAAGAAATCTTCACGGTCTCTTTATCGACAAAAGAGCCCATTCCATGTAAAACGGTGATGTCGTTCTTGTTCATCAAGAAGTCAATTCCTTTGGTAGTAGCTTCAACCACTTCGCTTTTGCGCTTAATCATTTGCGGTAAGTTGACCTTCAAATCCTTTAATTCAATACCGTGCTCGGCAAATTCGTGAGCGGCTTTGAAGTAGTGCTCGGAAGAGTCCAAGAGTGCCTTGGAAGGAATACAGCCCACATTAAGGCAGGTTCCGCCAAGGGTAGAATATTTTTCAATAATTGCCGTCTTCATGCCCAATTGAGCACATCGAATGGCACAAACATAACCTCCGGGGCCGGAGCCTATTATTACCACATCGTATTGATCCATGGATGGTGTTTTTTTCGTTTGGCAAAAGTAGGAAAGTTTAGCGTGGTGACAGGCCATTTCGCATGGTTTCGAGCGAATAGCTCATCGACAAGAATTATTAAGTCTATCTGAAAAGAACCATCTTCCCAAATCCCTGCTCGAAATACTGCGATGCGCCACCGTCGCGAAGCATAATGTCTTCGCCGTTTATCTTAGCAACAACGCGGTAGAGATAGACGCCATTGGCGAGTCGATCTCCAAATTCATCGCGGGCATCCCAGCGATATACCGATCGGTTTCGGCCGACGCGAATTGGGCCAAACTCATCCTGCATAATCTCCCGTACCACTCGACCGGATATGGTCATGATCTGAATCTTGAACTCGTCGGGAATTTGATCTCCCGTTAGGGTAAAGATGAACTGAGTACTGGTAGAAAACGGGTTAGGATAGTTGAGTACTTCGGTAATCGTCGACTCTTTGACTACTTCAAATTGGATTTCGAAATCGGTGTTTCCTGACGAATTCCCTGACTTGTCACTTGCTTGAACGAGCAGCTTGTGCTCACCGTTCTTCGTCAGATTCGGGCGGTAAAAAATCTTCGCTCGATTTTGTTCGTTTTCAGCAGGAATGAATTGCATCACCTCCTCGCCAATACTATTGGTAAAAAACACCCGCTCTAAATTACCATCTGGCTCAGCAATAAAAACCTTGAACAAAGAAGTATCTGCAGGTTCGTCCATAATGAGAAAGGGATTCTCATCTTTCAGGGCAATCAGCACCTCAGGATTGGGCGACACCACTTCTCCGTTGATGATATGAATCCCATCAAATGTGACGTCTAGGATAGGATTCTCCTCATCGCCTGTTACCACGAAAGGTATTCGAAGAATATTGTTGAATCGGGTTTGCTCGGGCTGATGCGTCATACCCGTCTCGGGATTTAGTGGATTGACCTCCACCCAAAGCGTGTTTTCCCCTCTGAGGAAACGAGTATCAAAAAATACGGTATCGATCAGAACTTCGCCAACCAAAAGCGAATCTTGAATGGAATAGGGAATCTCGATTTCGTTGCGTTCCGAATCTTCGATCCAATACCTCACCAAGAGACTGTCGGAGTCGATCATGGAAATATTCTCAACGGCTATTGCCAGAAATCCATCGGCACCCTGAGCCACTTCATTGCCTGAAAAGGCAAAAAACCGATTGGGATTAACGGCCAATTCAGTCACCTCATCGTAGAGCACGTGCCAGCGATCTACCTGACGGGGCGTTTGATTTTCCTCGTCTTCCGAAAAGATTTGAAATTCGAGATAAGGATATTCTTGAGGTGAAATCAATGCTCCGATATTGCTGATCGAGTTGGAGATTTCGTCATATGGTGTATCCAGAATCTCTTCCTTCACCCCATTCGGCCTCACGCCAATGATTGAGATTCTCGAAGTATCTCCGGGATCGGATTCCAAACTAGATGTTTGCCAACTTAAGGTACCCCAACTTCCTGCAGGCCCTATGCGTGGCGACACCATCAAACCTGAATTTCCTGAAGCAGGAACATCCACAATGTTATTGAGCACGTCGTTGATGCTGTCTCCATATAGCTCAAAGGAGAAATCGGGATCTCCTTTTCGAGCTATGAGCGAATACGGCACGCTATCTTGTGCCATTTCTGAACCGCTGATACCGGCTCCCAGAGAAGAAAAAGCATCGTAAATATCAGGAGTTTGATCCCAGTCATCGTAACTGACGTATCGGGCTGAGTACAACACGACTATGTGTCCATCGGGAATCACATCAGAAAGAAGCAGATCGGCCAGAGATTGCATTTGCTCGGGATTGTTTTGCCTAAAGATGAAATAGTACTCTATACGCGATCTGCAAGGAGGGTTTCTCGCGCCATTGTTGTCATTCCCAAAAAAATTATCCGGATTAGCACCACCGAAATCTGTTCCCCATGCATCAAAGGTTAATGGATCAAATACAACCAAATGTACTGAGGGAGTTCCAAGACAGAGGCCATATTCTACAACGCTGGTATTCAATAACACCTCGTTCTCGAAAGAGGTAGAGTTTCCGAAGACATTGTTTATGATACGCGCCGAACCTGAAGAGTAATCAATTTGGCGCTCACCCCTATTGAATTCTTTTTGGGAAAGACTATTGTTTTCAAATTGGAAAACATGCGCTTGCCCCCACCCGCGTCTGTCAGGTATGTACTGAAAGGAGCTTTCTCTCCACGTGATTTCATCCTCATCCAATTTAGCACAGCGCCAATAAACCACCAGACTATCAGAATAATTGAGTGAGGGTTCCCACTCCAAGACA
>CAZKXG010000088.1:0-1222 GCA_964556465.1 uncultured Cryomorphaceae bacterium | reverse complement strand
CACAGGGTTCTCATCGACTACCGCGAAGCGATAAGGATATAAGGGTACTATACCTCCATTCGAAATAAAGAGCTGTCGGTCAAAAACTTGGTTATTCACCGATTCAAACCCATCGAGTTCTTCCACCTCATTATTTGGCAAGTCTACCAATATGTTAAACCGGTGCAAGCCCAGGCCTGATTGTACATCCACGGGCAAGTTGATTCTCACGGTGTCCTTGAAAAGAAGGCCTTCCAAGGTTCTTACATAAACCGAATCACCCACTCCTTCGGGTGTCTCATGCTCCAAGGTGACGGAAAAAGGCTGATATGTTCCGCGGCCGATATTGGTCACAACCATATTTACGGTAAAGCTGTCCGTCTCGGCGGTAATCTCAGAAGGTGTAAAAAAGACATCTTGCGCACGAATGCTCAGATCGGGCTTCGGCCAAGAATTAACCACCACGGCAGGATCTCCCTGAAGCGACATTCCCAAAGTTGTGTTGATCACAAAGAGGTTATTCGGATCATTCTGGCTCTGAATCTCTTGTACTGTGCGTCGGATATGATCACCAACCGATCCCCCATAATTTTCGACAGAGAGGTAGCGGTAAAACCTCCGACTGTAGTCATTCAATGAAGCCTCAAAGCCCAATTCGGTCGACGCCAAGAAGCCGATTACTCCCTTTTCTTGAAGGATGGTGTACTCCTCGGCCGTGCTTCCCGAGCCGAAGCCATGGTAATCTCCAGTGTAGCATCCGTTTCCAAGCAGGAATGGGTACTTCCCGTTCCACTCGTAATTATTGGGATTATCGATGGTTTGATCGAATCCATCAGAACTAGCGTGTCCAAAAAAGGTCATCATCGAACAACCACCGTTAATTAGGTTTTCTACCTCTTCAGAGAGGTTGATCTCAATGGGAATGGACGACGTCTTTAAAAATGTATGTACATCTGCACCAAAAGCCGAGTCTTCAATGGTTTCCTCGTAATCAAACAGATATGAAGCGAATCGGTTTTGCTCTTGACTGTCGCGACCACCACCGAAATGAAGCACATTTTTCATCCAAGCTGCCTGAGGCTGAGATTCAAAAGATTGAAGCTTGTTTAAATACCACTGTAATTCTTCTTGATTCGTAGCGCTTACCCTGCCCGTTCTAATGGCAGGCTCAAGAATGGTGGATCCCAAACCAGCCGTAATCAAGTTATCAGCCGATGGATATCCAAGTGTTGGAACTAAGTTT
>CAZKXG010000087.1:0-13713 GCA_964556465.1 uncultured Cryomorphaceae bacterium | reverse complement strand
GCTCGAGTTTGTGGTTGTTAGGCTCATGAAAGGACCTCCCATAAAGTAGTTTTCCATTTTCCAAAGCCCGGCAGTGTAAGCTGCATACTGCCCGTTCAGGGTTACTTCTTTGGTTGAGGGCGGGTATCTGTACTCCGTACCCATATACGTTCCTTCTTGAGGCCCCGGAACATACTTTTTGAGAATGGAATCACGTATGGCCATCAAACTGTCGGCACTGAAATCCATTTCACCCGAATAAGGGTAGCGATAGACCATAAAGCCTTGCGTGATGTCATGAGGAGTATTTCCTAAATATTTGACGCGCTCCCGCTTTATCCAAATGAAGTTCTCTTTTTCAACAGCTACTTCCGTATCATTTGGAATCAGGATATCGATTCCGAACTTTTTCTGAATTTTTTTTTCCAGCGACTTGTTCCCGTTTCGTCGGTAATTCTTTTGAAGCCTGCTGATTTCTTTGTCATTGATGAGTTGGACCACCCGAGGAAACTCCTTTTTCAAAAGTTGATGCCATTCAGCTCGATCGTTGGCGTAAGCTCTGAAAACCAATTGGTCGCTGCTCCACTTGTCTTTGCTCAAGGTTACTTTGTTTTTCCCTTCAGCATCAGCCCCGATTTCGATTTCTATAATATTACGGTGTTGCTCGAGCAGGCTACTCATCTCATTGGGTGAAAACTGCAATAGACTAAACATAGATTCAGTTTGCGGCAATTGCTCAACACACTGTTCCAAAACAACGCGAAGACTATCTCCTTCAGGGCCTAGCCATTTACTTTCATCCATTACCAGCAAGACCTCTCCCGATTCTCCTGAATGCCTTGGAAGAGTCCGGGTATTTGATTCATCGCAAGATGAGAAAAGAAGGATTCCGATAGTGAGCAGGCTTAATTGGCGAAGGCTTTTTGTCATGATGAAGGTGGAATTTTAATTTTCTGTCCCGGTTTCAGTCTTCGGGAATCCAGTCCTGAATTGGCCGATTTAATGTCATTGATGCTTACGCCCGGATAAAGCTTGGCAATATCCCAAAGGGTATCGCCTCTTTGCACGATGTGGACTTTTGAACCTTCAGAGCTGGTGGACTTTTGAACCTCTACTTTCTCAACAGTTTCGGTTTTTTCTTTCTTCGGCTCGGTTGTTTGAGCCGTAGATTCTCCGACCTTGGTTCGAATGGTTTTATGAATTTCCAATTTTTGTCCGGGATGAATGGTATTACCGCGAATATTGTTCCATTCTCGGATACTGCTAACTCCTACTCCATATCGTTCAGCGATTTTTCCAAGTACATCACCACTTCTTACCACGTGAACTTCGATGACATCCTCTACAATATACCCATCTACAGCCTGAGGGGCTTCGGGATTGAAATTGTAAAGCTCATCTTGATTTGCTAAGAAAAGGCCCGCTGCTTCTACCGGTAAATAAACTGTTTGGCATTTCTCAGATTTCGGAATAATGTTTCTTTTCATTGAAGGGTTCAGCTTCTCCAAATCTTCTACGGAAACACTTGTGAATTTTGAAATCTGATCGAAAGTGGTTCTTCTGCAAATCTGCAATGTGTCCATTTCAGGATACTGAATCGACGGCTCAATCGGATAGAGATTGTGATCGGCAGCGTGATTCATAATGTAGTTTACCGCTATAAATGCAGGCACATATCCTCGCGTTTCCCGAGGCAAGTAGCGTCTGATTTCCCAATAAGTTCTCTTTCCACCTGATCTGCGGATGGCTTTATTTACGTTGCCAGGCCCCGAGTTGTAAGCCGCTAATACCAAGTGCCAATCGTTGTATCTGCCATATAAATACTGCATGTATTCACAAGCAGCGATAGTGCTCTTGTATGGATCCTTCCGTTCATCTACAAAAGAATTGACTTCAAGATTGTAAATCTTACCCGTGGTATACATGAATTGCCATAACCCGGTAGCGCCCACCGGCGATTTTGCAGAAGGATTCAAGGCAGATTCTACCACTGCAAGGTGTTTTAATTCGAGAGGCATATCAAAGCGATCGAGCTGCTCCTCAAATAAGGGGTAGTAGAGAGCTGCTAGTCCGAGCACTTGTTTTGTGATATCGCGTCTGCGCACGGCATAAACGTTTATGTAGGCTTTTACATACTTATTGTAACCCAAGTCCAATGGGGTGGCATCATTCAAAGCAGCTAATCTGTTTGCATAAATGCTGTCGGCATATGCAGGAATCGAATCGGGACCAAAACCGTGGATATTTAAGGCAACGCTATCTGCTGTGAAGGCTAGGGACTCCTTTCCGATATTCACCCAAGACTGATCCATAGCTAGAAGTATCGGATCATCAGCAGCTATTTCTACAGCTGTTGTGTCTTCTGTGCTAGTCTTTGTAGAATCCTGATAGATACTCGCCTCACAAAGGCTTGTGAACAGAAAAGAGAGTAAAAAAACAGAGGTTGACTTCAGAAGAGTCATTGACATACGGAAAATGGAAACTTAAGTTTTCATTTTTCGACGAAACTATATCTATGATTAGTTGAATCTTAAAAGAAACGTCTAGTTTTTTAACGCTTCGCTCTGCATTAAGTTGTTGGCGAAAGACAGAAGTAGCTTTTCGCGAAAAGAAGCTGCCATAAATTGAGCTCCAAATGGCAGCTGTGATTCAGGGTGCGAGAAGAGCGGAAGTGAGATAGCCGGAGTACCTACCAAATTTGCATGCACCGTGAATACGTCTTCCAAATACATTTGAATGGGATCATCGCTTTTTGATCCGATTCGAAAAGCTGTAGAGGGAGTAGTAGGGGAGAGTAGGAGATCGTATTCCGACAATAATTTGTCAGTTTTCTCTTTGATGACCCTTCTCACTTTTTGCGCTTTCGCGTAATATGCATCGTAATAACCAGCGCTCAAAACGAACGTTCCAAGCATAATTCTGCGTTTCACCTCAGGGCCAAACCCTTCGGTTCGACTCATGCGATAGGTCGAATCGATATCGTGAGAGTTTTCACTACGGTACCCGTAGTGAATCCCGTCGTATCGAGATAAATTAGAAGATGCCTCGGCAGTGGTAAGCACGTAATAAGCAGGCACCAAATATTTCAGTTCTTCTATGTGAACAGGCTCTAAGGTGTGTCCTTGAACTTTTAGCTCTTCAATTAGCTTCTGATGTGATTTCTTCACTTCAGGGTCAAGCGCATCATTTTCCAAACACTCTTCAATGTATCCTATTTTAAGAGGCTTGCCTTCCGCTAATTCGGAATAGCTGTCTACCTCTTTTGAGGCTGAAGTCGTGTCAAATTCGTCTTTTCCGGCGATAATCTCAAGAACCAAAGCAGAATCTGAAACGCTGTGTGAGATGGGGCCGATTTGGTCAAATGATGAAGCAAAGGCTATCAATCCATGGCGACTAACCCTTCCATAAGTCGGCTTTAAGCCAACAACCCCGCAAAAAGCTGCAGGCTGACGAATAGAACCTCCGGTATCACTACCTAAAGCGACAAGACAACAGTTTGCCGCTACTGCCGCTGCACTTCCTCCTGAAGAGCCGCCCGGCACATGATCGGGATTCACCGGGTTTTTCACAACCCCCTTGGATGAGTTTTCGTTGGAAGCACCCATTGCAAATTCATCACAATTCACCCTTCCGATAATGATAGCGTCTTCTTCGAGAAGTCTTTTGGTAACAGTAGCATCGTAAAGTGATTCAAATCCATCAAGGATTTTTGAAGCGGCCCCGACTCGATGATCTTTATAGCAGATGTTGTCTTTCAAAGCAATGACCATTCCCGCAAGGCGTCCGGCACTGCCGTTTTTCAGTTTCTCACTGATCTCTTCTGCCTTTACAAGAGCCTCTTCTTCAAACACCTCCAGGAAGATATTCAGGTCAGCAGATTCTTTGATATTGCGCAGGTACTGTCCTACCAAGTCTTTGAGCTCAAGACTGTTTTGGTCAAGATCCTTGCGGATTTCGAGAAGGCTAACGTACTTTTTCAAAGGATTTTACTTTGAGTCTTTGTTGGAATCGGTTGATTCTGAGGAAGGGCTATCATCCTTGGTAGCATCCTTAAATTCCTTCATTCCACGTCCCAATCCACGCATCAGCTCAGGGATTTTTCTTCCGCCGAACATCAGTAGAACCACTAGAACGATGAGAACGATTTGCCATGGTCCAATCATACCTAAAAGAATTGAAAGCAACATGCTTGTGTGTTTTGCGCAAAGTTAAGAAATAATACGCCCTATTGTCGAACGATCCATTTTGCGGGATCTTCTTTAACGGTGCCCTGTTCGCTCACTTTCCAAATCTCTATATGGGCTTCAGTTTTTCCGTCTACTTCGTCAGTCAGTACAAGGCCAATAGCCTCTTTAGCTGAAATTTTCTGACCCTTAGAGACGAAGACCTCCTTCATATTGGAATACACCGAGCGGTAACCTCCATGGTTGATGATGACATTTTTTCCTGCTCCCGGAATGCTGAATACACCCGATACCGTTCCATCAAAAACGGCTCTGATTTGAGCATTTTGATTGGTAGCTATGTTCACGCCATTGTTGGGGACCATTATTCCTGCCAAAACCGGATGCGGGTTATCCCCGAACTTTTGGGTAATGACACCGCGCTCAACAGGCCACGGCAGTTTACCTCTGTTTTTTTCAAAATCTGCTGAAAGTGCTGCTGCCTCAGGAGTTAATGAGAATACACCCGCGTTATCTTTTTTCGAAGCGCGTATTTCTTCTTCGATAATGCGCTGGATTTCTTTATTGACCTTTTCTCGCTGCTTCTCCTGTTTCTTCAGTTTGCTCAAAAGGTTCCGTTCTTCGCTTTTCAGCGAGGAGACTGTTTCCTGTTGTTTAGAAAGGTCTTGAGAAAGGTCCTGCTTCGCATTTTGCTCCTGTTGAAGTGTTTCATTTTTGGAATTGATACCTTCATTCAGCTCGCGATTCAGGTCGACCAATTTCTCTTTGGTGCCTTCAATATCCTCTGCTTGTTGTTTTCTTAATCCGGCCAGCTGCCTGAAGTAGCGAATCCGGCGAATAGCTTGAATAAAGTCTTCTGAAGCAAAGATGAACATAAGCCTATCTTGGGTGCGATTGGTGCGATGAGCCAGGCGGATCAGGTCGGCATAGCGGTTTTTCAATTCGCCCAATTCAGATTCCAATTCGGCAATCTGTTCGCGGTTACGTTCGATCTGACGATTGTAGAGTCGAACTTCCTTTTTGATGCTACCAATGAGGTCTTCACGAAGCCTTATCTTTTTATTCAGAAGCCCCAATTCACCTTCCATTTTACTTCGGCTTTGACGCGTCTCCTGAAGTAACTTGTTGGTAAAACTGATCTCTTCAGAAATTTTATCGCGTTCTTTCTTTAAGCTCTCTTTTTCTTGAGCACCGGCTATCATGGCCCCAAACAGAGCTAAGATCAGCAGTATATGCTTAACGGAAAAGAGGTTCATATTTTGAAGGAACTTTAAAAGGATAAGATTGAGGTTCGTTCATTTTTATTCTGGAATAAGAAAACTCAAATCTCCCTGATTCCGTGGGAGTATCTATAAAGATACTGATATCATGGGCAAAATAATTGCCCTCAACCTCCAAAAAATCACCATACTCTACCCGAAACGAACGTTGGGTCAGCAAGTCTTCTATAAGGACTTTTTCCACTCTAAAGTTATCAGAGCGCACATAGAAGCGCTTGATGACCAAATCCTCTTCTTCCAGTTTCTCCACTGCCTTATCAAGCTTTTTTTTCTTTACTATTTCTGTCTCAATCTTCAGGGTGTCTTCTTTCGATGGTTTAAATGAGAGATCAACAGCCTTGCGAACTTTGCGTGGATTTTTTGTTTGAATCACGTAGTAGAGTTCATCTACCACGGACTGGTATTTTTCACCTTCCAGAATTTGTATGGGATTCCCTACCAGAAGGTTTTCTAAAAATTCATACTGTGCTTCGTAGCCAAACAGTGAGTCCAGCGCACGGTAATCCCCAAGGTAGTATTTGTCTGCGAGCTTGTCGATAAACTTGAGGCTATCAGCCGTTATCATTGCACGGGCTGCTTCTATTCCCAATGCCGGTGTGATGCTCATCCAGATGGCGCTGTCTGAGGCGATGCGCATATTAACTTTGAATGAGCGGTTTTCCTTTTCCGTAGCAGCATTCACAGACAGTTTTGCACTTAAGGTATTAAAGTCGAAAACATTGCTTTCAAGCTGTTCGATTATGGCTTTTTCGTTTAAGGGCACCAATGGACTTTTCGTAAGAGCACGTTTAGTCTTACAACCCTCAAGAATCAGAAGGGACAATCCGACGAAGAATATCAGATGGACAACTCTTCTCATTCTTCTCGGGCAATTTTTTCGTTTAGTTGATTCGCATCACCACCCAAATCCAGAGCCATTTGCCAAGCAATTTTAGCATTCTCTTTTTCATTGAGTTGCCAAAGGATATCTCCGTGGTGCTCCAAGACATCAGGATCTTCGTCCCCTCCGTTTTTCAGGGCTTCTTTGATCCAAAAAAGAGCGTTTTGGTAATTGCCTCTTTTAAATAGAACCCAAGCGTATGTATCTTGAAAGCTCACTTGATTAGGGCTAAGATCATTCGCCTTTCTTGCCATTGTTTCGGCTCTTTCAAGGTTTTCTTCTCTCAATGAAAGATAGTACGCATAGTTGTTGAGGACGATTACGTTGGAGGGGGTGTATTTCAACGCTTTTTCGTAGGCCGCATCACTCGCTTTATGGTCATTTATAGAGTGGTGTGCATCGCCGAGTGAGGCATAGAATTGACCAAGCAATTCATTATTATCAATCACTAGGTTCTTGCCTGATTCAAGTGCATCAATCGCTTCTTTAGTTTCTCCCAATTGCTGCAAGGAAATGCCGTGAAAGAGATAAAAAATTGGCTGCTGTGGAAAGTATTCCAGAGCTTTTTCACTCTCAGTTCGCATGGTCTCAAAATCATTGAGCGTAGAGCTTATGATTAGTATCTCTTGCCAAATAGGCGGGCGATTTGGATCAATCTCTACCGCTTTTTGAAATTTTGATCGCGCTTCTTCTTGTCGGTTGAAGTTGTTGTAGAGATCACCTTGGATCGCATAAGCCTTGGCGTTATTGGAATGTGCGGCCACCAACTCATCTGATAGCTGGAAGAGGTAGTCGGGAGACTCGCCGGGATTTGACATCAGGTTGAGTAGAATATTGACTTTAACGTCGATCCCCAGGTCCTCACTTCTAAAGGCAGATGCCAAATATTCTCTGGCTTGTGCAGATTTCCCTTCTTGTTCTGCAATTTCAAAAAGAGCCAAAAGCACCAGTCCGTTATCGGGATCTATCTCTAGCATTTCTGCATACAGCACTTTAGCTTCCTCGTTTCGGCCGGTTTGCTCTAGAATCTCCGCTTTCATTCCATAGTAGCGGATTTCTTCCGGATTGATATCAATTAGTTTATTTGCCTCTTCCAGAGCCAAGTCGGCTTTCCCTTGCTCTAAATAGATCATTTGTCGTTGCATGGCGATCTCTTCCATTAATCCGAATTGCTCTTCTAGATCATCATAGACTTTCAGGGCCTCATCGAATTTGCCTTGAGCACTCAAAAGAGAGCCGAGGTTAAAGTAATAGTCGTGCTTGTCGGGCTGCAATTCAATAATACTTCTGACCGTTTCAATAGCTTCGTCCAATCTTCCCGATTCTGCATAGACTTGAGCCAAGTACTCTCTGTACCATGGATTCTCCGGGTCTATTTCTCTTGACTGTTCCAGTAAAGTTGCTGCCTCACCCAGTCTTCCTCGTTCCACTGCTATTTTTGCTAAATCAAACATAGCGGCATCGCTGCGTGGATTGATGGTTAAGGCTTTTTGGAAAAGACGCTCAGCGTCATTCAAGTTTCCCAGAATTTTCTCCTTGCTGGCATCCATGAATGCAGTTTGATAGGCGCGATATTCAGCCTCTGTCAGTTGAGCAGGAGTTTCTGACTTCTTTTGAGAAGTACCTTCAATACTTTTGCAACCTGCGCCCGCAAAAAGAAGTAAGGAAACTAAAATTACTTTAATAGTTCGAATCATTGGATTTCGTTGAAGTCGCCGAGACTCATTGTAGCGGGCTTGGTCTCTAGCTTTACGAAGCTCCCAATCATGGATTGTGCCAGTGATTGACCCACTAATTGAGAGTTGTCTTGAATAAGACTGTGAGAAATACGCGAATCCTTAATCGTGGTGTCATTCCCTATTGAAGCATTTGGGCCGACTACAGAATTGATAATTTTCGCGCCCGAACCGATATAGCATGGAGGTATGATCGTAGAATTGATGACTTCCACGTCAGGAGCAATTTCAGATTCGGCATACTTCAAGTCAAGAACTCGATTTGCCGTTTCTACCGTCACTGTAGCGTTTCCGCAATCCATCCACTCGTCTACTTTTCCAGGCGAAAAAGTCTTGTTTTTTTCGGTCATTCGACGAAGTGCATCCGGGAGTTGATATTCACCTCCTTTCATCATTTCATTGTCGATTAGGTATTCAATTTCGGTGTACAGATTTCGTCCTTCCTTGAAATAGTAGCAACCGATCATAGCCAAATCACTCACGAATTCTTGTGGCTTTTCTACAAAATCGATGATATGACCGTCATCGTTCAGCTTTACTACACCGAAGCTCGATGGGTCATCAATTTGCTTAACCCAGAGCATTCCGTCGGCGGCTGGGTCGAGATGAAAATCAGCTTTGAAAAGCGTGTCCGCAAAAGCTACGATCGTTTTTCCTTTCAAGGCATCTTTGGCACACCAAATCGCGTGAGCCGTGCCCAGAGCTTCATCCTGATAGGCTATTTTGCCTTGAGCACCAAGACTTTTAGCTACATCCAGTAGATGATTTTCCACTTCTTCGCCAAATCGACCCGTTACGAATACGATCTCTTCCAATGGCTCGTCATTCAGCAGTTGGGCAATGTCTTCAACCAAGTGCTGAACGATGGGTTTGCCGGCAATTTTTACGAGTGGTTTGGGAACAGTCAGTGTGTGCGGGCGAAGTCGCTTTCCGCGGCCCGCCATAGGTATAATAATGTTCATTCAGTATCAGTCCTTTTTTCCCGTACTTCCAAAACCACCATCTCCTCGAAGTGTTTCAGAAAGCGCAGAAACTTCTTTAAAATTAGCTACTTCATGACGCGCGATAACCATTTGAGCTATTCTATCGCCATCCTGAATGGTAGCCTCAACAGCCGACAAATTTACCAATAATACCTTGACCTCTCCGCGGTAGTCTGCATCGATCGTTCCGGGTGAATTCAAGACCGTTATACCTTCTTTGTACGCCATTCCGCTGCGGGGTCTTATTTGGGCTTCTGTACCAACGGGTAGCGCAATGAAAATACCCGTATCTACTAACTTTCTTTCGAGCGGCCTGAGCACTATGCTCTCAGTTAGGTTTGCTCGCAAATCACATCCTGCGCTACCTTCGGTGGCATAGTGAGGTAGGGGATGATTTGATTTATTAATGATTTCTACTGTTGTCATTCAGTTTGAGTATTTTTTTTTCTTTTTGAATAGCGAATAAGGTAAATAGTAAAATGACTCCGATACCGCCCACATATTTCATCCATCCTTGTGGATCTAAATACTCGAAGGAAGCAACCAATACCACGGCCAGCAGCACGTATTGACCTATAGCAGCTAAGTCGTAAGGCATTGGATGATGCTTGCGCATCAGGCTGTAGGAGATGACGGTCATGATCATATAAGCAGCCAAAGTAGCCCAAGCTGAGCCGAAGTAACCGATTCGCGGGACCAGCCAAAAGTTTAGTCCTATTGTCACTAGGGCTCCACTTATAGCGATTCCCGCTCCGTAAATGGTTTTATCATTGAGTTTGTACCAAAAGGAAAGATTAAAGACGACACCATAAAAAATATAGGCACTTAGCAAGATTGGAATTACCTGAGCACCGACACGAAACTCTTCGCCAATCAGTAGCAGCGCAATATCGTCGAGGCAAATGAGCGTCATGCTGATAAGCAGAGCTACTATAAAGTAAAATTTCATGACGTCTGCCTGTACTTGATTGCTTCTATTACCTTTTGCCAAGGAGAAGATAAATGGTTCTGCCGCAAAACGGTATGCTTGAATGCCAATGCTTAGTAGCATGGCTACTTTGTAGCAAGCTCCGTAAATTCCCAATTGTGCAGCAGCTTCTTCTTTGTGCAGCCCGGAAAGGCTTTCGAAAGCAGCTCGGTCGAAGGTTTCGTTTACAATTCCTGCTAGCCCTAAAACCAGCAATGGAATAGCGTAGGGCAATAACTCTTTGAAAAGTTTTGGGTCAAACCCGAATTTAAGGCCGGTGAGCGTTGGCAGAAGTAGCAGGAGTTTGGTAAGACTTCCCGCTAAATTGGCGACAAACACATAGCCTATTCCAAATTCGGGGTTGTAAAAACTGCTTATCCAATCGTTGCCGTTTTCCAAGGCGGAAGGGCAGTAGAGAAAAAAGAAAAGATTCAATAGAATATTGACTATGATGCTGGCCAAGTTGACTGAAGCAAATCGAATGGCCTTGTTTTGCAGGCGTAGTCTGGCAAAAGGAATGGTCACAAACGAATCGATGGCTACGATCCATCCGAAGAGAATGATGTACTCAGGGTTTGAAGCATACCCCAATACATCAGCCATTCCCCCACCTGTGAGGTAAATGAGCGCAATAAAAAGCGCAGAGGTAGAAAGCAAAGAAATGGCTGCCGTACTGAAGACCTGAGACTGTTTGCTCGGATCCTTTTCCCTTGAGGCAAAACGAAAAAATGCAGTCTCCATTCCATAGGTCAGAAAGACCAATAAAAAAGCCACATAAGCGTACAGCTCGGTGATGGCGCCGTACTCGACTTTGTCGAAAATACGGGTGTAAAAAGGAGTGAGGATGAAAAAATTCATCACCCTCCCCACGATGCTGCTCACACCATAGATGGCAGTCTGGCCGAGAAGGCTACGCAGCGAACTCATAAGATGGGGCGGTTTTTATTCACCCTTGAAACTGGGTTTGCGTTTTTCCAAAAATGCTTGAGTTCCTTCTTTAAAATCTTGTGATTTGAAGCAATCGCCGAAAGAGTCGATTTCAACTCGGATATAGCCGTAACCCGGCTCCAGCCAGCGTTGGCGCACGCTCGCAAGTTTGATCACGTCAGGGCCAAGGTCGACTTACCTTCGCCGAAAGAGTCGATTTCAACTTGATAACCATTAACTCCCTCTGAATATTGTGCATTTACTGAACGAATGGCCAAGCCAATGGCAGAAGGAGAATTATTGGCGATTTTTCCAGCTAGTTTTCGGCATTCATCCAATAACTCAGCTTGGGCGACCACCTTGTTTGCCAACCCCAGTCGGTAAGCCTCTTGTGCATTAATCATCTGCGCCGAGGTGATCATTTCGAGGGCTTTTCCTTTTCCTACGAGCTGTGCCAACCGCTGTGTGCCTCCGTATCCCGGGATGACTCCTAAACTTACTTCGGGCAGTCCAAGCCGAGCGTTTTCTGAGACGATACGCATGTGACAAGACATGGCCAATTCGAGACCGCCTCCAAGTGCGAATCCATTTACCGCAGCAATGACAGGAGTTTTCATTTGTTCAACGGTTGTGAAGAGCAGGTCTTGCCCTGTTCGACTAAGCTCTCTTCCTTGAACCTCATCGAAGTGGGC
Source organism: uncultured Cryomorphaceae bacterium (assembly GCA_964556465.1). Taxonomy (GTDB): domain Bacteria; phylum Bacteroidota; class Bacteroidia; order Flavobacteriales_D; family Cryomorphaceae; genus JAKVAV01. The sequence continues at coordinate 2,085 of CAZKXG010000087.1, read as the reverse complement.
AAATTCAGAAATGTCAGCACCGGCAACAAACGCCTTTTCTCCTGCACCCGTAAGTATCACCACACGAGTTTCTTTATCTTCATCAGCTCTGTGAAGCTCTGTGGAGAGATCTTTGATAAGTTGAGAATTCAGCGCATTGAGCTTTTCTTCGCGGTTGATTGTGATTTCTCTGAGGTGCCCTGATTGTGTTACTAGTATATTGTCCATGATTTCGAATTGCGGTTTCATGCAAATGTAATTTCTTGAATCAAAATGTACGGATTACTATTCCACCGAAAATATTTCGTTTTTCTTCTAATCCTTTTTCTTTTCCTATTCTCATCTGTTTTTAGCCAAGAAAACAGCGAGAATGGATGGGTATTACCGACCCGGGGCACAATAAGAGTCTTAATGGTTTTTGTAGAAGTGGAGCACGATAAAGATTCATCTGTAGATGCTTATCTCAACGGTCACAAGAATTGGAAAGTAAATGAATTGCCCGAATTCAGGGATGATATTTTTAACGTATTCGAAGGAGAGGATTCTCTCAAGGCGCTGACGCGTTATTATAGTGAGTGCTCCTTTGGTGAGCTGACTGTTTTGGGAGATTATTACCCTGAAATCGTAACGGTAAAGCAATCGGAAGTAGGTCGGAGCAAATCGAAAATTCTGAAAGTAGTTGTAGATAGGCTCAATTCTGCTGAAAAAATATCTTCGGAAAATTTGACCTTCATGGATTTTGACTACTGGGAGGATGAATCGAAAAGAGGGGTACCGAAAAGGCGGTCATCAGAATTTTCCGGGGTGGATCATTTGATGATATTTCTAAGAAATTTCTCTGCCATTCCGAGAGCAAATGGGCAGGCGTCTTCTTCTAGCGGTGGTATTTTGGGAGGTTTTAAAACGGATACCTATTCGATGTTTGGCGGCGGCGATGGATTACCATTTAAGATTCTTAAGCATGAGTTTAACCACTTACTTATCGGAGGAAATAATTTCCATTCGGGTGGTGGGAACAGTGCAAATTTCAGAAGTTATGTCCATGCCATTCAGGGTGGTTGGTCAATGATGGGGGCAGCTAATTCTTGTTTGATGTCAGCTGCAGGATGGGATAGGTATTGGCTGGGTTGGAAGCCCCATGACAATCAATTTGAAATTAGTGCTTTGAATGAAAATAGTACTGAGGTAGACGGAGATTTGCGTTCCCAAAAACGGAGTCAGACCTATATTTTGAGAGATTTTATTTCTTCGGGAGATGCACTGAGAATAAAGCTACCATTCATTCCCGAAGATGAGTTTCCTCAATGGATATGGGTAGAGAACCACACTACAGAAGCTCACAATGGCTCGCCGACGGATAAATTTGTCTATGAAAACTACGACTGCATGGAGTCGGCACTGCCCGGCTTGTTTTTGTACCGGCAGATCGATGCTGACCGCCGAGAGGGCAAGAACATCTATGGAAGTGTTTATGCGGATTACCTCAAGCCCATCCCTGCGACAGGAGCTTTCGATTATGTTTGGGATGATGACAAACTGGATTTGGGAAGTTGCGTCAACAACCGACCGGGAGACGTTTACACTCTGTTACCTCAATTTGAAAACCCCATGACTGGCCATCACGAATTAGAAGAGCCATTCTTTTATACCAATGAAAATGTTACTATCGATAGAATAAATGCTCGTTCACCTGCGATCCGTCGCAATGATGATGGCAGCTATTACAGACATCCTAAAGCGGGAGATCCACGGTACGCCATGAGAGAAGGTAAAGTGGAATTCATGGGCATCGGTTCTAACCCCTCTACAGCCAGCACATTGACACATGTAAATGCGAGAAAGGGTAAATCAAACCACTCAAAGAACTCGGATGTAATTTATTTAAGCGGCATTTCGATTAGAATTTTGGAAACAAGGCCTGATCTTGCTATTAAAGTTGAGGTTTCATTTAACGATACTATGCTAAAAGAGCCTCGGCGCTGGGCCGGATCAGACATTCTGTTGAATAACCACAATGAAGCGGGTGCTGATCTTCGTGTGGAGTCTGTTTTGACTTTGGATCGTGGCAAAACCATCACTCGGTTCGTGGAGCCCGATACTGTGGCG
>CAZKXG010000086.1:11497-13814 GCA_964556465.1 uncultured Cryomorphaceae bacterium | reverse complement strand
TAGAATAGAAGTTTCCTAAACTTTAGATCCAGGTTCGATTCCTGGCGGGGCTACTAATTACCTCACCACACTCCCATTCGGCCAATCGCCTCCCGGACTTACAAAAGTTAATTTCCCTTCTTCGTCCTCGGCCATTAAAATCATCCCTTGAGATTCTACGCCCCGAAGTTTTCGAGGTTCGAGATTGACCAAAACGCTTACTTTCTTCCCGACTATTTCTTCGGGTTTGAAAAATTCGGCGATTCCCGAAACCACCGTACGCTTGTCGATACCTGTGTCCAAAGAAATCTTCAGCAGCTTATCGGTCTTGGGAACTCTCTCCGCTTCCAGAATGGTCGCGGTTCGAATGTCCATTTTCACAAAATCGTCGAAAGCAACGTTTGACTTTTGGGGCATCAGGGTTGACTTTGGTTCTTCCTCTTTTTTGAGCTTTTCGAGCTGGGCTTGAATTTCCTCTTCCTCAATTTTTTGGAAGAGCAACTCTGCCTTTCCGATTTGGTGACCAGCTTTAAGAGCAGAAGTTTTCCCGGCACTTGCCCAATCACCAACTGTGAAATTGAGCATCTCAGCCATCTTTTTGGACGTGTTTGGTAAAAACGGTGCGCAAACCACCGCCAGATTTGCCGCTAGTTGCAGGCATTTTTCAATGACTTCTGCAGCCTTGGCTGGGTCAGTCTTGTTCAGCTTCCAAGGCTCAGTTTCCGTGAGAAACTTGTTTCCCGCTCGCGCCAAGTTCATCATCTCGTTCTGGGCATCGCGCATGCGGTACGCTTCAATGGCATCGGCAATCTTACCAGGAGCCGAAGCAATAACTTCATCGACTTGAGTGGTATAAATGGTCCTTTCGGCGACTTCAGGAACCAGTCCGTTGTAATATTTCTGTGTGAGGACTAAGGTGCGGTTCACGAAGTTTCCGAAAACAGCTACAAGTTCATTATTGATTCTAGCACGGTAATCTTCCCACGTGAATTCACTGTCGCGAAACTCGGGTGAAATAGCGTTCAAGACGTAGCGCAGCTCATCGACTTTTCCAGGAAAATCGGCCAGGTATTCGTGCAGCCAAACCGCCCAATCTCTCGATGTTGAAATTTTCTTGCCTTCGAGGTTGAGGAATTCATTGGCTGGAACGTTGTCCGGTAAAATGAAATCACCGTGTTCTCGCAGCAAAATCGGAAAGATGATGCAGTGGAAAACAATATTGTCCTTGGCTAAGAAGTGTACTAATTTGGTGTCATCACTCTGCCAATAAGGCTTCCAGTCTTTTCCTTCAGCTTCGGCCCAGGCCTTGGTAGCCGAGATGTAACCTATCGGTGCGTCAAGCCAAACGTAGAGCACTTTTCCATCGGCGCCTTCAAGCGGCACTTTTACTCCCCAATCGAGGTCGCGGGTCATGGCTCGTGGTTGTAATCCACCATCAATCCATGACTTGCATTGACCAATCACCTGCTTTTTCCATTCTGAAGGATCGTGCTGTTGCACACCTTTCAAAGTGCCTTTTTCGATCCAAGCCTTGAGCCATCCTTCGTGGTTTTCCATCGGCAAAAACCAGTGAGAAGTCTCACGTAAAACGGGCTTTGATCCGCTAAGCGTAGATTTTGGATCGATCAAATCGCGCGGATTCAAGGTCGATCCGCAGTTTTCACATTGATCACCGTAAGCATTCTCGAATCCACATTTTGGGCAAGTTCCCGTGATATACCGATCGGCCAAAAACTGCTCGGCTTCTTCGTCGAAATATTGCTCTGTGGTTTTTTGTGTAAATGAATCCTTCTCATTCAAGTTGAGAAAAAAGTCTTGAGCGGTCTTGTGGTGTAGTGGATCGGAAGTACGGTGGTAGATATTGAAATCGATTCCAAAATCGGCGAATGACTTCTTATTAATCGTATGAAATTCATCTACGATTTCTTGAGGAGTCTTTCCTTCTTTTTTCGCTTTAAGCGTAATGGCAGCGCCGTGCTCGTCGCTTCCGCAAACGAAGACCACATCCTTTCCGGCCATGCGCAAGTAACGCACATAAATATCGGCGGGAACGTAAACTCCTGCGATATGACCAATGTGCAAAGGGCCATTTGCATAAGGCAAAGCGGCAGTAACTGTATATCGTTTTGGGTTATTCAATGGGAAAATGCTTGATTTGTGTGCGCAAAGATAATGACTTAAACATGCAGGCACATACCCCAAGCTATCTTCAACCAGGCGATGAAATTCGCATCATCTCAACCGCCCGAGCCGTTGAAAAAGAATTTATCGACCGTGCTATCGCGGAAATTCAAAATAGAGGTTTCAAAGCTTCACTTGGCGTGAATCTCTACAAAAG
>CAZKXG010000086.1:6098-11437 GCA_964556465.1 uncultured Cryomorphaceae bacterium | reverse complement strand
CTCAAGGGTTTCGACGGAAAAGCTTTTAACAACGACCCCAAATGGATTTGCGGGTATAGCGATATCACGGCCTTGCATAGCCATGTGCTCAATTCTTGCCAAACGCTCAGTATTCATTCCACTATGCCCGTCGACTTTCACAAAAACACTCCGGTGGCAACTGACAGTCTATTCCAATTGATTCAGGGAGAATCGTTGTCTTATGAGGCCGAACCGCACAAGCTCAACCGCGATGGAAATGGCGAAGGGGCAATGATTGGTGGAAACCTCAGTATGATTTACAGCTTGTTAGGTTCTACCGCACAGCCTTCGACGGAAGGAAAAATTCTATTCTTGGAAGATCTGGATGAATATCTCTACCACATTGATCGAATGATGGTAGCTTTGGATAGAGCCGGTATTCTTGAAAACCTCTCGGGATTAGTCGTAGGAGGTATGACCGATATGAATGACAACAAGGTTCCATTCGGGAAAACGGCAGAAGAAATCATTGCCGAAAGAGTAGCTCCCTATACCTTCCCCGTAGCCTTCAATTTTCCATCCGGCCATATTGATGACAATCGAGCTTGGATTCACGGTAAAAAAAGAAGGCTGACCGTTTCTAACGGTCAGCCTTCTTTGCTGCAGTAGTGGCTAGTAGCCTATTCTCTTTCGAACTTGGTGTATTCAGCTGGAATCTCAAACAATGAGTCAGCCAATTCACCTTTCTCCACTTCTTTTACTTGAAGATTGGTGAGTTCTACACCATCAGTTTTCTTCTCTACGCCTTTCATCGGAAACATTCCATCTATATCAGGCACATTCATGAAGTAAACCGCGAGTTTATCTTTTCGGTTCAATGTTTCTAGCATTGGGACCAAGAAGTCAAAGTCATCATCCGCAACCCAGAAGGTTACTTCTCGACCATCGTCCTTTCCGGTTACCTTCACCTGAGTACACTGGTATCCATTAATCATTTCTGTCTTGTTGGTCTTTTGCACATAGACATCCGTCTCTCGAGCTGGTCGCTTATTCGGAACATCAATGTACATTTGACGTTCGGGACTCAAGGCTTTTACGGTATTGGCCTTAGTATCGACAATCATGATACCTTGGATTTCTCCGTTTTCACCGAGCTCTTCCACACGAACTAGGTCACCTTTTACATAGTAAACGTAGTTGGCGGTCACGGGTCCAATCGTTTTGGTAAATTTGATGGTTCCTTGGAAAGGTCCGGAGGCGAAGCCTGCGAATCCCATCATAACCCCCAGCATGATAGCTGCAATCTTTTTTGTAAATATTTTCATAACGAACAGTTTAAGGAACCTTTAGGGTTCACAAGTTTTTTGTTAGTATGTCATCGACCAATTCAATCGGCAAACTGGGCGAATCTCTGGCTTCTACGCATTTGATAAGTCGAGGTTTCAAAATTCTTGAACAGAATTGGAGATTTGGCAAGAAAGAAATCGACATAGTCGCTGAAATAGAGGACTTTATAGTTTTCGTAGAAGTTAAAACGAGAGAAGAACCTTTTCCCGGAAGGTTAGAAGAATACATCAATAGGAAGAAGCAGAGGCATATTATTGCAGCTGCTAACGAGTACATGCGATTGAAGGATATAGCTAAAGAGGGTCGTTTTGATGTGATTGCCATAGTGCTAAATCGAGGAAATCACGAAATAGAGCATATAGAAGAAGCATTTTACCCAACTTTGTAGGCTGAAATAAATACATGAGTACAGATAATAAAGACGGCAACCGTCGAAGATCAAAAAACAATTCATCCGAAGGAAGAGGTCGGGGCTCAAGAAAGCCTTCGGGAAACAAGTCCTATGGTAACAGCCCGGGGCGCAAGAGATTTGACAGCGACAAGGACGATAGTCAAGATAGAAGAAGCGGCGACAGACCGAGAGCGAGAAAACCATTTGACAAAAGAGCACGGCCAACAAAGACAAGCGCTGATTCTGAGCGAAAAGAGGATAAGCCAAGAGATAAGAAGTCTTTTGAAAAGAGGGAGCGTTCTTCCAGATTTAAATCCGATACAAGAAAAAGCGACGGAGATGGTGGGAAGAATTTCGCCACTAGCCGCGAGAATTATGACAAACAACACGGTCGAAGAAAATTCGAGCGCAGTGAAGATACACCTGTTTACAAATCAAAATTTGATAGAGACCGCGGGCGTAAAAAGCCATATAAAGGAAAACGAGGTGGAGAGGTTCTACCATCAGAAGCCTCTGAACGCGATAATCGAATTCGCTTGAACAAGTACTTATCCAACGCGGGGCTTTGCACTCGACGTGAAGCTGATGAGTTCATAGCATCGGGAATGGTTGAAGTAAATGGAAAAACCATCACCGAAATGGGATTTAAAGTAAACCCCGGTGATGTAGTAAAATACGCCGGAGAGCGTCTTTCGCCCGAAAAGCCTGTTTACGTTTTGATGAATAAGCCCAAGGATTTCGTGACCACTATGAAAGAGTATAAGGGCAGCAGCACCGTGAAGCAATTGATGCGAGGTGTGGGCAATACGAATATTCTCCCTGTGGGAAAACTCGACCGCGGCACCACCGGGTTAGTCATGTTTACCAATGACGGAGATTTGGCTAAAAAGCTTACCCACCCAAAACACAATGTCAAGAAACTTTACCACGTACTGTTAGACAAAAATGTAAAAGAAGAGCACCTCATACAGTTGGTAGAAGGAGTCGAGCTAGACAGTGGAACAATGGCGGCTGATGTCGTTTCTTATGTTGGTGACGGGAAGGACAAACGGGAAGTAGGAGTTGAAATTCACGGTGGTAAGAACCGAGTCCTCACACAACTTTTTGAGGGCTTGGGCTACAAAGTCATGAAATTGGATCGGGTGGTTTTTGCAGGGCTTACTAAAAAAGATCTGCCCCGAGGACACTGGAGATATCTTACAGACCAAGAGATTAACAATCTCAAAATGCTGAAATAATCGCAGTGGTTAAGGCGTTTCACTCATTCAGAATAGTATCCGTTTGAGCCGACTTTTAAAATATGCCTTATTCCTAGTTGCGGTGTTCATCCTCTCGATGGTTGCCGCGTTTTTTCTGGCCAAAAAATTCGAACCTGAGGTAAAAGATGCTATTGTTTACGAGCTCAATCAGCACCTGAATGTGCCCGTTGATGTAGAGGACATCAATCTCAGCTTACTCCAAAAATTCCCATACGCTTCACTGAGATTCAGCCAAGTGGTTATTCCTGAAGCGTTGACCGATGATCCAGATACGCTCATTTATATCGAAGACCTATACCTGCAAATCGGCTTACTCGACTTTCTAAGCAAGGACTATAAGGTAAGCGAGGCAGAGATCAACCGTGGTTTCTTCAATATGCAAATATTTGCGGATGGGTCAGACAATTTCCACTTTTGGAAAAGCTCGGGTGACAGCACAGAGCAAACCTTTTCATTGACAAATGTAGAGGTAGAAGATTTCGAATATCGATTGAAAACAGGCGCCCAGTTGGCGCTAGACATCCATGTGAATAGTGGAGAAGCCAATGGTAATTTTGGTGAAGACATTTTCAACCTAAAGTCAGATGTCGATTTTATTGCTCGTTCCATTGTCTACGAAAACGACACCCTGTACAAGGAAACAGCTGTAGACGGTCAGGTAGCTCTAAACATAGACACCAAGGCGAAAATCTACACTTTCGAATCGGAAAAGATTCGTCTCGGGGAGGAAAAAACAACGCTGAACGGAGCTTATGACAATTCTGCCGAGAATGCTTTCTGGACGGTTCATATCAAATCTGAAAATACGGAATTGGAAAATGCTGTAGCCCTCATCCCGCTTGCCAATCAAAGTGTTTTTAAAACTTATCGGCCTACCGGCAATGCCGATCTGGATCTGAGCATTGCTACGAAAAACGGATTTGAACTCACCTTAGACTTTGACGGCCTCGAAGGAAAAATCATCCATTCAGCAAGCTCTGGTCAAGCCGTTGTGTATTCAGGTCGTGGTACTTTCGCGTTGGTGCAAGGCAAAACCAACGTCACAATCAAAGGTTTGGAGGCTGGAATCGGCCCTGGTCGCTTTTCAACCAGCGGAGAGATCGCTCATTTAAATGCCCCCGATTTCGATCTGGCCATTCAAGGAAGAATAGAGCTTGAAGACCTGAAGGAATTTCTGAATATCAGCTTTGCCGAGGTATTAGAAGGACGGATCGACGTCAAAGGTCAACTTAAAGGAAACTTTGACCGTACCGATCTGAGCACAGAGAGATTACTGAGAGGCGTAAACTTTCTAGGCGCTATCGTATTAGAGGATGGCGCTTTCAAAACGAAAGGAAGGTCTCAGGTATTCGAAAAAATCGAAGGGAGCTTTGAGATAGTAGAAAACTCTATCAGGACAAAAAAGCTGACCGCGGAAGTCGGAGATAATAAATTTGAAATCAAAGGACAAATCAATAATGCACTGCCCTATTTGACGGGAAATGGTGGAAGTCTGGAAGTAGTAGCAGACTTAAAATCGAGAAGAATCTATCTGGAGCAATTACTCGGTGAATCCGAAGGAGATGGCAAAGCAGTTGCCTTTAGATTACCTGAACGGGTCGGATTCAAACTGAACATTGAAGTCGAACAATTGAACTATAAAGAGTTTATTGCGACAGACTTATCAGGAAAGGCCTATTACCGCAATGGTCTCTTTACGTTGAACCCAGCAAAGATGACATTGGCATCGGGAACTCTAACAGGGAGTCTTCGGCTAAATCAGGTTGAATCGGGGTTTGAGCTTGGATCAAACACCGTACTATCGCAAATGAAGGTGGATGAGCTCTTTGCCAACTTTGATGACTTCGGACAAAAAGTGATCGGTCACGATCAAATAGAAGGGCTATTCAATGGTGCGGTCAACTTGACTTGCAGTCTGGATACCACGCTGGCCATTCGCAATGAAAGCGTCAAAGCGGATGTGAACTTAAAAATAGACGACGGAAAATTAAAGGAAGTTCAATCGCTCGTCGACATCGCCGATTACATCAAAGGAAATGCGCTTTGGAACACCTTCATCAAAACCGATGAACTCAAAAAACGTCTCAGCAATATTGAGTTTGAATCACTCGAAAACCGGTTGACAATAGAAGATAAAGTCATCACCATTCCCGAGATGAAAATTGCTACATCCGTTTTGGACATATTGGCTTCAGGCACGCACGATTTCGACAATAATATTGACTACTCCTTAAGTTTTCGCTTGGGTGAATTACTCAGGACGGGCAGAGAAAAAGACAGCGAATTCGGATATATCGTAGATGACGAAACGGGTCTTCGAATTTTTATGCGAATGGCGGGAACAATCGAGAACCCCGAATTCAGCAGCGATAAAGAAACTG
>CAZKXG010000086.1:0-6088 GCA_964556465.1 uncultured Cryomorphaceae bacterium | reverse complement strand
TATATTAGAATGAAATGTTACAAAAAGGTGAAAGAAAAAAGAAAGGAGAAATTCGAGAACGAGACAAAAACAGTCAAAGGAATTTTAAAAGAAGAATTCGGACTTTTCAAAGGAGACACCACCCTTACCGCACCTGAAGAAAAAACAGACGAAACGAAGCCGATTCTGTTTGAAGTTGAATTTGGAGAACCTGCGCCTGCCGATTCTCTGAAAAGAAAGAAGAAAAGATCGAGTAAAAAAGATGGCGATTTATACGATGATTTGGAAGACGATGATGATCTTTAAAAGATTCTTAAATTTGATTCCAAACCCGATCCGCCTATAGCATAGATCTACTCAGTAATTGAGAGAAAAATCGAATGAACTTATACTCGCGGAAACAGCGATGGAAAGCGGTACTGCTCATCTTCGCTGTTGTAATAGTGGGGTTATCGCTCTGGTATTCCAACTACATTGTAAATAAAATACGGCAAGAAGAACGCTTGAAGGTGCAGCTATGGAGTGAAGCCGTTCAGCGTAGGCTTTCTTTGATTAACTATACCGAAAATCTCTTTTCAGATATGCGGCGCGAAGAGCGCAATAAGGCCGACGTTTGGGCGCAGGCCATTGGTAGAATTGCTCCCGCCACAGATAGTGAATTGCCCTTTTTGCAAACGATCATTCAAAACAATAGCACAATTCCGGTACTGGTTGTTGACGCGAAAAATGAGATCATTTCTTACAATAACATAGACTACAAGTACATCTCTACACCTGAAAGAGCAGACAGTACTATAGCTGCCATGCGGGCACAATACAAGCCTATTCGCGTAAGCAATACCTACTTCGATCACAGAGTATATTACAAGGATTCCCGCATTATCACCGAATTGGAAAAAACACTGGATGATCTGATCAACTCCTTTATCAGTGAGACCGTGATGAACTCCGGATCTGTACCGGTATTGGTAACGGATTCAGCTCAATCGGTAATTGTTAATTATAGCAATATCGACTCAACCCTCGTTGGAGATTCAGTGCTGGTGAAGGCACAAATAACCGAGATGGCGGAAAAGAATAGCCCTATCGAAGTTAAATTCGGAGATCATGTGGTGAATTACATCTACTACACTGATTCGATCATCATTACACAGTTGCGGTACTTCCCGTTGATTCAATTGGTCATCATCGGTCTATTCCTGTTCATCTCTTATCTCATATTCAGCACCTTTAGAAATGCAGAACAGAACCAAGTTTGGATCGGGCTGGCGAAGGAAACTGCCCATCAACTCGGAACTCCCCTATCGAGTTTGCTCGCTTGGGTGCAACTGCTCGAAGCCAGAGGCACCGATAAGGAGACCATTGCCGAACTGAATAAAGACCTTAAACGACTTGAAATCATTACGGATCGATTTTCTAAAATCGGATCAGCTCCTGAGCTTACCGAAACTGAAATTTCCGAGGTAATGAATAATACCATCGACTATCTGCGCCCACGTATCAGCAAAAAAGTTGAATTTGAAATCAGGCAGAACCAAGAAGGCAGCGTAAAGGCTATGCTCAATCAACCACTTTTCAGCTGGGTGATTGAAAACATCATCAAAAATGCCGTCGATGCCATGAATGGAAAGGGCCAGATCACGGTCGAGATTTCCAACGAAATCCAAAACGTCTATATCGATATTACAGATACGGGAAAGGGTATTTCCTCATCAGGTCATAAAGCAGTCTTTCAGCCGGGTTACACCACAAAAAAGCGTGGTTGGGGATTAGGACTATCACTGGCTAAGCGGATTATCGAAATCTACCACAGCGGAAAAATATTCGTGAAGCGAAGTGAACCCGAAACCGGTACTACCTTTCGAATCGTACTGAAAACCCACCAGTAGATGGCTGGCATTTACATTCACATTCCGTTTTGCAAACAGGCTTGTACGTATTGTGACTTTCACTTTTCCACTTCAAATAAACTCGTAGACCGAGTGGTTTTGGCTTTGGCCAAAGAAGCAGAGATGCGGAATAATGAAACATCGGAGATCATCCATACGGTCTATTTCGGTGGCGGAACACCAGGAATTTTGAGCCTTACTCAGTTAGAAACGGTACTCACTGCAATTCGCTCAAATTTTACCATTTCCTCAGATGCTGAAATCACCCTCGAAACAAACCCCGATGACGTTTCAAAAGAGAAAGCAGAGGGCTGGGCAAAGCTGGGCGTTAACCGATTGAGCATCGGCATTCAAAGCTTTTTTGACAGCCACCTCACTTGGATGAACCGCGCCCATAATGCCTCCGAAGCGGAAAACTGTGTGAAAACTGCCCTTGGAGTTGGCATCGACAACATGACAGTAGACCTCATCTATGGCGTTCCCAAAATGACCATGGAGGAATGGAAAGAAAACTTGAATAAGGCGATCGTCCTCGGAGTAAATCATATTTCAGCCTACTGCCTCACGGTAGAGCCGAATACGGCTCTCGGCCACCACGTAGCCAAAGGGAAAGAAAAACCAATAGACGAAGAAGCAGCGGCCATGCACTTTGAGTACATGGTAGATTTCTTGGCCTCGAAAGGCTTTCGCCAATACGAAGTCAGCAATTTCGCCAAGCCTGGATTTGAATCAAAGCATAATTCGGCCTACTGGGCTGGGGTGCCTTATATCGCTCTGGGGCCTTCAGCTCATGGATTTGATGGAACATCAAGGTATTGGAATATAGCCAACAATGCGCGCTATTGCTCAGCAATTGAATCGGGTGAATTGCCCACAACTATAGAAACCTTGAGTCGCGAAGAACGCTTCAACGAGTGGGTGATGACGGGTCTACGGACCGCAAAAGGCATTGATCTGAAAAAAAGTCAGCTCGAGTTTGGAGTAAACTTCAAAAAAATCTATTCGGGCGAAATCGAAAAACTCATCACCGACGGCTCTGCCAAACTCGAAGATGATCAATTGATCTTAACCAAAAAAGGTATGTTCCTAGCTGATGGAATTGCCTCCGATTTCTTTATTTTAGAACATGAAGATTAAAATTCAACTCAACGGCAAGGAATACCAAGTGGACTTAAGTCAACCGCTGGACATTTCCATTCCGCTGAGTCCAGAAGGTCCGCGAGCATGGTACGTCGAACCCATGACGATTGAACCCGTTAGAAACGATTTGTTTATCGGAAGCATCGCCGAGGGAGGCAATGTGAATTTCAGAAACATCTCCTTCAACCCACATGGCCACGGTACTCACACCGAATCATCGGGGCACATTGATGAAGAAGTGCTTTCTGTTAATTCCATTCTTAAACAATACTTTTTCACTGCACTTCTGGTCAGCGTTGAGCCTGAAATTTATGGGGAAAGCGAAGTCGTGTTTCGAAATCAAGGCGACCTGATTATTACAAAAGATCAAATAGAGAAGGCCATCGTTGATGTGAAATGCGAGGCCTTAATCATTCGAACATTACCCAATCCCATTGATAAAAAAACAATGGTTTATTCGGGAAAGAACCCTCCTTTTTTGGAGCCCGAAGCATTGACACTGATGCGATCAAAAGGAATTAAACACCTAATGCTGGACCTTCCATCAGTCGACCGTGAAGTCGATGGCGGGCGACTTCAAGCGCATCACGCCTTTTGGAAAAGCGGTTTTAAAGACGATGATAGCTGCACCATCACAGAGATGATCTTTGTACCCGATCAAGTCGCAGATGGAGCCTACCTCCTCAACTTGCAAACAGCGCCTTTCGAAAATGATGCAACGCCATCGAGGCCCGTTTTATTCAAACTAAACAGCTAAACCATGCACGTCGACGAATACCGGGAATACTGCCTTGCCCGAAAGGGAGTTACTGAGAGCTTTCCGTTTGATGAACACGTGCTCGTTTTCAAAGTCATGGGCAAGATGTTCGCCCTCTGCAATATTGACAATTACCAAAGCTTCAACTTGAAATGCGACCCTGAATGGGCCATTGAACTTCGCGAAGAGTATCCTGACTTGATCAAACCGGGTTGGCACATGAGCAAAAAGCATTGGAATACCGTGAGCGCGGAAGGGCTGAATATCAAATTGCAAAAAAAGTTGATTGATCACTCCTACGATTTGATAGTTTCCTCGCTGCCCAAGAAAACCCAAGCAGAACTAAACTTACTTTAGCACCGTGAAAAAGAACTCTTTCGTAAAAGTCATCCTGGGCTATTTCTTTCGCGGACTACTTTTGGTGGTGCCGATTACGGTGATAGCCTACATCGTTTACAAACTTTTTGTCTTTCTCGATGAGATCATTCCTACGGACATTCCGGGGCTGGGTATCTTGATTCTCCTCGGCGGAATTACCGTATTGGGATTTTTAGGATCAACTTTCATAGCCGAGCCGATTTTTAAGCGAGCCAACAAGATGCTGGACCGAGTACCTCTGGTCAAAACCATCTACACCGCCATCACCGACTTGCTGTCAGCATTTGTGGGTCAAAAGAAGAGCTTCTCTCGCCCGGTGCTGGTGAAACTTAATCGCGAGAGCGAGATAGAAAAGCCTGGCTTTGTGACCAATGACGACTTGTCGATGCTAAACATCAAAACGGGAAAAATTGCGGTCTACCTCCCACACAGCTATAATTTTTCGGGAAACATTTTCATAGTCCCCATCGAAAACGTGACTCCTGTTGATGCGAATACGGCTGAATTTATGAAGTTCATCGTTTCGGGTGGAGTAGCCGAATTAGGAAAGAAAATCGATGAAAAAAGCTAAGGTTGGCAACCTGCTTCTCTTACATGTAGTCGTTTTCATTTTCGGCTTCACGGGTATTTTGGGAAAACTCATTGAAACGGATTCGGACCTCCTCGTTTGGTGGAGGATGCTGATAGCGGCCGTTTCGATTGCGCTTTTTGCCTATCCTACGGGGAAAATCAATAAATCCATTTGGCTCAATGCCAAAACGTATTTAGGAGTTGGGTTCTTAATAGCCCTTCATTGGGTCACCTTCTTTCAAGCCATCAAAATTTCAAACGTCAGCGTGACGTTGGCTTGCCTTAGTTCGGCGTCGCTCTTCACCGCGATTCTGGAGCCACTTATTTTCAAACGAAAGGTTGATCCTGCCGAGATTTTGTTCGGAGGTATGGTAGTCATCGGACTGGTTTTGATTTTCAGCTTCGAAACGAAGTATGCTGCAGGAATTGCGATGGCATTGGTCTCCTCTTTCTTGGCTTCTCTATTCACTGTAATCAATGGCCGATTGATCGAAAAAGACAATCCTTACCGAATCAGCTTAGTCGAAATGATCGGTGGCGTTTTGGGCATAAGTATCTGGCTCGCCTTTTACGGAAAACTGGGGGCCAACTTAATCGATATCCCTTCATCAGACTGGCTTTGGATTCTTCTTTTGGGAAGTATTTGTACCGCATTTGCCTTTGTGGCAAGTGTGAAGGTGATGGAGGAGCTTACTCCGTTTACCGTTTCCCTTACCATCAATCTCGAGCCCGTCTACGGAATTATCTTAGCCTTTTTCATTTTTGGTGCCAGCGAAGAAATGACCTTCGGGTTCTACGTTGGTACCGTTCTGATATTGGGAGCACTGTACCTCAACGCACTCAAAAAGAAGGGTAAGTTACCGTTTCGCAAAGCTGCCCTCAGGAAAAAAACAAACGATTGAAGAAAGCGTTACCTTCGTATTAAACCGAAAAACCTATGTCGGCGACCATCACAGACGAAAAGTCATATTGCCCGAATCCCATCGCTTACGAGCGCTTTCAAACCAGATCGGTGAAAATCGGCTCGGTTGGAATGGGCGGCGATAACCCCATTCGCGTTCAATCCATGACCACCACCGACACCATGGATACCGAGAGCTCCATTGCTCAATCTATACGTATGATTGAGGTGGGCTGCGAGTTGGTAAGAATTACTGCTCCCAGCAAAAAAGATGCGGAGAATCTTGCACCCATTAAAGAAGGTATTCGGGCCAAAGGGTACGATACTCCCTTGGTGGCGGATATTCACTTTACCCCTAATGCTGCTGAGATTGCCGCGCGCATCGTGGAAAAGGTGCGAGTGAACCCTGGCAACTACGCCGACAAAAAGAAATTTGAGACCATCGAGTACACCGACGAGAGCTATCAAGCCGAG
>CAZKXG010000085.1:4860-13829 GCA_964556465.1 uncultured Cryomorphaceae bacterium | reverse complement strand
TGGCAGAGTTGCTGGTAGCGAGAGGCTTGAATTCAGGAGAAGAAATCGCAGCATATTTCTCAACAGACATTGGTGCTCTGCAGGGGCGTACTAAAATGAAGGATTTGGAAAAGGCCGCAGACCGATTGATTGTAGCCATCCAAGAGAACGAAAAAATTAGACTTTACGGCGATTATGACGTAGACGGTACGACCTCTGTGGCTATGCTGAGCCTCTTTCTGGAAAATCTTGATGCCGATTTTGATCATTACATTCCCGATAGGTATGCAGAGGGTTATGGAGTGAGTGATGCCGGAATTGATGATGCGATTAGATCTGAAGTAAACCTCTTCATCACCCTAGACTGTGGCATAAGAGCCGTAGATAAAATCGAGCGGCTCAAAGCATCGGATATCGATACCGTCATTTGCGATCACCACGAAACGGGAGAAAAAGTTCCACCTGCTTTTGCCATCTTAAATCACAAGCAAGAAGAATGCCCTTATGAAGAGAAGATTCTCTGTGGATGTGGCGTGGCGTTGGCATTGATTAAAGAAGTGGTGCAAAAATTAGAAATCGAAGAGTTCGATTACGATCGCTTTTATGAACTCGCGGCTATAGCCACTTGTAGTGATATTGTCCCACTCAAAGGGGTTAATCGAGCAATTGTGGCCAAAGGGCTTGAGGTTATATCCCGAAATCCCGGATATGGTGTATCGGCCTTGCTGGAAAATGGCGGACATAATGGTGGGGCCGTTCAAGTAAGCGATATTGTATTCAAAATTGCACCACGAATTAACGCTGCGGGAAGGATGGATCATGCGGATATTGGGGTGAAGCTCCTTCGGGCACAATCTGAGGAAGATGCTGCCGAATGGGCCGAGATAATCGAAAAACTCAATATTTCTCGAAAGGAGAGAGACGTTATCATAACTGAGGAAGCGCTGGAACTTATGCTCTCTCAAGATCCACATCTAGATCAGGCTGTGACCATTGTGGCCAAAGAATCTTGGCACAAAGGATTGGTCGGTATTGTAGCATCGAGGCTTATGGAGACTTGCTATCGACCCACTATAGTTCTCACTGAAATAGATGGATGGCTGACTGGTAGCGCCCGAAGTACTCCCGGTTTCAACTTGCACGAAGCACTTACAGCTTGCTCTGAGCATTTAGAAAAATACGGAGGCCATGCGGCCGCAGCGGGCCTCACCCTCAAAAAGGAAAATCTCGATCGATTTTCATCAGACTTTGAGGCTTTCGCCAAAAAGGTCATTGGTTTAGAAAGGAATTACCCTCCCATTGAAATTGCCTTAGAATTGAATTTTGAAGATTGGCACAATGCGGATTATCAGGAATTTTACATTCAGCTAAACAGATTTAGGCCCTATGGTCCTGAAAACTTACCACCCGTTTTTGCTACGCCTCATTGCCGTGCTCGCAATGTGAAGGTGGTAGGCGGAACGCATTTAAAATTTACTGTTCACCAAGACGGGAGTGATGAGCGCGATCTTCCTGTGATTGCATTTGGGTTTGCCGATAAATTTGATCACTTGGCTTCAGGTGGAGCTTTTGTATTGGCATACAGCATCGAAGAAAACGTATGGAAAGATCGAAGAACCCTTCAGCTGGTCGCTAAGGATATTAAGATTTGAAAGGATCTTGATTGGCCGGCGGAATGATGTGAAGATCTCTTTGCGGGAACGGAATATGAATACTGTGCTTCCTGAATTCCCTGTCGATGTCAAAGCGAATTTCACTTTGCAAAGTTTCCACAACCCATGTCTTTTTAGCCCAAAAGAAAACGGTAAAGATCAATGCGCTATCTCCGAAATTATCGAATCGAACGATGATTTCACGGTTCTTGCTCACATCGGGATGCCGAAGAGCGCAGTTGTACAGAACGTCTTTCACAAGGGCCGTATCACTTCCATACTTTACACCGACTTCTACATTAAATCGAGTCAATTCAGTCCCGTGGCTCCAATTCACTACTTTTTCTCCGATCAATTTTGAGTTGGGAATGATGATGTATTTGCCGTTTCGTGTTAAGACTTTTGAAGTCCGTATGTCGATTTGCTTAACTCGTGCTACCAGCCCGTCTACTTCTATGACATCCCCGACTTTAATGGGGCCTTCAAAAAGAATGATCAAGCCTGAGATAAGATCGTAGAACAAATGTTGTAAACCGAATCCAATACCTACCAAAAGCGCACCGGCACCGGCAAGGATTAGCTTCATGTCGATACCGATACTTGTAAGACCTACCAAAACAGCGAAACCGTAGAGACCGTATTTGGTGAGCTTAAAGACTGTGTATTCCTTTCCTTCGTCTACCCAAGTCTTTCGCGAAAAATTCTTTTTCAGAATGATACGAATCAGCCTCGCCAATAACCGCGTGATAATGAGAATAACGATGAGCACCATGATATTCCCGACGGTGATCGTTACTTTTTCAGTGGTGATGAGTTCGTAATCGAAAATAGCTTCCAACAACGGCATTAACCCCATACTTACGACTGCTCCCACCACACCAATTAGAAGAATGATGTTTTTTCCCGATTTGATAAAAAGAGCTTCCCGCTCTTTGTCAAATACATCTAGCGCCCTGATTTGTTTGTGAACGAATACTTTGTAAAATCGAAGTATGAGACGCGTCAGGAAGATGATAAAAATTAGCGTAAGAATATTTCCTACCGTAACGTGTAGAAGATCAGACTCATAAAAGCTATACCCAAAAAAGTCGCTCATATTGCTAGATAATTGCACTTCCGAAAAAATCGCTCAACTGTATTTTCATTTGGTCAAGTTTGATTTTCTCCTGCATGTGCAAATTTAGTTCTTCTTCGTTCTCTGCGCTCTTGATCGCTTCTTCGACTTCGCGCATCAAGGTTTTAATTTTACTTAGCTTCAAGCGCATCAACGGATCAAAGACCGTTCGGCGCAGGTCTTTCTCCTCCGAGTCAGTGTATATACGGTGCTTATCTGCCCAATTTTCACTCAGTTCATACGGGCTTGAAATCATTGCAGCGATCGCTTCGCTCAATTCTGCACTCCTCACTAATTTTTCGGTAGTAGGAAAACTCCCTTCTTCTTTAAAATGAGATCTGAATCGCTCAATGATACCACCATAAACTTCTGATTTAAATGAGATCTCATCTTGAAAAAGGTCGTGAAGAATGTATTCAGCCACTTGAACTATTACTTTTTCATCCTCACCTTCTTCTGACTGTATATCCACTTCTATTTCTTGAGAACCGTAGTTGATCAGAATGCGCGTGACCTCTTTTTCCCAAATGGTAGAATCCGAAACGGGAATAACTCCCTCTTGATCTTCTTTGCGCTGAGGCTCATCGGGAATTGTCTCGGGGTCAACCCCTGCTTTTCGGAAAGTTCGCTTTCGCAAAAACTTATTGAGCTCGTTGAGAAGGGCCTTCTCGGGAATTTCGAGTTTCTTGCTGCAGCGTTGAATGTAGATGCTTCGGGTGATCTGATCTGTAATGAGCGATAAGCTCTCAACGATTCTTCTGGTGGCCTCAGCTCTTTTGATGGGATCGTCGGCATGGCCGTCCAATAGAACTTCGATCATGAAGTCCGTAAAATCCTTTGCGCCGGTATTGAGGTAATCCTCCAACTCAGTTTGAGACACCGATCGTGCGAAGGAGTCAGGGTCATGACCCTCGGGAAAAAGCAATACTTTGACCTGAAGCCCCTCTGTCAATAGAAGGTCGATACCGCGCAGCGCTGCATTTATTCCAGCTTTGTCCCCATCGTAGAGAACCGAAACATTTTTTGTGTAGCGCTTGATCAGCTTGGCCTGCTCCGAAGTAAGCGAGGTTCCCGAAGAGGCTACTGCGTATTCTACTCCCGCTTGATTGAGCGAGATCACGTCTGTATACCCTTCTACCAGGAAGCACTTGTCTTCCTTGATAATATTCTGCTTTCCCTCGTAAAGTCCGTAGAGTGTTTTACTCTTGTCGTATAATTCACTCTCGGGAGAGTTGATGTATTTTACCTTGTTGTCACTTTTTAGTGTCCTTCCGGCAAAGGCGATGCAGCGACCACTCACATTTCTGATTGGGAAAATGACCCTACCGCGAAAGAAGTCGTACTTCCCGTAATTTCCCTCTTTGGTTAGGCCCAAGTTTAAGAGGTGCTCCTCTTTGTGTCCCGCATCTACTGCCGTTTTCAGGAGGGCATCATTTTTTTCTAAAGCGTACCCAAGGGCAAACTTGCGGATGGTCTTATCAGAAAATCCCCTTTCGCGGAAGTAGCTTAAGCCAATGGATTTTCCTTCCTCGTGTTCCCAAAGGTTTTTCTCGAAAGATTCTAAAGCGAATTTATTGACCAGCACCAAGCTTTCGCGAAGGCTTTGATCTTCCTTCTCTTTGGGGCTCATCTCAGTTTCTTCTACTTCGATGGAGTACTTATCGGCGATGTATCGAAGCGCCTCCGGGTAAGACATGTGCTCCAACTCCATTAAGAAGGTCACAGCGTTTCCACCTTTACCCGAGCTAAAATCCTTGAAGATACCCTTCGCAGGCGATACGAAGAAAGAAGGCGTTTTTTCATCTGACCAAGGACTCAGGCCTTTGAGATTTGAGCCTGCTCTTTTGAGCTGCACAAAATCGGCGACCACTTCTTCAATGCGAGCCGCTTCAAAAATCTTGTCTATGGTGTTTCTATTGATCAACGCAGTCCCGTAGAATCGGTTTTAAAAATATTCTGACTCTCAGTTTCGTCCATGTCAAGCTTATTCACCATCGCACCGGTGGTGTCGTAGAATGTCCAAATACCCGATGGCTCGTCATTGTAATAGGCACCTTGATAGCGCATCATTCCATTGGGATAATACGTTACGGCATCTCCCTCACGGTACCCGTTTCGGTAATTGGCTTCACTCCATCGGTATCCTGTGGGGTAAAAAGACTCCCATTTCCCGATTCTTTTTCCACCCTGACTTGTGCCTTGTAGCTTTACCGCTCCATTGGGGTGGTATTCCACCACCTCTACAATCTCTCGTGAGTTCAGGGCAGGTGTTGCGTTTTTTTCAGCTCTGCTTTGATTGGTCGTCGAGTCGCAAGCGCAAAAGATCAGCGCGAATAGAAAGAATACGCGAATTGTCATAAATAAGAAGAGTTTACTTTTTGCGTTCGATCGTGTAATTGACAAGGGCTTCTAAAGAATTCCTGGCCTCGCCTTCTTCAAAAGTATGAAGAATTTCCAAAGCCTCATCTCGGTAGGCGAGCATTTTATCTCGGGCATATTCTATACCACCTGATGCCATTACATAGTCTATTACTTTGGCTACTCGATTTTTGTCTTCGTAGTGATTTTTCACGGAATTGATCAGCCATTTTCGGTCGCGTCTTTCGGCTTTCGCCAAAGCGTAGATCAAAGGCAAGGTCATCTTTTTTTCCTTGATGTCAATCCCTGTCGGCTTGCCAATTTTTCCATTGACGTTGTAATCAAAGAGATCATCCTTAAGTTGAAAAGCGATTCCCGTTTTTTCGCCGAAAAGGCGCATTCTCTCCTGTGAATCCAAATCTGTTTTCGAAGAATGAGCACCACTTTGGCAGCAAGCCGCAATGAGCGATGCCGTTTTTTGGCGGATGATTTCAAAATAAACCTCTTCTGTGATGTCCAATTTTCGAGCCTTCTCCATTTGCATCAGCTCTCCTTCCGACATTTCTTTTACGGCGTTGCTTACGATTTTGAGGAGTTCAAATTCTCCTTCATCTACGCTCATCAGCAATCCGCGTGAAAGCAGGAAGTCGCCGACCAAGACAGCAATCTTGTTTTTCCAAAGGGCATTGATCGAAAAGAAGCCTCGCCGTAAATTGGCATCATCTACCACGTCGTCATGTACAAGTGTAGCCGTGTGTAGCAACTCAATCAAAGATGCTGCTACATAGGTGCTGTCATTTATGCCGCCGCACATTTTTGCCGACAGAAATACAAACATCGGGCGCATTTGCTTCCCTTTTCGCTTAACAATGTAGTGGGTGATTTTATCGAGCAAGGGGGTTTTACTCCGCATCGATTCGCGAAAGCGATGCTCAAATTCATCCATTTCCACAGAAATGGGAGCTTTTATTTCTTTTACCCCTGTCATTTGGTCGGGCAAATATCACAATTCAATCTCACTCTGTGCTGTTATGGGGTCAGTACTTTTATATACCTCGTCTTATTGCCGTTGTAGGTGGTTAATATCTGGCTATTTGATGTTCTGTATTGCTGCTCGGCATCAAGATGATATCCATCTATAGCGTCAGGATTAATTGACTTTTTTGTGATTGAATTCTCGCTGAGTATGCAGTAGGTTATGTTTATGTTGTTGTCGTTGTTCAGAGCGCGGTAGTCATTGTACTCCACAGGCGAGAGGGATGCATTGCGCACATGGTCATTGTAAAAAAACAATAGCTTGTCTCCCCATTGGGTGCTCACATAAGAAGAGTATCGACCACCACCCTGAGATTGGGACTGGTATTTTGGAATGACAATATTCTCTTTAATCTTTGAACTCGGTCGGATAGTTGAGATCATGAGCTCCTCGTTGTAATGTATTAGAATCACGGTATACATGCGAGAGGCGGGGTTGTAAACGGTAGATTCGCGGGTATACCTTTTCTCACTCACCATAGATAGGGACCCATTGCTTTTTAGAAATACTTTGTCCAGTTTGAAAAGGCCGAGATCATCTTCATTGTTTTTAATATCGTTGCGAAACATGAGTCGGAAATCCCTGTCAAATGGGGAGAGCCCTGTGTTTAAAAGCTGTCCCGTATTCGAGTCTATAACCACCGAGAATGTTCCCACCATCGAAGGCTCAACCATATTGCTGTAGTATCCCGCCAGCCATAAATTGGTATCAGGTGTCAGTGTGAGCTTCAAGTCATAAAACCATTTGTTGCCCAATGCCAATGACTTTTCTTTAACCCCTTCTTCTGCGGGATTATAGGTCAGTAATGAATACGAATCGGGCAATGTACGAACCTCCGACTCTTTTCGTAATGAGATGATTCCGTGAAACACTCCGCTGGGAGTCATCACTGCATCTTCTAATAATACCTTATCAGAAGGGTAGGGGATCTCAATTTTTTTTGTGTCCAATAGATTGAGCTCAGAGTCGAAATAGCGCAAGGCAAATTTTTCGTTTCGAACAGGGTTTTTCTCTTCCGGTATAAAGAGAATTACCTTTTGACTGTCTTCGCTTTGGAACATCAGGAATCCATGTTCTGATATGAGGGCCTCTCGATCAGCAATTCCAATAACAATGGGCTCTTTGCTGATTTGTAAATCGTCAGAAATTCGATAGGCCATGATGTAGATATCCGTACCTCCGGGATCTTCGGCTGTGGCAATTAGAAAGCTGGCGTTGGCGGTGGAAATGGGATAGGCCAAAGAGGGAATTCTATCGCTTATATCGGAAGGGATAAAAGAGAGGGATTTCTCCACTGTGAGGCTGTCGGTTCCGATTTTTTCAATGATAAATGTTCCCTTTTTCCGACGATCAGTGCGAATACAATAGAAGAATTCTTCGCTATGGCCAAAAGTCTCCCAAATGCGATTTCCCTTCTGCTCCTCTAATTCAGGGCCCAAGAAAAACTCGGGTATCGTGGCATCTTGAGCTCTGAGCGAGCAAAATATTACAGTTAAAAGAAGAAGTAAGATCGAACGAGGTCGCATTAAATTCTCTATATCTTCGTGGTCGTTACAAAAACCATGTCATTGTGAAAGGAAGGTATAAATATTTCCTCTTCTTCCTTACGTTTCTATCCTTGAGTTCTTTCGGGCAGTCGCAAGAAGCAGACGATCAAGAGTTCCCCATTCAAGACTCGATTTACTCTATAAGAAACGCCGTAAAGGTCGATCCTGTTCAAATTATTTTCGGCGATTACCGCCTTTATTTCGAGCACCTTCTCAAAGGTCGGTATAGCATACAAGTCGGGGCAGGATTTACCAGAAGAGATTATTCTTCCGGATGGTTTGATTATGAGCTCGACAACTTTGGAAACAATGTGGATATCCAGACAGGACCGAGTGTTTCCCTTTCTTTTCGAAGGTATTTTGAAGACTCGGGTGAACTTGGTGGCACCTATTTATCGGTAGGAGCAAATTACCGAGAATACAAGAAAGAATTTGCAGTGATCGATACAGCGGGTGCGCTAACCGATTTCACCTTCACTGATGACCGCCGATCTTTATCGGTTATTTTCAATATAGGCTACCAAGCTCTTCCACTCACGAGCAATGTGTTTGCTGATTTTTATACAGGCCCAGCCATTCGGTTCAAGAATTACGATATCGTAAGAACGACGTCTGCTAATGACCCTGAAGCCTATTCGATTGAGGATTTAAACGAAGTTGTTTTTGGTTGGGAATTGGGAATTAGAATCGGATTTGGGTTCTAGTCAATTTTGAGTGCCGCCTTGTTTTTATTCGCCAACTGGCCGCATGCCGCATCGATGTCTTTACCTCGGCTTCGCCGCACATTTACGATGAGGTGCTCACGTTCCAAATACTCGGCGAAAGCGTCTACCTTTTCGGGATCAGCCTGCTGGAACTCGCCATCGTCTATAGGATTGTACTCAATGATGTTGATCTTACAAGGCACCACTTGAGCAAAATCGGCTAGCTCCCGCGCATCCTCCAAGGTATCATTGAAATCCTTGAAAATGATGTATATAGCTCTCTGGAATATTTTTCAAAGTCCATTGAGCTGAATCCACGCGACTTGCACGCCTGGATCGCCCTGGTGATCGCTTACAGCTCGCTGGACAGGATGGAGGAAGCCAAGTCAGCGACCGACGAGGTGCTCAAGCTGAGTCCGAATTTTTCCGTCGAGCCTTTTGTAAATGTGATTCCTTACAAGAATGAGGCCGACAGGAAGTTCATCGCCGATGCTTTACGCAAGGCGGGGATGAAGTGAAATTGTCTCGAGGCTTTCTTTCTGAGAAGGGTGGCCAGCAGCCAGACGCCCATGATGACGG
>CAZKXG010000085.1:0-4850 GCA_964556465.1 uncultured Cryomorphaceae bacterium | reverse complement strand
TCTGCTTCCTGTCTTGTTGTAAAAGTGCCGCAAAGCATTAGCCAATACGTCGAGCGTATTCGTTTCGTTGATTGGCATGATCTGGTTGCGCTTCTCGTCATTGGCCGCGTGGAGCGAAAGCGCCAAATTGAACCGCACTTCGTCGTCGCCCATTTTCTCGATCATCTTGGCAATTCCTGCAGTAGAGATCGTCATGCGTGTAGGAGACATGCCGAGTCCTTTATCGTCGGAAATTCTGAACGTCGATTCAAGCACGTTCTTGTAATTGAGCAATGGCTCGCCCATGCCCATGTATACGATGTTTGACAAAGGCTTGTCCCGAAGGATTTCCGCGTCGCGGTATATCTCTGCCACCTGATCGTAAATCTCGTAAGCTTCCAGATTTCGCAATCGCTTAAGTCGACCCGTTGCGCAAAATTTGCAGCTCAAACTGCAACCTACTTGTGAAGAAATACATGCAGTTGTGCGATTCTTTGTTGGAATCAATACGCCTTCTACCACAGGGCCGTCGCTCATTTTGAATGCGTATTTGATCGTCCCGTCGGCGCTCACTTGTTTGTCAGCTATCTGCATGGTTCGAATCTTGAACTTTTCTTCAAGCTTTTCGCGAAGCGCCAGGGGCAAGTTGGTCATCTCATCGAAACTTCGGGCTCTTTTGGTCCACAACCATTCAAAGACTTGCTTGCCACGGAAGGGCTTCTCGCCCATTTCTTTGAAAAGGTCAATCAATTCGTCCTTACTCAGCTTCCTGATGTCCACTTGTTTGTTCATTACCGCAAAGGTACGGATTCGGTGACTTCATCTTGATATTGTTTGCTATGCAGATATTCTGAGATTCAATCATCAACCCTATTATCCATTCATCAAATTTTTACTGACAAGCTAAGGCGCTCTGCATTATATTGTGCCTTATGAAAAAGCCGAACTTTCTAAAACACGCATGGTTATCGTTTAGACGATCGCCTGCCTTGACGCAGAATATCCTGCAAACACTGTTTCTCGCATTTTTTGGTTTTTACATTGCCGTCTCTTTCTTGGTTTCGGGCTTGGTGGCGGGTGAGCTCATTCGAGAGTTTTTCCCCGGAAGGGATGTGCTGGGAATGGCAGGAGCCTTCTTGATTTACTACTTGCCCATGGATATTCTGATGCGGTACTTTTTGCAAAAGTTTCCCACGCTTTCCATCAAGCCCTACTTGCTCTTGCCCGTGTCCAAATCAGCGATGATTCATTACCTGTTGCGCCGTTCGCTGTTTAGCTTTTACAGTTTTTTGCCACTCTTTCTCACGCTGCCCTTCTTTTTGGTT
This sequence comes from uncultured Cryomorphaceae bacterium, assembly GCA_964556465.1. Classification (GTDB taxonomy): domain Bacteria; phylum Bacteroidota; class Bacteroidia; order Flavobacteriales_D; family Cryomorphaceae; genus JAKVAV01. Next base: position 3,546 of record CAZKXG010000085.1, on the reverse strand, counting down.
GAGGTATTGCCAAATGCATCGGGAATGGAATCCATCGGATTTGTGGTGTTGGTTTTGGGCATCATTGTCTCGTCCAATTACATCTCATTCTGGATTTCCAAAGCATCGGACTTTAACAATTCCTTTTCGATTGCTCTCCTGCTTTTGCTTTTCGGCTTTTTGTTTTTAGAATTCAAAGGGATAACCTCTTTCTTCCTGTACTTGGAATCAGCCGCGACGGCATTTTTTACAAATCCCGTTTGGTGGGCCATTCCCATCCTGCTATCCGTAGGGGTTTATTACTACCTTTTCAATTACTTCAAAAAGCACCTTACGGCAGAGAAGGAATCGAAGGATGAGACTTATTTACAAAACATCAGCCTCGGATTTTTCGGACGTTTTGGTCGCGCAGGTCGATTGATGGATTTGGAACTAAGGCTGCTATTACGCTCCAAACGAGCCCGTTCTTACCTGATCATGTCCTTGGCCATCTTATTATTGCCTTTGGCAATGGGCGCTATGGATAGTTCCGAAGTGGAGTTTTACTACCTGCTCTTCGGTCTGTTTATGACGGGTATGATTGCCCTCAACCATGGCCAGCTGATGCTATCGTGGAATAGCCTCCATTTTGATCTGCTTCTTTCGCGCGGAAATACCGTGCATGATATTTTTAAAGCCAAGTACTACATTCTCGCTTTAAGCTGTGTAGTGACTTATGTCCTAACACTGCCTTATGTCTTTTACGATCCGATGATCGTGGTCTTCAATACTGCTTTGTTGTTTATCAATACGTCTTTTAGTATCTACATATATATGGCCTTGGCGAGCTATAATTCGTTGAGGATAGATCCCAATGAAGGAGGAGCAATGAATATGAGTGGATTCGGGGCGGCGCATTACCTTATCGGAATTCCGATTATGGTTTTTCCGATGTTCTCTACTACGCGGGAAAATTTGGCTTTGGTTCCACCACCGGTGGAGTTTTGACATTGCTCAGCGTTGGGGTGGTTGCAACCCTTTTTCACAAGCATGTCATCAATGCCTGCGTGAATTTATTTGAAAAGAACCGATACAAAATAGCAGCGGCGTTTAGAAAAGCATAGACTATGATAAAAGTTGAAAACCTCAGAAAAGAATACGGAGGGAAGGAAGTCCTGAACATCATTGACCTCAACATAGCAAAAGGAGAAATCGTGGGCCTCGTCGGAAATAACGGTGCGGGAAAAACGACCCTGTTTAGCTTGATTTTAGATTTAATCAAAGCCTCTAGCGGCAGGGTTTTGTCAAAAGAAAAGGATGTTTGCCGATCCGAAGATTGGAAAATGTACACTTCAGCTTACCTCGATGATGGTTTCCTGATAAACTTTCTCACTCCCGATGAGTACTTTGAATTCGTGGGTGGACTCTTCGATTTCAGCAAAACCGATGTGCAAAACTTCGTGCAGCAGTTTGAGCCTATTTTCAATGGCGAAGTCCTTGGGCAAAAGAAGTTCATTCGTCAGCTTTCGATGGGAAATCGCAAGAAAGTGGGTTTGGTCGGTGCCTTGATTGGAAATCCCGAGATCGTTCTTTGGGATGAGCCTTTTTCCAATCTCGACCCCTCTACCCAGATCAGGGTGAGGAATATCGTAAAAGAGCATTCGGACAACCGAACCTTTTTGGTGAGTAGTCACGACCTGCACCACATCGCCGAGGTATGCACGCGCATCATTATACTTGAGTATGGAAAAGTTGTTCGAGATGTGAAGAATTCTCCCGAGATGAAAGAGGAGTTGTTCGAGTTCTTTGAAGTAAAATGACGAGACTTCGGAGCTACACGCCTTTTCTTACTTTTGTAGGAAATTGATGTGAAATGATAACAGGGATTACCCATTTACATTCTTTGCTTCGCTGGTTGGCGCTTATCGCCATTGTCATCGCGATTTTTCAATCCCTTCGTGGAATGACAGGAGGAAAGGAGTATACTGCCAAAGACAACCGCTGGTCGCTGATTACGCTTATTACTTTCCACCTTCAACTCGTGTTGGGGCTGGTGCTTTACTTTGGTAAAGGCTGGTATGCCCAATTGGGCGACATGTCCAATGCGGTGGTGCGGTTTTGGAGTTTGGAACACCTTGTGGCGATGTTGATCGCTATTGCTTTAGTGACCATCGGACGAGTAAGCGCTAAGAAGGTGTCGAGCGCAAAAGCGAAACACAAACGCCATTTTTGGTATTTCACAATTGCACTTCTCATCGTTTTGGCAAATATACCTTGGCCTTTCAGAGAGCCCGGAGTCGCCAGAGGATTATTCCCGGGAATGTAAATGAGGAGCTCAGTTTTCATATCGATTTTCTGCCTTTTGGTTTGGTCTTGCGGCGGGGATGGTTCATCTCAATCAGCAGATGAAGAAATCTCGGGCGCGAAGATTTACAAAACCCATTGCGCCATTTGTCACGGCGACAATGGCCGCAAAGGCTTTGCCGATGCGAAAATATTGCCTGAGTCAGTACTGACAGTGGAAGAGCGCATCCAATTGATCACCAACGGAAGAAATACGATGATGCCCTACAGCGGAGTCTTGTCGGAAGAAGAGATTGAAGCGGTGGCGCAGTATACCCTATCTTTAAAGTAATTTATGGCACAAAACATCTCTACTGAACCCCAAGTGGAAACCGCCGTTTTGGTGGGCGTTATTTCACGCGATGAAACGACGGAGATAGTAGATGATCATTTGGATGAATTGGCCTTTTTGGCCAGAACAGCGGGTATCGAAACCCGAAAGATGTTTACCCAAAAACTTGATTCTCCTGACACACGCACCTTTCTGGGAAAGGGGAAAATTCAGGAGGTCAAAGAATACGTCGAAGAACATGAGATCGATATGGTCATCTTCGATGATGATTTGAGTCCTTCCCAAATGCGGAACATCGAGAAATATTTTGAGAAAAAGATTTACGACCGCAGTCTACTCATTCTTGACATCTTTATGCTTCGTGCCCGATCGGCTCAAGCCAAAACTCAGGTGGAACTTGCTCGATCGGAGTATTTGCTGCCTCGCTTAACGCGCATGTGGACTCACCTTGAGCGGCAGCGTGGTGGGACGAGTACGCGTGGCGGAGCGGGAGAGAAAGAGATTGAGACGGATAGGAGGATGATCCGAAATAAGATCACCAAATTGAAGGAACGCTTAAAGCAGATCGATAAGCAAATGAGCACCCAACGCGGAAATCGCGGGGCAATCGTTCGAACCGCTTTGGTGGGATACACCAACGCGGGAAAGTCCACCTTGATGAATCTTTTGAGCAAATCGGAAGTTTTTGCGGAAGACAAACTCTTCGCGACTTTGGACACGACGGTGAGGAAAGTGGTATTTGGAAACCTTCCTTTTCTACTCACCGATACGGTTGGGTTCATTCGAAAGCTTCCTACTCAGCTTATAGAATCGTTCAAAAGTACTTTGGATGAGGTGCGTGAAGCCGATGTGTTGATTCACGTGGTCGATATTTCGCATCCCAATTTTGAAGATCATTACAATACGGTGAAGCAAACCTTGAGTGATATTGATAGCGCTGATAAGCCGACTAT
>CAZKXG010000084.1:6729-13846 GCA_964556465.1 uncultured Cryomorphaceae bacterium | reverse complement strand
GCATCTATTTGATGGATGTTCGCGCGCAAATTTCGGAAGACGGAGGGAAGACCTTTCGGCGAATGAAATCAGAGAACAAGCATTCGGATAACCACGCAATGGCTTTTAAAATGAGCGATCCCGATTACTTGCTATTCGGTTGCGACGGGGGACTTTACGAATCGTTTGACTTGGGAGAAAACTGGCGCTTCTTTGCCAATTTACCCCTCACGCAGTTTTATAAATTGGCGGTAGACGATGCCGAACCGTTTTACAATATTTACGGAGGTACGCAGGACAACAACACGCAAGGTGGCCCTTCGCGCACCGATGATTACCAAGGCATTCAAAACAGCGATTGGAAAGTGGTGCTCTTTGGCGATGGACACCAGCCAGCCACCGAGCCGGGTAACCCTGACATCGTTTATGCACAATGGCAACAAGGAAATCTGGCGCGAGTAGATATGACTACGGGAGAAATTGTAGGTATCCAACCCCGCGCGGGCGAAGGAGAGCCGCACGAGCGATTCAATTGGGATTCGCCCATCCTGGTTAGTTCGCACAAGCCCACGCGCATCTACCATGGTTCATACCGACTATGGAAGTCAGATGACCGCGGCGACAATTGGACTGCGATCAGCGACGACCTCACACGAAATCAAAACCGACTGGAACTTGAAATCATGGGCCGCAAGCAGAGCTACGACAATGCTTGGGACCTCTACGCCATGTCGACATTCAATACCATTACCTCAATAGCCGAGTCGCCCCACGATGAGAACATGATCTACATCGGTACCGACGATGGTCTTATGCACCGCACCGACGATATGGGTGCCAATTGGACCAAGATGGAAGTGAGCAGTATCTCAGACGTGCCCGCCACCGCTTATGTCAACGATATTAAGGTAGATCTCCATGACCCCAATACGGTTTATGTAGCGCTCGATAACCACAAGCACGGTGATTTGAAGCCTTACCTTTTCAAAAGCACCAATAAGGGCAAGTCGTGGACAAGCCTTACGGCCGATCTTCCGGAAAAGACCACGGTTTGGAGAATCGTACAAGATCACGAGCAGAAGAATTTGCTTTTTATCGCCACCGAGTTTGGTATCTACTTTTCAGTAAATGGCGGAGCTAAATGGACGATGATCAAAGGTGGTGTACCAACCATCTCTTTTCGCGATATCACCATACAGAGACGCGAGAACGATCTCGTAGCGGCCAGTTTTGGACGTAGCTTTTACGTATTTGATGATATGAGTTTGTTTCGTGAGCTTACAGAAGAAGGCTTGAAAGAAGAAGCACAGCTATTTCCTACGCGAAAAGCGTGGTGGTACATTCCACGACCTGATCTTGAATTTGGAAAAGGAAGGGGCTCGCAAGGAGCGTCGCATTATTTGGCCGATAATCCACCTTTCGGAGCAGTATTCACTTACCATCTCGCCGAGGGCTACAAAACTGCCAAAGCCGAGCGAATGGAAGCAGAGAAAGAATTGGACAAGGAAGGGGCGGATATTCCATTCCCGGGATACGATCAGCTGGATGCTGAAGCCAATGAGATGCCTGTGAGAATTTGGCTCGAAGTGGCCGATGCACAAGGAAATCTAGTACGCAGAGTAAATGCTCCCACCGAAAAAGGATTTCACCGGGTAGCTTGGGATTTAAGACTTCCACCAACCGACGTGGTATCCAAGGGGCAAGAGAAGATCGGTGACGATTCGGGTCTCATGTCAATGCCGGGGACTTATCAGGTGCGCATTGTGAAAGAGACTGCCGAAGGGTTGACGGCACTTACGGAATACCGCAGCTTTGAGGTAGTGCCTCTCCACAAAAGCGGCGCATTGGATAACCCCTTGGCCGATCAAATAGATCAGTTCTGGCGTGAGTTTGAGAAAATCGGTACGAGCAATTCAGTGATGAACAAGCGCAAGAATACCTTGGGAGAACAAATCAAAGCGATGGGAGTGGCCTTGGCTTATGTTCGCAAAGGCAATCAGGACTTAATGTCTGATTACCGGAGCCTCCGTGACGATTTTTACGAATTCAAAAACCGAGTTGACGGCAGCCCGTCGATAAATAAAATAGGAGAGAAGGCGCCTCCGACAGTCAACGAACGCATGTGGGAGATTTACATAGCCATCGGCTATTCCACTTACGGCCCTACCGGAGCTGCTGTACAAACCATGTCAATTGTGAAGAAAGAGATGGCAGAGCTAATGCCTAAGCTGGAAGACTTGGAGGCCAAGGCCGCAGCCATGAACTATAAGTTGGTAGCAGCAGGTGGTCCTCCTGTTGAAGGGTTTTAAGTCGAGATAACAAAAATTGAAAGTACAAGACAAAAAAAGAGGCTCAATAAAGAGCCTCTTTTCACCATCAACTCGAATCCAAGCGGATTCTTCAAAGCACTTCAACCTAACAAATTGAATGAGTGTGCTCAGCTTATTCTGCCATTGCTATGGCAATTTTGTTCTTTATTACTCTTGAAACACCTGACTTATTGAAGTATTGATCGAGAGTATAGGTGTAATCTTTACAACGATTTTCTGTTAAACACTTTCTCTCAATCACTTGTGAGCCATCTTCACTTAAGTACAGTTCTACTATGCTCTTCGGGTTGTTAATGGTATCAACTAATTTCATATATCTTTAAATTTTGGCTTACTAAAATAGATGAGGTTCTTTCAATGAGCCACATTTTAAAGAGAATTGCGTTTATAATTGAAAGAATTGTAGATTTGGAATTCGAATTATGTAAATGTGCTAGAATATGCCTAAAAAGATTGATCATATAGATTCTGAAATCATTCTCAAACTGATTGACAATGCGCGGAAACCGTTTACCGAAATTGCGAAGGAGCTTATTGTATCTACGGGTACCGTCCATCAGCGGGTCAAGAAATTAGAAAACAAAGGAATCATCAATGGCTATTCCATTTCGATTAATTACCACAAATTCGGGTATACCCTTACCGTGTATGCAGGTATCTTCGTTTCTACAGGCTATAGTGCCATGCAGATCATCGATGAATTGAACGCCATTCCTGAAGTGACCGTAGCCGATTTGGCGGCAGGGACGTACAGCATCTTTTGCAAATTGAGGTGTAAGGATACGCTTCACGCAAAGGATGTCCTATGCAGAATGCAGGATATAGAAGGGGTAAAGGGCACAGAAACGATGATCATGCTCGAAGAACGTCTAAATGACAATAAGCGATTACTTCGCTCTATCATCGGCGATATGAAAGAGGAAATGCGGTCCTAGGCTTCGCCCAGTTTTCCTTTCAGCTCTTCTACTCGATTGATCTCTGTTTGAAGATCTCTCATTAGTTTCGTCTCTTTTTCACGAGTTTTGCGCTTGTGCTCATCAAACTCTTCTTGCAGCTGGCTGAAGTCTTTTTTAGCACCTTTCGTGGTCTTATTTGCCGATGAGAATCGGAAATACAAAATCAACACAGCCAAAATCAAAACAAATATGATTACCCAACTAAAGGTGATGTACCCTCCTTTGGTCATATCCATTCCCAAAAAGCTCATGTGCTCTATTTGATAGGCTTGATTAGAAAGGCTGCTGTCCCTATCGGCTAAGTTGGTCTCCAATGTCGAAACAGTCTTCTTTAAGGAACTTACTTCTTTATTGAGGCCGTTTATCTCGGCACTGTTTTCGTTGAGCGTATCCTCTACTGCCGACCAGAATCCGTCAAGCATCACCTTATCAACTACCTTATACTGCTGGTAGCTATTCGATTTCTTTTTAAGATCGATGAATTGATTTTCGAGCGTGTTGGGCTTATCAGATTCTTCATCTGCTTGAGCAAAGCTTGCAAAGGGAAGTGTAGCAAATACTGCAATAAAAATTAACCGGCGATAAAGCATGTTTTGTTCTTTTATTCTGAGCGTAGTATAACGAGCAAAGGTAAACGACTTTTTGGCTCTAGCCGCGCCCATTGCTTGTTGATTTGTTCACAATACGAAGTGTGGACGATGAAGTTTTCAATTCGTTGATAATCTTAAATTATTGCAGGCATATAGAAATTGCTGATGCTACATAGATCAGCCTTTAGTCAATTATATATGTAGGTACATTAAATTTGTACTCTCAACTAATTTGAATTAATTAACCTAGAACATACGATCATGAAAACAGTTATTCACAAAGCCAATACCAGAGGACATGCTGACCATGGCTGGCTCAATACGCATCACAGTTTCAGTTTTGCGAGCTACTTCGATCCCGAGCGCATTCATTTCGGGATGCTAAGGGTGCTTAATGATGATATAGTGACAGGAGGAAAAGGTTTTGGGACCCATCCTCATGAAAATATGGAGATCATCAGTATACCGCTCGAGGGTGATTTGGAGCACAAGGATAGCATGGGTACCAGCGGAGTAATCCATAAAAATGATGTTCAGCTAATGTCAGCAGGAACGGGGGTTTTTCATAGCGAGTACAACAAGAACGCCGATGAACCGGTTAACTTCCTGCAGCTTTGGATTTTCCCGAAGTACAAAGATATTGCACCACGATACGATCAAAAGACCTTCGATCCGGTTGAGAGGAAAAATCAATTTCAAGAAATCGTTTCTCCCTTGGAATCATCAGGAACCGGAGTAAAGATCAACCAGAATGCCTACATGCACATGACTGATTTAACCGAAGGAACAAAATTGACCTACCAAGTGAAAGGCGAAGGAAACGGAGTATACGTTTTTGTATTGAAGGGGGATGCTGCCGTAGCGGGTGAACCACTTCAAAAACGTGATGGAATGGGCATTTCTGAAATTGGCAGTTTTACGCTTGAAGCCAATACGAATGCAGAATTACTGCTAATCGAAGTACCAATGAACTAGGAAATCATGAGATTAAAAAAGATCACTCAAACACTACCTGCTTTTGAATTGGATATGGGTGGAATGCCGGTATACCAGCCCTTTCCCACCAATCAAGTGGAACAGATCGATCCATTTCTGCTTTTTCACCACAGCCACATAATAGTAGAAGAAGGAGTCAATCCGCTTCATGCCGGGGTAGGTCCTCACCCTCACCGTGGATTCATGCCCGTGACTTATGTCATCGAGGGTGAACTCCATCATAGAGATTCATTCGGAAACTCTTCGGTGGTTAGGCCGGGTGGTGCGCAATGGCTGAGTGCCGGGAGAGGAATTGTTCACAGCGAGCGTCCTTCGGCAGCACTCGCAGCAACAGGAGGCACAGCAGAGGTGATCCAGCTTTGGATCAATTTGCCCAAAGCCAATAAAATGGAAACACCGAGCTATTTGGGCATCCAACCTGAGGAGATGACCTCCGTTACCATTGCAGATGGTTTGACCTTAGACGTGATATCGGGAGAATACGATGGGCATAAAGGGAAAGCGAAATCTCCGTTTCCTGTTTTTCTGGCTGCGCTCAAATCCAGTGAAAAGCAAAGTGGAAAGCTTAGCCTTCCCGAGGGAATGGACGGTGGTTTCTACGTAATAAGAGGCAAAGGAACGGTGAAAAGTCATGGTTTGATCGAGGAGAAAAGCTTTTACCGCATGAGCATAGAAGGTGATGGCCTAGAAATCGAGTTGGAGCCAGAGTCTTTGATTCTCATCCTTTTGGGGAAATCGCTGAACGAGCCCTTGGCAACTTACGGCCCCTTTGTAATGAATAATCAAACAGAGATAATGGAGTCTATCCGAGACTACAATCAAGGTAGAATGGGGATTTTAATAGAAGAATAATATGGAAACAACAATAGATAGATTGACAGGACAAGAATTGATTTCGGCCTTGAATTGGCGATATGCTACTAAGAAATTTGACTCTGAACGAAAACTCGATGATCAGCAAGTAGATGTAATGCTTGAATCGCTTCGGCTTAGTGCCTCTAGCATGGGTTTGCAGCCGTATGAATTCATCCACGTGAAAAATCCGGAGATACGAGAACAATTGAAAGAACACTCTCATGGACAGACGCAAATTACGGATGCCTCAGAATTGATTGTTTTTACAGCCAAGACCAAAATTGGAAAGAAGCATATTGAAGATTTTGCCCGATTAGAAGGTGAACTTAGAGATCGCTCGGAAGAACAGATTCAGCGAAAAATTACGGGAACGATGGACTACGTAAACCGCATGAATGAAGAGGAGTTGTTCAATTGGAACAGTAGACAAGCTTACATTGCAATGGGCTTTTTACTGAGTGCTGCAGCCATGATGGGCATTGACGCTTGCCCGATGGAAGGCATTAAAGGAGAAGAGTACGATAGGATTCTTCAATTAGAAGCGCTAAATTTACGGAGCCTTGCGGTGGTGACATTGGGTTTCAGGAGCAGTGATGATTCGTATGCATCTCAGCCTAAATTTCGCTTTCCTCAGGGTCGAATCATTAAGACCATTTGAGAACATGTCTGAAACTGAATACGAGTTTGAACACGACAAAGAGCGCCAAACCTTTGGCGTCAAAGTAAAAAGAGATTGGGTAGAGTTGGAGTATCGTGCCAATCGTGAAGGAAAGTTTTTCATTACAAACTTGGAAGGTCCTCCCGAATTATTAGAGAATGGTCTGGGAGACAAGATGCTTGAGCACGCCTTGAACTACATCAAGGAAAACGACTACCGTCTAATCCCTTCTTGCAAGGCAATCAAGGACTATCTGAAAAGATATCCTGAGTATGTGGAATTAGTAGCGACAGGAATCCGATTGGGTTAAATCACCGTCCGATATGATTAAAAAGGAATACCAAAACGGCGACACCACTGTAGTGTGGAAGCCAGAGCTTTGCTATCATTCCAAAAACTGTGTGAATAACCTTCCTAAAGTGTTTAATCCAAATCGCAAACCATGGATTGAAGCTAGAAATGCGACTGAACAAGAACTCAGAGATGCCATTGACAAATGTCCTTCGGGGGCTTTGTCGTATACAGCGAAAGGTGAAAAACAAAATTCAGATAATATGGCGACAATAGAACCGCTCAAAAACGGTCCGGTTTTGGTCAAAGGCAAGCTAAGTTTGAAATCGGTAGATGGGGAGAAAGTGCTTGAGCAAGATGTAATAGCCTTGTGCCGCTGCGGCGCTTCGGGCAAAAAGCCCTATTGCGATGGAAGTCATTCCAAAATTAATTTCGAAGCTGAATAGAGAAACAATATTGACT
>CAZKXG010000084.1:0-6719 GCA_964556465.1 uncultured Cryomorphaceae bacterium | reverse complement strand
AAAAAGAATGGGTTGAGCTAGAGTACCGAGCCAACAGAGAAGGGAAGTTTTTTATTACAAATCTCGACGGCCCTCCGCATCTGTTGGATAATGGTCTAAGTGATAAAATCCTAGAGCATGCCCTACTTTATGTCAAAGAAAATGACTATCAGCTTATCCCTTCGTGTAAGGCAATCAAAGAATACCTCAATAGATATCCCGAGTACAAAGAACTTGTAGCGACGGGTATTCGTATCTGATTTTTAACAATCTGACGTCTACCTACATCCGTAGGTGATCCTGTGTTTTTTCCAAAACAATTTAGACGTGAGCGCGTTTAATTACTGAACAAACCAAAGAAGTGGGTGGCCCCACGCCGAATGAATTTGGCAGGGCCTGTTGGATCATGGTTGATTAGGTTTTGGTTTAAGTTCCTTCCGGTTGTAACCGGAATATACAGGTCCTGATAAAAAAAGGGAGTCTCATTTGAGGCTCCCTTTTCTTTTTCAAATTTGATTTAGCTACTCATCATCTTCTGTCGCTTCAATTTGAAGGTCTAATATTTTCTCCATCACCTCAAGGCTCTCTTTGTCTATTTTTGAATCAGTCTTTGCCTGCTTTTTCATAAAGCGAAACATGGCATTTTTCTTTATTTCGTAAGCAATATAAACGGTGTATTCTTCACCATTGTAGTATTTCTCTTCGCCAATTTTTCTCAAGTCAGCTAGCCCGGTGTTCATTACCTGCCTTGTTAGGCTTTGAAATTTATCGGCGACATCTGCTCCCACGGCATTGTCTGTTTGACCCAGATATTGATCCGTAACGTTGCGCATATTTGTACTTACTTGACCGGCTAGTTGGTTCTTGGCTTCGATGTCTGCCTTTCCGCGAGCGATATTGTCTTTTATACTGGATCCTTTTCCTGTGGCTCGAAAATACCGGTTATTCGACTCGTATTTCGCTCCTGTGAAAGGCTCTTTTACTTTCTCACCCATGGGTGATTGACTTCCGCATGCAACAAGAATAACGGCGGCAATTAATGATATGGTAATTCGAAATTTCATAATTTCTAAGTTTAGACCTGTAGATGTAAAATTCATGCCAAAATAGCGTAAATTAGATTTCGAAGGATTAAGAAGAATGACAAAGACGAAAAATAAGCAATTGAATTGGGGATTGGTTCTAAGTGGCGGTGGGGCTCGAGGGCTTGCTCAAGTTGGTGTGCTCCAGGCTATTGATGAGTGTGGGTTGAAGCCATCTTGTATTAGTGGCGCCAGTATCGGAGCTGTGGTAGGTTCTCTTTATGCATCGGGTATGAAGCCTATGGCTATGCTCGATCTCCTATCGGGAAAAGGCTTTTTGAATTTATTTCGACTCAAGCCAAGTTTGTCAGGGCTATTGGGTATGAAATACCTGGAAGAGGTATTGGACAAGAACCTCCCTGCCACTTTTGAAGAGCTCCCCATACCAATACACGTTTTTGCAACAAATTTAGCCAAGGGCGATTGTGTCGATTTTCACAAAGGAGAATTGAGAAGACCCATCTTGGCATCTGCCAGTATCCCGATTCTTTTTGAACCGGTTGAAATAAATGGCGAAAAGTACGTGGACGGGGGAGTGGTTAACAATCTGCCGGCAGGTGCTTGTGCCTCCACTTGTTCATACGTTTTAGGGGTTGAGGTGAATAAAGGAAAATTTACTCAAAACCTGAAAACCATGAAAAATGTTGCCCTCGAAGTTTTTCATTTGGTAGTAAACCGCAGTAGTGAGGAGGGTATGAAGATGTGTGATCATGTTCTAAGACCTGAAATGGAACCTTCATTTGATCTTCTCGACTTCTCAAAAGCCAAAAGTCTGTTTGACTTGGGGTATAGGGAGGGAATGGTTTGGGCGAAAAAGTTTAAAGCTGAGCAAATTGATCAACAAATTGAAACTGAAATTACAAAATCATGAAAAGGATTCTTATAGCCGTTGATAATGAAGACGGCACCGATGAAATGCTGGACTACGCAGGAAAAATGGCTTCTCTGTTCAGTGCCACGCTATACATTCTGCACATTGCTCGCCCCGAGCCTGAGTTTGTGGGCTATGATGTAGGTCCCGAATATATACGACTTGATGCAGCCCGCGAATACCGAGATGAACATCGGTGGGTTCAAGAGTTAGCTAAGCGCCTGGATTCTCAGAATATTGATGCCAGAGCATTGCTGATACAGGGTTATGTGGCTGATGAGATCTTAAAACAAGCAGATGATATCGAAGCAGATTTAGTTATTTGCGGATCGCATAAAAATGGATTTTTCTCCAACCTGTTTTTAGAGAATATTGCCGTCGAGCTCAGTAAAAAATCCAGGAGGCCAGTGCTCATTTATCCAATGCCTGAGTAGGAGTATGCCGTTTAGGCTTATTGTGAATTAACCGATGTAAGATTGAGCAATAACCCTATTGCAACTAAAATAGAAAAGGCCCCTAGAACGTACCACAGAAAGGTATATCCTGAGTATTTAATGAGAAAAGTACCCACTGCAGGAGCTATACTGTAACCAACGGAGTACATTCCCAGGTAGCGACCACGGGATTTTTCATTCGCTCTTTGAACAGTATAGGTCGTCATAAACGGCATCGCGAGTATTTCGGAGATACTAAGTAGAATCATGGATAAAACAAGGATGACCATGCCCTCCGCTACATTTAGCATGATGAGTCCCAAGCCCGCAAATAAGGCGCCCAGACTTACTACACGCTTTATGGAAACCTTGTTTCCAAGCTTTGAAACCAAAGGCATTTCAATGGCAAATACTATAAATCCATTGAGCGCCAGTAGCCAGCCAATCTGGTTTTCAGGTAAAAAGTATATTTCTCGATAATAAAGCGGCAGACTGATAAACAGCTGGAAAAATACGGTGCCATACCCGGCTACCAATAAGATGAAAACCATAAACGACAGATCTTTCCAAGGAGGAAGTGGTTTCGCCTTTGCTCCGATCAACTCGGGTTGTCTATCATCTTGATTCTTTGGGAGATTTAAAAAATAGAACGCGAATAAAACTCCGGCTCCGATACAAGTGAACCCATCTGCATAGAAGAGCAGGTCGTAATTTTTTGCTGCTAAAAAGCCTCCAATAGCTGGTCCTATGGTGAACCCAAGGTTTGTTGCCATCCTATTGAGCGAGTATGCTCTGGTTAGATTTTCTTTTTTGGCGTACTGAGCCACTGCTGTAGAATTTGCAGGTCGCAGTGAGTCTGTCACTACAGTGGTCAGAAAAAATCCAATAGCCAGACCTTCGAAGCTTTCGATGTTTTTCAGAATTAAAAAGCAAATCCCACCGCCAATCAATGCTCCCGTTTGCACCGCAAATGATCCCACTCGGTCAGTAAGCCAACCACCTAGAAAAGAACCTACTAGAGATCCTGCTCCGAATAGTGAAAGTATGATCCCCACTTCTTCCAAAGTAAGCCCTCTTGCTTCACGCAAATAGATACTCAAGAAAGGCAAAACCATAGTGCCTGTTCTATTTATCAGAATGACGAGCGCAAGAATCCAGGCAGGCTTGGATAAGCCGCTATATGAATTCGAATAGAGATTTAAAATGCGCACCTTCAAGTTTTTACTTGAGCCCAAAGGTAGATTCATTTCAGGCACGATGTTAAAAGTGATTTTATTTTGATCTTTGGGCCAAAGTGATCTGGTTTTGAAAGTAGTTTTCCAATCGGTTTGTCTGATCGTTCTTTTTCTGGTATCCACATTCGGCTTTTCGCAAAATATCGAAGTAGGAAAAGTTCTCAATACAGAAACTTTAAAGTACGACACAACTTTTATCCAAACTTTTCCTGAGTTTATAACGGGCAGGTTTTACTTGTCACAAAAATTCACCAATCTGGAGTTTTTCGATGACAGTCAAAACAGAAATATTTACTATGATCCAAATACGACCTTAAACCTCGGTATCGGAGCAACTGTAAACGGATTTACTTTGAATCTGGCTTATGGTTTTGATTTTCTTAATCCTGATGTTGGTAAGGGTAAAACGAAGTATTTGGATTTACAATCCTATACTTATACACGTCACTCGGTTATAGATTTTTATGGACAGTTCTACAATGGACTTTACCTGGATAATACATCGGACATTATCCCTGAATGGGAAGACCCTTTTTATGTGAGGCCAGATATGCGGCTCAGGCTTTTTGGCCTTTCTTATCTCTACCTTTTCAATGGAGAAAAGTTCTCCTATGCTGCGCCTTTTGTTCACAACGAGGTCCAGAAAAAGAGCGCCGGTTCTTTCCTGCTCGGTGGCGAAGTGGCTTTGGTCTATGCTGATGCCGATAGTAGCTTGATTTCTACGCTAGTCGACGAAGATCTTTTTGTTCCCTTGAGGGGAATTAGAGAAGTAGCTTTTTTCGATTTTGGTCCCAAGGGGGGATACTCTCACACATTCGTTTTCGCAAAATATATGTTCCTCACGCTCTCACTCAACGTTCGCTTGGGAATAGGACCAACTCGCTACACATACGATGACGGAACGGAGGAAGCGGAGTGGCTGTTGAACCCTTCTGCAGATTTTCGCTTTGGTTTCGGATACAATTCCCCGGAATGGTATCTGGGACTAACTGCCGTTTCTTCTACCTTTCAAAATGCCGTGAATGAGGCAGATAATGGAATGGTTTTCGGTGTGGGAAATGTTCGGCTGAATTATGTCAGACGATTTCTGATGGGCCCAAAAGTAAAACGTGTAGTTGACAAGCTGCCGCTCTAAGAAGACACTCTTTCCCTTTCACGCAACTTATTCTTTGGTTTTAACTTCTTCATTCGCAAAAATGACTGTATAAGCCGTATTCTTATGCAATTTCCATTCTGAAAGTTTATTCGAGCTGACAACCTCTACATTACACTCTCCTATACAAGAGAATTCTACCAAAATGACCGGAATTGAGGTTAAGGCTACTTCAGCCAATTGAGCCAATTCAATCTTATATACGGAGAAGCCATTTTCGCTGTGAATGGGATCAAAGCCAAATGAAATCACGTCAGTGTTTTTCAATGCTTCAACTGCTACTATATGCAGTCGACCTTCTTCAGGAATCGCGAAGCGATGAACAAAGCAAGAATCACTTTTGTAAATATCCTGTCCGATCCAGCCTGTTGGAAGGTTTGCACTCTTCCATGATTCGGACGGCTCTTTTAGACTAACCGTTGTTCCCTCTAGTGTGAGGTAAAGTATGGGGTTGCAATGCTGATGGAGAGCGGTTGTGTCTCCTTTGGAAGCGCGAACATTGAGCACCCTTATTTGATCATTTTCGAAAATGGGCCGATGAAATTCTTCTTCATGCACCAAAGGATATTTATCGGATTGAGAGAAGGCATTAATGCCTGACAATGTGATAACAAGAAAAAAAACAATCGCCATTCTAGTATTTTCCGGCATGGTTCTTACATTTAGGGACACCAAAATTTAAAATAACATGAAAATTAAGCTAATCCTAACTGCCTTTGCATTTGCTATCGCATCTTTCTCTTTCGCTCAAACAGATAAAGCTGTTTCTATGGAAGAGCAAGTGAAGCAGCAGGCTACCGAACTTACAGAACAAATGACGACATACCTCGACTTGAGTGAATCTCAAGCTCAGAGAATGATGGGATTGAACATGTCCATGTTTAAGAGCAAAGCGGCGATGGAAAGCATGAATCTATCAGACGCTGAAAAGGCTGAAAAAATAAAAGCTTACGAACAGCGTAATAACGAAACGGTAAAGCAAGTGTTAAGCGAAGAGCAATATGCCAAGTTTCAAGCAAAGTACAGCGATGTTAAAATGAAAAAAGCCGAAAAATCCAAAAAGTAAAAGACTCAATTGTGAAAGGGTGCGAGAGCACCCTTTTTTAGTTTAGACCTATGAGAAAATCTATCATTGTCGTTCTATCCTTAATTTTTTTGTCGTGCTCCTCTACAAAGAATCTGCCAGATCAAACTGCTCAACTCAGCGATTTGATCAATAAAGAATGGGTTTTGGAAAGCCTTAACGGAAACGTCGTGAATGAAGCTGACTTCATGAAAGGACTTCCCTCTATTGCCTTTAAAAAGGACGGCACTATGCAAGGATCAACTGGCTGCAATTCTTTTTCAGGTAAGTTTTCCTTAGGAGAGGTTTTGAAACTCGACCCTGGTGCTATGACCAAAATGCATTGTCCCGGAACGGGAGAAACGGATTTTATAAATGCTTTAACAAGTGCCACTTCAATAGATGTGGTAAAGGATGACCTCATTCTGAAAAATGCATCCGATGAACTTCTTCGTTTTACCACTTCCAAAGAATAGATTATGAGTGATATTGAAATTGCCAATTCATTTCAGCCTAAGCCGATAGAAGAAATAGCCGGAAAAATAGGCATTGGGAGGGAGAACCTCGACCATTACGGTAAGTACAAAGCGAAAATTCCTGCTCACTTAGGAGGAAATCCTAACGGCAAACTTATCTTGGTTACAGCTATGACGCCTACACCTGCGGGAGAGGGGAAAACCACCGTATCCATTGGATTGGCTGATGCCATGAATCACATAGGTACTCAGGCCACATTAGCCTTGCGAGAGCCTTCCTTGGGGCCTGTCTTTGGAATTAAGGGAGGTGCGACCGGCGGAGGGTATAGTCAGGTCATTCCAATGGAGGACATCAACTTGCACTTTACGGGCGACTTCACCGCAGTTGAGCGTGCTAACAACCTTTTGGCTGCACTGATTGACAAT
>CAZKXG010000083.1:12301-13936 GCA_964556465.1 uncultured Cryomorphaceae bacterium | reverse complement strand
AGCTTTTTGAAAGATAGTCTCTCGACGCCACCGCTCTTAGCCTATCAGATTCCGTATTACTACACTTTAAATACGAACAGCCGATTGATCTATTTGACAAACCCCAGAGTGGATAGTTGGCTGCTCGGCGAAAAGAACTACGCGCTGGATAGTGGTGGTAACGTCTATTTTGAGTTCAAAGACAAGTGGACTCAGAATACGTTGGTTTTGTACCAAGTTGAGAAACCTTAATTTCGCGAGATGCCTCCAAAGATTTTAGTCATCAGCAATTATCGCAGTACCGTTACTGTAAGGCCAGAAGCAGAAATTTTCATAGGACTGGCCAAGAAGGGTTGGAAAATAGACGTGATGACTTATGGGGATTCACCCTATGTCAAAAATTTCGAAGAAGCAGGAGTCAATGTGATCGATTTTCACCCCGAAAAAAAATTTGACCCAAAGAGCATTGAGAGAATTCGAAAACACCTCATTGACGAAAAAATCGATATTCTTCAACTTTACAATAGCAAGGCTTCTTCCAACGGTATCAGGGCCGCAAAGGGCCTTGATGTAAAAGTGGTTTTGTACCGCGGATACCAAGGAAACCTGCAGTGGTTTGACCCCTCTCTATATACAAAGTACTACCATCCTCGAGTCGATAAAATCATCTGTAATTCTATCGGTGTAGAAGAGGAGTTTAGAAAACAAGTGCTATCAATCGCCAAGAAAAAAGTCGTGACGATCAACAAGGGCCATCGACTGGAATGGTATGAAGATGTTAAACCCGCTGATCTGTCCGTGTACGGTGTGAAACCCGGAAGTTTTGTCTTTACGTGTGTAGCGAATACACGCCCGATGAAAGGGGTGATTTATATTATGCAGGCATTGCATCACTTACCGAAAGGGATGGACTTCTACCTCCTCATGGTCGGGAATGGCCTTGAAACGAAGGAATACCGAAAAATAGCCGATGAGAGTGGTTACGGCGATCGTGTCATTTTTACCGGTTTTCAGCCCAATGCATTGGAAATAGATAAGGCTAGCGATGTATTTCTTCTAGCCTCCATTTACGGCGAATCCATCACCAAATCGGCTATTGAAGCCATGTCATTAGGTACTACTCCGTTAATTACTGACATTCCCGGTAATAAGTATTTGATTGAACACGCTCATAGTGGATTTATGGTGCCTTCCAAAAACCCTAAAGCCCTTGCTGAAGCCATGTGGGCTGCATATGATAAAAAAGACTGGACGAAGAAAATCGGGGCCCTCGCCAAGCAAAGGATTGCCGAAAAACTGAACACGGATGACACCATTGAGGAAATGGCTGAGTTTTACCAAGATTTGATTGACACCGGCGGAAAGAATTACCACACCAAGCCGGGAGTCCTTTAATTAAAATTCAACTACAACTCCGATACTAGGCAAAAGAGTTCCGCTGGTATTGGGTATCGTAGTCAAAAGGTATCTGGAGGAATCGTTTGGGTCGACAACGGGTTGATCATTATCATCGCGCACCACATCAATAAAAGGCTCCAGCTCCACCACAGCGTTCGTAATATTCTCGATGTCGATGTAGAGATTCAGCGACCACTTGTCAAAGAAGTATTTCTTATCTATCCTAAAATCGACCTGGTAGCTCACGGGAGCGCGCTC
>CAZKXG010000083.1:2933-12291 GCA_964556465.1 uncultured Cryomorphaceae bacterium | reverse complement strand
AAAAGGTGGGCCGCCCAAAACTTGTACGCGTGTTCCAACTTCCCAGTTCATCCCGAATTTCTTACCGGCTGTTAGACTTAGAATGAACTGATTATCCCACGCGGAGGGAACAAAATCTCCATTCTTATCGGTGAATTCGCTTCTTACCAAGGTCAATGCGGCAATCCCGAATAGCCCATTGTAAAGTTTGCGCTGTACAAGAAATTCAACCCCGTAGGAACGACCTTCGCCAATTGATGCTACTTCTTCATTTCCAATAACTCCAAAATCCGCGCCTAGATTGGCCAAGTTGATGCTATCTCGAAGGGTAAAAGGATAGTTGTCGTAAACTTTGTAAAACCCTTCAATCGACACCTTTGTGTTGCTGGGGAAAACATATTGCAAACCCGCTACCAGATGGTCGCTCTGAATGTAGGTCACTCCATTATCTCGGTTTACCAGATTTCCTGCGTTGTCTCTAAAGCCCATTACGGTGTAAGGCGGAAGCTGGTAGTAACGACCCACGTTTGCTTGGACGGAAAGCTCAGGTGTGATGGAATAGGAAGCGGATAGTCGGGGTGAAAGCTGATCGATCGGGTTTGACATACTCTCTGCCCAGTTGTTCCAATCCGTTCTCAAACCGAAAGACAGAAGTAGGCGGTCCTCAAGGAAACTTCGATTAATCGATCCAAAAAAGCCAAATCTCTGGAAGTTGATTTCGGAATTGAAATCGACTATTTGTACCGTTGTATCTACACTTATTTGGTTGAACGTACTGTTGGAGTATGTCACATCCTCAAGGTTGAATCCCGCATTCAATCGCCATCCATTCGTTCTTTGCGTATGTTCAAACCTGAACTTGTTTTCAATTTCTTCAGACTCATAATTCAAAATGAGATTTTCAGGCGACTCAATATTCTGCTCGTACTTCTCGGCACGATTATTCAGGTGGTTGCGACTCAAGACCACGTTCTGAAAACCTTTATTTGAAAAGTGCTTATAGTTCGCTCCCACAGTATAATTCCACTGATTATTGACCGGAAGGTTATTGAGAATATAGTTGAGCTCCTGTCGCTCCTCCTCCGTCTCAGCATCTTGAGCGGCGGATTCATTGAGTTCGAATTGGTCGTAAGCCCCCAATCCTACAAAAGTGATTTCATTCTTATCGTTTATCTTATGCTTTACTTTAAACTGGGCATCATTGTAGGTAGGTAGAAATGGTAATCCTATCACTCCAAAAAGAAATTGGAGGTACGAGCGTCTCACAGATGCTATAAAAGTGGTTTTATCGTTTATCGGCCCGTCAAGCGTAAGTCCTACATCTGTGGCACTCAGGGTGAAATTACCTTTCAGCCCGTCAGTATTGCCATCTTTTTGAGTGAATTCCAAAACGGCACTCATGGCATTCCCTCGATTGGCAGGAAAGGCACCTGAAAAGAAATCAACATTTTGTATGAAATTCACATTCAGAATACCAACAGGCCCTCCTGATGAACCTTGAGTGGCAAAATGATTAATGACAGGAACTTCAATACCGTCCAGAAAGAACCTGTTTTCATTGGGCGCACCACCGCGAATAATGATGTCATTTCTGAACGAAAGTGAGGAGGCAACACCGGGTAATATTTGCAGGGCACGAGAAATATCTCTGTTTCCGCCGGGATTCCGTTGAATTTCGTTTGTCCCGATTTGCTGAAGAGACACAGGGCTTTCGGCATTTCGTTCAAAAACTTCCGTGGTGATCTCTACTGCTGTAAGGTTGGTTGCACCTGCCTCAAGCGGAATATCGAGAACTGTTGGCTTGGCAGCAAAAACTTCGACTTCAAAAAGTGTTTTGGTCTTGTAGCCTACAAAACTCGCTTGGACGTTATAAAGCCCAGGTTCGATACCTGTGATCTCGTAATTACCATCGATATCTGACACGGCTCCGTAGGTGGTTTCCTGTAGAGCTACATTGGAAAATGGAACAGGCTCATTAGTGAACTCATCGAATACTCGACCTTTAATAACTCCTGATTGACCGAAAACAGAAAAAACGGCTAACAAGGCCGTTATGGTTAGGAAGATTCTCATTTGGCTTAAATTCGACTGTAAGAACATGAATTTCTCAATAATGTTGAAGGCTTATCTTCTCCTTTTCCTCTGATATAGGCTTTTTGTGTAAAGAGCATATGCATTCTCAGCCTCAATACCTGTTTTCTCAATTTCGCGCATACAGAGCAATGCCAAATCGTAGTCGAAGAAGTCATTCAACTCGAAGGTTTTTCCATATTTGTCTAACAGAAGAATGTCGTAAGTTCTTGAACTCGTCGGATTAAATCTCACCGCGCCTTCGGACTTTTTGCTCACTACAAATTCTTCCAGCCTCACCTTTTGAAAGTGAGAAAGTGGAAGCCATACCCCCCACCTTTTACCTAACCAACCCGAGTACTTTCTTACCCGATTGTTTCTTGAATCTACCTCTACACCTGTAGTGACCATAAGGAGAGAAAGAGATGGGAAAATGAGTAAAAAGCACCATGGAAATAGAAAACCTAAAATAAAGAAGCCAACCGTCAAAAAAGAACTGTGAACCAAATATGCGTATGACTTTCCCTCGGATATTTTGACGGAATCTCGGGATCTCATTTGTAAATCTTCCTTTCGTTTAGTGCCGTTTGGAAGGCTCTGGCATTTCTGTTGTGTTCGCTAAGATTGGTAGCAAAGGCATGGTAACCTGAGAAATCTGCTTTTGCACACATGAATATGTAGTTGTTCTTATCTGCATTCAGCACGGCATCAATGGATTGTTTCGATGGTAGATTTATTGGTCCGGGAGGCAATCCTGTATTGATGTATGTGTTGTACGGGCTGGGAGTAGAAAGATGCTTTGTTAAAACTCGATTAATTGAAAAATCTCCAACTGCATAAACAACTGTCGGATCGCTCTGGAGACGCATCCCCTTTTTCAATCTATTTAAATATAGTCCGGCTATCACTTTTCTTTCATCAGGATGCACTTGCTGTTCGGCCTGAACAATACTGGCCAGAGTGCTGACTTCACTCTGAGAAAGGCCATAGTTTCGAGCTTTTTGAACCCGTTCTTCTGTCCAAAAGCGCTTGTACTCTTCGGCCATTCGCTCAACGAATTCGCCGGCATCGGTATCCCACTCCATTTGATAAGTGTCGGGGAAGAACATGCTGATAAACGTCGCAGAATTAAAACCATACTTTCTCGCTACCTCGGGGTCTGATAGCTTTCGGGCTACTTGGGCCGAATCAGCCTCGATATTAATGGCCACACGACCAGCCAGTTCTGAAAGAGTTCTGGCTGAATTAAATGTCACTTGTACTTCTTCTTCACCATTTCCGGCTCTGAGGTGATCGATCAATTCATTGAGGCCCATGTCGGCGATTAGGGTGTATTTGCCCGAAACAACCAAACCTCCTTGATAATTCTTCTTTTGCATGAGAGTTTCAGCAAAATCGGGATTACGGAGGCCTGCAACTTCTGTTAGAGATTCCAAGACATCCTGCTCATCCCAACCACTCTTGATATAAAAGGTGATACTCTGGTTTTCTAAATCTAATGCAGGCCCGTATAGCATTCTGTAAGAGTAATAGCCGATCATAGCTCCTGCCAACAAGCATATGAGAACTAAAGCAAATAAGATCTTCTTAGCCATTTCCTCTGAATTTCTGCATCAAAACTTCATCGTAGAATTTTCCTTGATAAAAAGTCCAATCCTTCTTCACTCCTACTTTTTCAAATCCATATTTCTTGAACAGCTTTATACTTTCAATATTATCGGTGAGAATACTGCAATAAACCTGATGCATTGAAAGGGTTTGAAAACAATATGGCAAGACAATGTCCATCACCTCTGACGCGAAACCCTTTCCTCTTTTTTCCGGTTCAGCCACCAGGATTCCTATACCTGCACGCTTGTTTTTGAAATCACAATCAAAGATATCTACTGTTCCAATCGGTAGATCAGACTCTTTCTCTTCGATGATTAGCCTGAGCTGCTTATCGGTAAAAACGTCTGAAATCGAATTCACATAGTCAATCAGAATATGCCGTGAATAAGGAGTGACGGTCTGAGAAACTCGCCAGTTCGCACGATTATTCTCCCAGATAAAGAGCTTATCCACATCGGTAGTTTCGAGAGCGCGAAGCCTTATTCGTTCATTTTCCAACATGGTAAACTCCTTCAAAAATTTTAAGTACGGGGCCTCTCAGCTTGATCTCGGAAAATCCATTTTCATTTCGAACAAACGCAACGCTCAAAACTCCTCCTTGAGTATGAACTGTAACCCGGTGTTTCCCATTTTGACTCTTCTTTTTTGCAAGTGCAACAGCTGTTACGCCCGTTCCACAGCTCAGGGTTTCTGATTCTACGCCTCTTTCGTAAGTGCGAACTCGAACAGTATCTGAATCAACTTCCTGAATGAAATTCACATTTGTTCCTCCCGTTTCAGTAAAAATATCGTCGTATCGCCATAATCTGCCTTCTTTGAGCAAATTTATTGAATCAAGGCTCTCTTTGTTGATGAGCAGATGGGGAGACCCCGTATTCAAGAAATCCATCCCTTTCAACGTTTGGACAGACCCCACATCATTCATACTGATCTCCACTTCATCAGACCGGGATATCAAGTATTCATGAACTCCATCAGTTGTCGTAAAAATACCCGATTCGCCGGCCATTCCGAGTTGCTTTGCAAAATGAGCAGAGCACCGACTGCCATTGCCACACAAGCTTTGAGTTGCATCGGGATTAAAAAAGATCATTTCGAAATCGGATTCATCATGCTCCCTCAAAAGCATCAACCCATCTGAACCTATACCAAAATGGCGGTCGCACATGGACTGAATGAGCTTGGTATCATGCTCAGGAAAATAACCAGTCCGATCATCAATCAAGATGAAGTCGTTTCCTGTTCCACTATACTTTACAAAAGGGATAGTCATAACCGACTGACAAAAGTAGTAGTTAATTGCAATCAAGCCTTCCCCCAAAAGTAGAAATCATGACAGATCGAATCAGACAAATTCACAAATTGTCAGGTTCATTCCTTTGGCATGCAAATTGAACGTAGCGTGCGTGTGCTCAAGGATGTAGCTTAACACGAATTAACAAAACAGACAAAAGAATTTTAGCCTTTTGACTGTTTATATTGTCAAATCACTCAAAGAAACTCATGAAACAATTGATCAAAACAGCAGCAGTAGCATTGTTCGGAGGTTTCGTGGCGCTCGGAACCTACGTTACTTTTTTTGAGGGTGGTAATCTGCCCAACCAAATTGAACCAAAAACAGAGTTCAAACTCACGAACTACACCACTTCACCTTCAATGCCTTTAGAGAGCATTGATTTTGTGGAGGCTTCCAACAGGTCGTTAGACGCTGTAGTGCACGTGAAGACTGTCTCTGTTGCGCAGCAATATTACAATCCTTGGAGCCGCTATTTTGGCGGCGATCCATATTCTTCCAAACAACAAAGATCTTCAGGTTCGGGGGTAATCATAAGTGATGACGGATTTATCGTTACAAATAATCACGTGATAGAAAATGCCGAAACGATTGAAATTACTACAAATGACAACCGCACTTTTGAAGCTACCCTCGTTGGCCGAGATCCCGGAACGGATATAGCTCTTCTTAAAGTAAAAGCTGACGGAATGCCTTCCATCACGCTAGGAGATAGCGACGCATTGCAAATCGGCGAATGGGTGCTGGCAGTTGGAAATCCTTTCAACTTAACTTCGACCGTAACTGCGGGTATTGTAAGTGCTAAAGCCAGAAACATCAATATATTGGATTATGACCCCAATTCTGAGACTTTTCCACTTGAGTCGTTTATCCAAACTGATGCAGCAGTAAACCCTGGCAATAGTGGAGGAGCTCTGGTCAATGGTCGCGGAGAGTTGATTGGAATCAATACGGCTATCGCCTCTAGAACCGGCTCTTACAGTGGATATAGTTTTGCCGTTCCTGTGAGCATCGTTAAGAAGGTAACCGCAGATCTTCTGGAGTTTGGTAAAGTACAGCGCGCATACATTGGAGTAAGCATTAGCAACATCGACCCCGACCTGAGAATGAATAAAGGACTTGATGTAAGCGAAGGAGCTTACGTGAGAGGTCTTCTCGAAGGTGGAGCCGCTGAGCAAGCGGGTATTGCTGAAGGGGACATCATAGTCTCAGTAGAGGACTTTCCGGTGAAGAGTGTGACAGAACTTCAAGAGCAAGTTGGAAAATACAGACCTGGAGATAAAATATCAGTAAGCATACTACGAGAAAACGAGAAACGTTCTTTAGAAGTTTTGTTGCGCGATCGCTACGGAAAAACTGAACTCAAGAAACGTACTGAGGAAGAACTCAATATGATTTTTGGAGCCAAATTTGAGGAACTTAGTTCTGAAGAAAAATCATCACTCAAAGTTGTAAATGGTGTCAGAATAACGGATATTGAGGAAGGAAAATTCAGGAAAGCGGGAATTGAAAAAGGATTTGTCATCACACATATTGACAAACAGCCCGTTGACAGCCCTGAAGATGTAAAACGCATCCTTCACTCAAAAAGTGGCGGGGTTTTGGTGGAAGGGTTTCATCAAAACGGGATGCCTGACTATTATGGCTTTGGTATTTGATTATAAATTTAAGATTCAAAATAAAACCTGCGAGATACTCATCAGAAACCGTAAACATCGATTCATCTCAATTCCATCGATATCTCGAAATTATTTTGAATTCAATAAAGCGACCCCTGCAAACGAGCTTGGGTCGCTTTTATACTTTTTGAAAAACCATACGAATTAGAAGAGATTTGGAATTAGGAAGCATTGGTCTATCTTTGCCGCTTATTTTCCACGTCCGATTTTAACAACTTTAACGCAAAAGATACATGAGACAGCTTAAAATCACCAAAAGTATAACGAATCGCGAGAGTCAATCTCTTGATAAGTACCTTCAAGAAATTGGACGTGAAGACCTCATCACAGCGGAGGAAGAAGTAGAGCTTGCGCAAAGAATTAAAAAGGGTGATCAGCTTGCTTTGGAAAAACTTACACGCGCAAACTTACGCTTTGTAGTGTCGGTATCTAAACAATACCAAAATCAAGGGCTTTCACTTCCTGATTTGATCAATGAAGGAAATCTTGGACTTATCAAAGCAGCTCAACGATTTGACGAAACACGAGGATTTAAATTCATTTCATACGCCGTATGGTGGATCCGTCAGTCTATTCTTCAAGCCCTGGCTGAACAATCACGTATTGTTCGTTTGCCACTGAATCAGGTGGGAAGTTTGAACAAAATCAACAAGATGTTCGCAAAGTTGGAGCAAGAATACGATCGCCCACCGACTGTTGAAGAGATTGCTACGGCTCTCGATATTCCTGCAGAGAAAGTTGCCGATTCGCTTAAAGTAAGTGGTAGACATGTGTCTGTTGATGCACCTTTTACAGAAGATGACAGCGTAATGGTAAACAGCGACTCTCCTACTGCCGACTTTGGTCTATTGAATGAATCATTGGTTCAAGAGATTGAGCGGTCACTTTCTACTCTGACTGAAAAAGAAAGAGAAGTCATCCGTTTATTCTACGGAATTGGAATGAAGCATGGATTGACTTTAGAGGAGATCGGTGACCGATTTGGTTTGACACGAGAACGTGTGAGACAAATCAAAGAAAAAGCGATCAGAAGGCTACGCCACTCTTCGAGAAGTAAGCACTTGAAGGCTTACTTGGGATAATTGAATTCAATTACACCATCAACATAACCACCTACAAACAAAATGTCCACTGACCTATTGAGTGCAGGGAGAGCTACCTACAATGAGGAGCTTGATTCCTGGATCAGTAAAAAAAAGGCGACGGTCAAATTGATCAACGCCGTTGGTAACTTGCTCTACGATAATTCCGTGGAGCTTGTTCTTTTTAGAAACCACCTGGTAGACACCAGCGTGAGCGAAGTATTACTACTTCACAAGTATGCCGCAGACGTGGTTGGAAAACCTATTTCCGTTCACGAGACTACTGCAATAGCCGAGGCCCTTGTTAAAATGGACTTGGCCCCATCAAAAATCGACGTTGGCTTACTTACCGCCGAATGGATGGAAGTTAAGACCGATTACGTCTCGATCGATTCGTTTCTCAGCTCTAAGCTAGAGGGATTTACTTCGTTCGATGAGTCTGGTAAAGGTCCACGCGATGTCGTATTATATGGTTTTGGCCGAATTGGCCGCTTGGCAGCGAGAGAATTAATCCAACAATTCGGCAAAGGCCAGCAGTTGCGATTGAAAGCGATCGTAACGCGAAAAGTGACTGATGAAGAAATCATCAAGAGAGCTGACTTGCTTCGGTTGGATTCCGTTCATGGCCCATTCTCAGGTACGGTTGTCCCCGATCTTAAAAGACAAGCAATTATTATTAACGGTCAAATCGTTAAGATGATCCAAGCTCCCGGACCTGATCAAGTAAACTACGAGGATTATGGTATTTCTGATGCAATCGTTTTGGATAATACAGGAGCTTTTCGAGATCGTGATGCGCTATCCTTACACTTAAAAAGTAAAGGAATTGCTAAGGTGATCCTAACCGCACCGGGAAAAGGGATTCCGAACATTGTCTATGGAATTAACCACCAATCGTTGGACTTGGATAACGAGAACATTTTTTCTGCTGCATCTTGCACGACAAATGCAATTAGTACGGTGCTGAGTGTAATCCAAAACGAGTATGGTATTGATAAAGGTCATATCGAAACAGTTCATGCTTACACAAACGATCAAAACCTTCTTGACAATTTTCATAAGAAAGAAAGAAGAGGTCGTTCAGCAGCTTTGAACATGGTGATTACAGAAACGGGAGCAGGTGCTGCCGTAACGAAGGTCATTCCCGAGTTGAAAGATAAGCTCACCGCAAATGCGGTTCGAGTTCCGGTTCCAAACGGTTCTTTGGCCATAATGAACCTTTCTCTTCACAAGGAAACCTCCGTGGAGGAAGTAAACGCTTTGGTCAAAAAGGCCGCCTTACAAGGTGACTTAGTAAACCAAATCCATTACAGTATTGAACCTGAATTGGTATCCAGCGATATCGTTGGAGATACTTGTTGCTCGGTTTATGATAGCCAAGCCACTCTCGTTCACCCAGACAAAAAGAACGTTGTTCTTTATGTTTGGTACGATAACGAGTACGGCTACACGAAGCAAGTGATTCGCTTAGCGAAATATGTCGCTAAAGTGAGAAGAAAGCATTATTATTAGTAGCGCTTAGCTAAAGTTTTAAAAAAAGGGATGCATTCAATGTGGTGCATCCCGTTGCCCTTCACCCAATAGGCCGGGCTCCCTGCCTCGATGTTCTTGGAGCAGGTGCTACAGGTCGTGGTCGCGGGAAT
>CAZKXG010000083.1:0-2923 GCA_964556465.1 uncultured Cryomorphaceae bacterium | reverse complement strand
CATCCCTTTTTTCAAATAAACTCAATTTGGTTTTATTCTCCTACTCAACCAGAAGTTTTCGAGAGGTTCTAAAACCGTCAACTTGGGCAGAAATCGTATAAACACCCGATGTAAGGTCCTCAATATTTAATGAAAAAAGAGCAGATTCACTACCGCTTGAGAATTGTTCAAAAAGAACTTGTTTTCCAACCAAGTCATAAACCCTAATGAGGATTTGACTTTCAGATGAAGAAAGGCTTGTCAGTGAGATCGACACCTCACTCCCATTGGCGGGGTTAGGGAAAAGCTCTAAAGCAATTTGACCAATTTCGGTATGAGTATCGCTAGAAACGTCGATCAATCCAATTTCGCTGCCCTCCGTTATTGATATGGCACAAGCTTCTCCGAAATCGCCTTCAACGCCGCCATTAAAGATCGGTCTGACTCTGACGTCATAAGATCTGCCCAATTCAAGCGGTGGAACCTGATTTAATCTAATACCCGGTTTTTTGCCGTTGGGAGATAGTCTAAAATATGTTTGGAAAGGTGCTTCCAGTTCTTTGAAAGCGAAAATCCAATTCTTCACCGGAAGAGAAAACTCTGATACATCTATTCTGAGTGTATCGGAAAGCGCATACATATCATTCACACAATCATCATCTATCAGATGCAATTTAGGTACAAAGGTTACAGCAGCACTAAAATTCTTATTTTGGGGAGGCACATTGGAGGTGTGGTAAACCCGAAGCTTCAGAGTATTCCCAATTATTAAGTCTTCATCAAGAATCACTATTTCAGCTTGACCTGGCCCTTTATCATTTTGACAGGCAAGTTGATTCTGCACAAAGCCATTACAGCCATTTTTCCAAACCTCTACGACGGCATCAAAATCGCCTTCGCCTTGTACTTTTATGGCCATCACGCTAGAGAGGATCTCAAACTCCAGCCAAGTGTCAACCCGTTGTTGACCGCTACCAAGACAATAATCAAAGGGAGAGTTAGTCAACTCTTCTGTATTCAAGTTTAAAGGTGAACCAAAGAGATCAGAAGTAGGTTGAATGGGTATTGCATTCTGACAGAAGTCTCCGGGCTGAGGGCCATCAACTTCACATTCACAATCTTCATTAATGGTTTCTCCAGTTGTATTTGGGTTTCCATCATCGCACGGATCAAATTGAAAAGCGGCTAAATCAGGACAGAAAGTTTTCTGGACTACCTGAATTAGTGGATCTACGTTAAAATCAAATCCCGATAATTGGGGCTGGCCATCGATCAATATGTAGTAAGTAGTATCTGCAAGGGCATGGAAATTTTCAATTTTCTTTACGAAGAAATTTTCGGTACCGCAGCCTTCAGCCACGTGCGCAGTGGTAAATGGACAGCCCGTCAGAATCGTTATGTTAGGTTCAACATTAGAATCGGTAATTGATGCTGTTATATCGACGAATTTGTCCACTTCAGGTGTAAAAGAAAAAACAACATCCTTTGCCGCGTAGCAACCTTGAGTAAATGGCCCTGAACCGAGCGAGTCTAAAAAAGGAGGAATATCGTTAATAGTATGGTAAAAGGGTAAAAAGGGCTCATAGGTTGGATTGTAATAATTTATACTAAGTGGATTTTGCGTAATCGGAATTGCATTTTGACACAGAGTTCCAGGGGGAATGGGATCTCCGATGCATTCGCAATCAACGGTTATTACATCGTTGTAGGTTAGTGGAGTGCCATCGCTGCATGGACTTCCGACAACTGTAAGAGGGCTAGAAGGGCAATAGGTACCCACTAAGCCCAAACACTGAAAATCATCACAAAATCCGGCTTGAACATCAATATTAAAACCACATGCGCTAAGATCCAATTCTCCATCAACGTCAGCTTGATACTTATACCATCTAGAAGGAGTAAAAATGTTATTAGAACAAGGTCGAAAATCGGAAGCCGCATCATCAATTAATGCTGTTACGGAACCCTCTGTTCCTGTAAGAGTAATAGCATCGCAAGCGAATGAATTCTCCGGAGTAGGGCTACATTGAACTTCTAGTCTATAATTTATTGCGTTGGTCGGATCACTCCTATATGGTGCCACATAAACGTAAAGCGTTCCATCGGCCACCACACCGGATACATTTGTACCCCCCCAAATTCGAGTAACTTCCGAACATGTGTCTGTAGCCAAGAAAACACCAATGACTTGACCATTTTTACCAATAAAGTCATAGGTAGTCGAACTATCGGCTTCCAATTTAAACCAAACATCACCTCCATCACTGCCAAAAACCGAGGAAAACCCATCCTCCAGTGATTCTGTAGCACCAACCAGTAAATCACTGTATACTTGACCACATTCTATTTCGAAAGCGTCACACAGTGTATCATTTGCAGGAACATCGGCACAAATAACCCCGGCACTGAAGTTGTTTTGATCAGGATCAGAGGATCTTTGTCTAAGTTGCACATAATAAGTGCCTTCAGGAAAAAAGCCCACAAAGTACTCGTCCACGCGGCAACCCGCAAGTTGAATCAGCTCTTCACACGAATTACCTCTATATAAGCGCGCATGATGTTCCGATTGCAAGTCGTTAAACAAATCCGAATAAAATAAATAACGTTGCTCACCCTCCGATTCGAAAGTAAACCAAACTGTGCCTCCTGTACCCCCGGAAGTTGGACAATCCATTGGATAATCAGTATCCAAGGTATAACCATCGAACGTTCCGTTCACTGCCGAAACATTACACTCTAGCTGTATGGCATCACAGGGCTCATCTTGAGCAACTAAAGAAATTGAAAATACCAGGAATAGGCAAAGGGTTAAAAGTCTCATCTTGATTGGTTGTTATGCATGTCAAGATACAACAATCGGACGAACGGACAAGTGCGAAGTCCTTGCTTGAGGGTCTACCCCTAGTTTATCAAACTAGTCTTTCAAACACTCAATTAATTGGAC
>CAZKXG010000082.1:8300-13993 GCA_964556465.1 uncultured Cryomorphaceae bacterium | reverse complement strand
TCCTTCGAGGCTTGCGCTCCCATCATAGTCGTTGTGTCAAGCGGATTGCCCATCTTGATGGCTTCGGTGCGCTGAATTACGCGATCCATAAACTTCTCGTAGATGCTTTCGTGTACGAGCATACGGCTCGGGCAAGTGCATACTTCGCCTTGATTCAGGGCAAAGAGCACCGCACCTTCAATACACTTGTCGAAAAAGGCATCGTCGGCATCCATAATGGACGGGAAGAATACATTTGGCGATTTACCACCGAGCTCCATCGTTACAGGATTAAGGTTTTCCGATGCGTATTGCATGATGAGTCGTCCAGTAGTCGTCTCACCCGTGAAGGCTACTTTTTGGATCCTTGGCGATTGCGCCAATGGCTTTCCTGCCTCGGGGCCAAATCCGTTTACCACGTTGAGCACGCCTTCGGGAATGAGATCACCGATGAGTTCCATCAGAACCATAATAGACGCAGGCGTTTGCTCAGCCGGCTTAACGATCGTACAACAACCGGCAGCCAGTGCAGGGGCTATTTTCCACGTGGCCATCAGTAATGGGAAGTTCCACGGAATAATTTGTCCGACTACCCCAAGAGGCTCATTGATGTTCATGGAAACAGTCATCTCATCGTGTTCCGAAACCGAACCCTCGTCAGCACGGATAACACCCGCAAAGTAGCGGAAGTGATCTACCACCAAAGCTAGATCGGCATTGATGGTTTCGCGAACCGCTTTTCCATTGTCTACCGTTTCAACTCGGGCCAGGTATTCCAAATTCTCCTCGATCTTGTCTGCTACTTTCAGTAATACATTGCTACGGAATGTGGCACTCGACTTTCCCCAAGTTTTGAATGCTTTATGAGCGGCGTCGATAGCCATTTCAATATCAGCTGCCTTTCCACGTGCCACTTTTGTAAATGGCTTTCCGTCGATGGGCGATATAGCATCGAAGTATTCTCCTCCTGCGGGCTCCACAAATTTACCTCCGATGTAGTTTCCGTACTTTTCTTTGAATTCAGGTCGAGCGAGTACGGTGCTGCTCGGCGCTTCTGCTGTTTGTGTTGACATTACATTAATTTATTAGTTCGACTGCAATGTCCGCGATTTCACCGATCGCCCTTTTGACGTTAGTCGCAACGACTAGCACAATAGTCTCATCGGTACATTTATTTTCTAAAAACGGCACTTATGTGTATATTTAACACGTTCTATATTCGACAGAAATGCTTGACCGTTTTAACTTAAAAGAGAAACACCGAATTTTCAGTAGCCCTACTACTGAGGTTGAGCACCGCACGTCCCACAATGCCGATCATGCCGTTCTTAACGTCTTTGAGACGAGAAAAATCACCCACAGTTTTGATCTCAAATTTGACAATCCAGTGGTGGTCAGCATGATTCAAGGAAAGAAGGTCATGCACTTAAAGAAAAAGGATCCTTTCGAGTTTAGACCGGGCGAGACCATCGTGATGCCCGCTTCGGAATTGATGTACATCGACTTTCCCGAAGCCAGGCAAGATGATCCCACCCAATGCATGGCGCTGGAGATCAGTCATGGATTCGTTCACAATACGATGGCTTGGCTGAATGAGTACTTTCCGAAAGCAGATGAAGGAAAATGGAATTGGACAGATGATAATTTTCTGTTGATGAACAATCTGCAAGTGCAAGACGGATTAAATCGACTGATTCGGGTGATGGTTCAGGACAATTACGGGAAACAGATGATGGCTTCTAACACTACGCGTGAACTCATTGCCACGCTGATGCAGACGCATGCACGTCATTTTCTTTTGGATAACTTAAAAGAACTCTCGACGAGAAACCGACTAGCGGGTGTGATCCAATACATCCGTGAAAACATTTCGTCGAAATTTACCATCGAGCAATTGGCCGAAAAAGCATGCCTCTCTCGGGCTCAATTCTTCCGAAAATTTCAACGCGAAATGGGCGAGACTCCGGTTCAATTTGTAAATAAGGAAAGGTTGAGACTGGCGAAGAGGCATATGCTACAGCATCGCCGAACAGTGACGCAGGCTTGCTTTGAAAGTGGTTTTCAGAGCCTGAACTACTTCTCGCGAACGTTTAAGAAATACGAAGGAATGTCGCCAAACGCGTGGAGGGCTTCAAAATTGACGATGTAGTAGTAAACCCAATCGAGTCCATTCTAAAACTTCTTGTAAACCCCTACCCCATAATTCGGAGAGGCGAGAATATTC
Organism: uncultured Cryomorphaceae bacterium; assembly: GCA_964556465.1. GTDB lineage: Bacteria > Bacteroidota > Bacteroidia > Flavobacteriales_D > Cryomorphaceae > JAKVAV01. The sequence continues at coordinate 11,790 of CAZKXG010000082.1, read as the reverse complement.
TTTCCCGCAAAGGCTCCTGCAGCTGAAAGGGAAAAACCAATTTCACTTTTCATCTCGTAGGCAAGCTCCACCGAAGGACTTACAAATTCCGTGTTGTTGGAGAAAATGGTTCCTCCTTGTGATGGATCAGCATCTCCGTTGAAAAAGGATTGTACGACATCTACCTTGGCAATGGCCAAAAACTGCGAACCTAGCTTCGTCCCGATTTCGGCACCCAAACGATACTCATCCGAGAAATCATTGGTGCGGTTGTTCAATCCGGCATAAGCCGAAATCCACGCATTTTGAGAAATGGGACGACTCACATCCACACGAATCATCTGATTGAATTCACCATCACCACTTTGAAGAATTCCTGTTTCACCGCCCGAAACTTCACCAGTCGGCAAACCAAAGAGCACACGCAACGAAGCCACCCAAGTGTCTGATTTGAAAAAACCGTACTGCAATGAAAAGTCAATGTCTCCGATGGAGTTTAGCTCGTCGCCGGGTATCTCATTTCCCGATTGATTGAAGCGGATTTTATTGAGCGTATTTCTGGTAAAGAAAGGAACGTATGCAATGGCCGTAAGTCGGTCGGTCAATCCGTATTCGCCATACACCGAAGTGGCATAATAACCAATGGTAGTGATGTCAATAATGTCGCCGTCGGGGTTGAACAGTTGATCGCTGTAGATGGCATTCTGACTCAGCTTCACAAAGCCTTTTCCTTTGACGTAAGTCCAGCCACCGCCTGCCATGGCAGAAGAAAAAACACAACCCAGAATGAGAATTAAAAATAGCTTTTTCATATCAGTTGAGTTGGGCATAGCCAAAAGTGATGGTAGCAGGTTTGCAGAGGACGATGACGTAATTGAAATCGTCGATAGTCACATTGGGATCAATGGATGAAATATTAAATAGGTAAGTTCCTCCCGAACTGACTTCTTGAATTTCGAGCCCTTCATTTCGAGTTACACTACCTGAGGTTGAATTGCTGAGATATATAAAGGTTCCCAAGGCAAAGTCAGTATCAAAGTCATCTTCCAATTGCAGCATCAGGTCTCCGTTATCGGCAAGAAAGAGTTCGGTGGTACCTTCAGCGTCGTAGCCATTGGCACCAGTGAATGTTCCTGCTCTGCTCGTCTGCCCGACTTGAATGCCGAGGGTGTTGCTTTGCACACCTTCAACGGTTGCAACGATTCTTCCAAAACCATTATCGATTCCAGTGGCAACTCCATCAGAACTCACCGAAATAATTTCAGGATCCAAACTCATGTATTCGACATCCAATCCTTCAATCGGAAATCCCAGTACATTGAAAACTTCTACTGAAAGATTGACCGATTGATCGATACCGATTTGATTACCAGCAGGAGAGGTCAGATTAACTTGAGCGACGGCTGCTTCGTCTTCTACTATGGTTACCAGAACAGGATCACTCATGGTACCTCCGACTGCGCTAGTCAAATTTGCCTGACCAATACCTTGGCCAATGACCAAACCATCCAATTCTACCGTAGCAATTGATTCGTCTGAAGAAGTCCAGACAAGCTGTACATCTTCTTCTATGCCATAGCGGTTAAAAAAAGTAGCACTCACGCGGCCCGAATCTCCAATGATCATCGCAATTTGATCTTGACCAAGGGAAATAGACTCTCCCACAATGGGATCGTCAACCTCATCGGTACCGATGCATCCGGCCAAGAGTAAGAGCAATAAAAATGAGTATTTTCTCATAATTATAGAATTGAAAAACGGGTTTGTATTAAACAAGATCAATGCAACGGGTATTCACCTTTGTTTCTGATCAACAAGGATACAAGTAACTGCCCGAGAATCACCCTTTGATAAGTTGGAAGTGTCGTCTACACTACAATTTTCAGTAAAAAGTTTTCAGTGGCTACCACAAAACTTCTAAGCATAAAAAAAGGGGGCCAAAGCCCCCTTTCCTCTTAGTCAGGAAAAAAGCAACACTTAATCCACAACCAATTTATAGGTGAAGACTTTGTCTTTGTCCAAGGTTACTTCTATCAGGTATACTCCTGTTGGTATCGAACTTATGTCGAATTTCCCTAGTCCAACAGCGAAGTTCTTCACTACTCGTCCCGTCAAGTCCATCAATCTCACTCTGCTGATTTCAGTCAGATCAATACCGGAAATTCGAACCTCATTTTGGGCAGGGTTAGGGTAAATGTTGATTTGATCTCTTAACTCATCATCCACACCCAGAGTGCTCCATACGTAAGGACCGGCAATCCCTTCGCAGCCATCTACACTTGTAATGAGGCAAGTGTATGTTCCATCTTCCATCTCGTCCTTGAAAAGTATCCAGGGCGTATCTTCGGGAGACTCGATAGGCTCCCCGTCCAGAAACCATTGATACTCATATTGTCCAAAAAATGGAAGTGCTGCAATCACCACATCATCTTCTTCGATGGTAGGTTCAAAGAACGTGACCGTCGGACCGATACCGGTAGAAAGACCTATTTCAGGGCATTCTGTTCGATACACAGTTAAAGTGTACATTCCCGGTTCGGTTGCCCAAATAGAATCATTATCGGCACCTTCTACCAATACTCCATCCAAATACCATTCGAATGCAGCGTAGTCGCCGGGAAATGCATTGTGCAATAGTGTAGAATCTCCCTCTTCACACAATTGGAAATTACCATACGAAATAATGGCAGGAGGAGAAAACGCCCAAGTGTCGACCAAAACAGGCAAGCTATACCCTACGCATCCGTCTTGCTCGACTTTGGCAGTATAGTAATGCACGCCCTCAGCAATTACTACCGTTTCGTTTTCTGAAGAAATCAATTCTCCCAAGTCATAATCATCGGCTCCGGTATAGAGTTGCTCATACCACTCAATCGTTTCAAAGTCTTGAGAACTCAAGCTCAAATCAACCGGTTGACCTGTGCAAAAAACATAATTAGGAACTGAATCATAAGGGTGTGCAATATAACCTTGATCTCCAGGCTCAGGTGCTACTAAAATCGTAGGTTCCAAAGTTGGACGGATGGCAATAATATTGCTTTCAATTTTCAATCCTGTCGGACAAGAAACGTGTCTGGCTTTTCCCAGATAAGAATTGTAATCTGATACTGGCTGGACATTCGTATCACCTCCGCCGATAAGCGGTAAGTAAACAGCTTCATATCCACCTGAACCAATCTGAATATCGGCATTAAACCACTGAATATCTTCCCATTCAGTAGACATATTCAGATTTGTCGACTCACCTTCACAAAGGGTAGTCATGTCTGCGAAAATGAAGAGGTTTCGATCCAAATAAGATTGTAACTGTATGGTGTTAGATGAAACGATTACTCCCGGACATTGATTCAGCTCAGCTTCCACGTAGTACGATCCAACTTCATCTGCACCGTAAATAAGATCTGTCTCGTCTTCCAAAAGCAGCGTTGAGGTCATTATCAAAATCCCTCGTGAATGAGTTGTACATAATATACCCAATTTTTTGTCCTTGAACGTCTAATGTTTTTGCTAT
>CAZKXG010000082.1:0-8290 GCA_964556465.1 uncultured Cryomorphaceae bacterium | reverse complement strand
ACCCCTTCTTCTCCATCGAGACGATACCATTGGAAATTTGAAAAATTACCGGCTGACCATGAAGGTACTTCCATTTCAGAAATGCTATCCGTACAAAGGAATGCTTCATTAAAGTCAATGAAAGTTACAAAAGGTGTGCTGGAAGCGGCAGCCGATAGAAATCTAGAGGCAGACGAATTACAGCCCTCAAACTCTGCGACTACCGACACTCTTATTTGGGACTCAAATTCCAAAGTCAATGTGGTACCCTCCACGTCGACCAAATCATCTTCAGTAAAGTTGAAATCCTCATGCACGTACCAAGTGTATGTATATCCCTCATCGCTGAGAATAATGTTCACCTCAGCACCCGGACAGTATGGCCCTTGTTCTACAACAGTTAAAAAAGGAGCTTCAACCTCAAAGAAAGCAGCGTTCACCTCATCTGAAACAATACTGATTTCAGGCCACCCTGCCGGCGCAATCGTCACAGTGAAAGTTCCTGCTTGAAAAGCATTAGAGAAACTATAAGAAGAAGTGGTTTGAAAAAAATCGAAACCATCTCTTTGCCAATTGTATGACTCGTAATTCTCAGAAGTAGAAAGTGTCACCAAAGTTCCGCTGCAGACATTTCCAAATGAATTTGTATCAGCTGCCACGGTGATCTCAGGTATAGCAAAGGCATCTAGCGATGTAGGTCGAGCCTCGGTATTGAGCACACATCCATCGATGGTTCCTTCTACTGCATAAAATACTATATCTTCTGAAAGCGTAATGGAATAGGTGCTTGCATCCTCACCTACAATCGGGGAAAGCGTTTCAGCATCAGCTCCTGATAACCATTGGTATGTATCAAAGCCTTCAGTAGCTGCTGCTTCTACTATACCTGAACCTGCCGTGAAGGAGCCGAAGATACTCAAGTTTGCGTCAGTCAAGACCAATGTATTGGATGGCAAACTTTCGCCACCCGTGGTAATGTCGCATCGGTAACTTCCGGCGACAGAAGCGATATAAGTGCTGCTCGTCGCACCGTCAATCGGATCGCCATTCAGTACCCACTGATAGGAATCGTAAGTTCCCTCAACTGAGAGAAGCTCTTCTCCTGTTCCGTCAGGACATACTATCCCATCTTCAGCCGTGATAACCACTCCCGATGCTATCGTAAAGTGATAGACAGGAGAGTAGGCGTACTGATTAAAAAATTCCTGAAAGAATCCAGCCCATACCCATACTTCTTCATTGATTGTCACGGTAAAATTGTAAGTACCATCTCCATTATCGACGTAATCGAAGCTTTGATTCCAAGCGGGATCAGCACCGAAGTCGGGAAAAACGGGTGCTTCGTCGTGGTTGAATATGGTAGGGGTTTCAAAAAAGTAATCCCATTGGAAGGTCACTTCCGTTCCCGGACTTACTTCATAGGGTTCAGTTAAATCGGAAGGACTAACAATAGTCAGCGATTGTGCCAAACCAAACTGCGCTAGCAATAAGAGAAATACTGCGGTTGATAAAATTTTTGATTTCATAATGTGTTGCTTTTACTAATTTCGGTAAAAGTAGAACAGTGATCCTCTGCACCATTCTTAATAGGGGCGACAAAACGCGACATACCCGATCAGAAAGCGTGACATTTTGTGACATCCTTCACAATCATTGAGACCTCTTGAAATTAGATCATTTGATATTCAATAGCTTAAGAGAAAGATCTTTTCCCAAAGGTGAGTCGGTCTAAAAAGGTGCTCTTTAATCGAGCGAGACATAGGTGCCTTAACTAAGTAGTCAAGTATCAATCGAGAATGGTCTTTCTCAACCAATCACTGAGGTCTTCATTGTTGTCAATATTCAGCTTGACTTTCAACCGTTGCTTCCTCTTGCGAATGGATGAAGGAGCAATATTCAGGATCAGTGCTATTTCTTTTGGGGAAAGGTCCAAAAGTGCATAAGCGCACATGCGCAGATCATTGGATGTAAGCGAAGAGCTCTGTGCAGAGAGCTTGGTAAAAAAATTGGGATGAACTTCTTCAAAATGTATCCGAAATGTTTCCCACTCTTTCTCTAAGGTTTGCTGACTGTAAATAATTGATTTCGATTCTTTTAAAAGCGCTTCCGCCTCTTCCTGTGATGACGATTCCGCTTTCTTGAGTAAAGAAAGAACCGTATTCATTTTTTCATTTTGATTGGCAATATTGATCACGTTGCTTACCATCGCTCTATTCTTAAAATCCAGTTCTTGCTGCAGCTTCTCCTTTTCAATTTCGCTAATTTTCATTCGAGCCTCCTGCTCTTCTTTTTCGCGCTTTTGAGAGAGTTTCGCTTTCTCCAACTCCAAGTCTCCCAATTCCTTTTTCTTTTTCAACAGAAGATTTTTTTGATTCACCCGCTCCAACCTCGACCGCAACAGCTGTATCACGAGTAAGGAAATAAATACGGCAATGGCTATTCCCGCGATCCAAAGTATTTTCTCCCGCCGGGCCTTTTCTTCCAAAAGCTCCAGCTCCTTTTCTTTCTGCCCGTACTCATAATTGAGTTGATGCTTGGATATCCACTGCGTGGTTTGAACAGAAATCAGGCTGTCCTGTAAATCAGTTATTTCCTCGAGTACAGCAATTGCTTCAGCGGGATCGCCTTTCAAGGAAAAGAGTGAAGCCTGCAGTTTTTTTGCACTCAACAAATCCTGTTTATCGTTTAGCATTGAGAAACCTTGCATTGCTTCCCTCAAATAAAATTCCGTAGAATCTATTTGGGCTTCGTCGAGATAGAGCTTGGCAAGACCAACTGCTGCGGCAGATTTAATGTACACGTTCTCTTTTTGCTTTGCACCGATATAGGCCTTATTCAAATATTTAAATGCCGAATCTGCCTTTCCAAATGTGCTGTATGAACTTCCTATGTTTGCGAGTACGGCAATGTACCCCATTTCCTGATTTAGCGCCTGATACAATTCGAGCGCTTGCTCCAAACAGGCCAGGGACGAATCACTCAGCTGTCTTTCCTCGAGCGTATTGCTCAGATTTACCAAGTTCAAAGCCACTCTCAGTGAATCGCCTCTCTTTCGGCTGATTTCCAAAGCTTTATTGAAGTAGTCGCCACCCTTTTCGAATGATCCATTCCTAGAATAAGAGATGCCGATGTTATTGAAAATAGAATTGAGGTACCGGTCGATTCTCTCTTCTTTAGAAATTTCGAGTGCCTTGAAATAGTTTTCCAAGGCCTCGTCGTAAAGGTTGTAAGTGCTGTAAACCGTTCCTGTAATATTGTACGCTCTAATGAGATAGTCAGGTTCTCCTGACTCCTCCGAGAGTGCCATGATTTCATTCAAGTTGGCAATTGACTCATCAAATTCAACCACACCTCTGTCATCTTGTATTTGCTGCATCAACGAATCAAGTCGTTCGTTTCCCTCAAAAGATGCATCCGGCAACTCAGGAGAGTCGCAACCGACAAATCCTAAAATGAGCAGACAAGCAAAACATAATCTGAGCATAGGACAAATATAGAGAATAGCTCTTGACGCTTCTTCCTTCGCATGAAATGTGCACGTGGAAAACAGTCAAACATACTCCCATACAATCCCATAGGTAAATGATACAGCACTCCATCAGCTCTGGAATTCCGATGCCTAGGCTTTATCTAAACAAACTCAGATCTACCCTTTATTTGAAGATGGACTAGAAAAGACACTATCAATTCTAAAAAGTCACTGCCCAAAGCTTAAAAAAATCAAAAATAGGTTTCATTATAAAACACTTCTAAATCAAGTGATTTGCTATTTTTGACTTCAAAGCTATTGCATTATGTCCTTTTCGCCCGAAGCGTTTTCATTTCTCATGAAAATCATCAGCGCAGTATACCTTGTATTCCTGATTGGAACGGTCGCTAAGATTTTACTCGATACCAATTCTACATCAAAGACACTTGGTTATATTCTCTTGGTGATCGTTTTCCCGATTGCAGGACTCTTGTTTTATTATGCCTTTGGAATCAATTACCGCCACCACAAATCGGTCACACGAGGTTCGGTCGAACTTAAGCGCTTCAGCGAAGCTTACAAAAAAAACGTGATCGATCAAAGCATTGACCTGCTGAAGGCGCATGAAGCTTACTTGGGAAAATATGCCGATTTGATCCATTTCATCCACGAACTCGGCGGGGAGAAACTTAGTGTGAACGAATTTGACCTGTTAATTAACGGAGAGGAAAAATACCCCGAAGTGCTCAGGTCATTGGCGAAAGCCACCCACCACATCCACATGGAATACTACGCTTGGGAGAATGATGTACGCGGAAATCAAATCAAAGATATACTCATCAAAAAGGCTGGCGAGGGCGTGCAGGTGAGAGTACTTTACGATGCATATGCCAGTCGCAAAATCAAGCGCAATGTAGCCAAAGAACTCAGGGAAAATGGTGTCGACATCCGTCCCGTGATAAAGGTGAAACTAAGCGCATTCGCCAATCGGATCAACCACCGAGATCATCGATGGGCATACGGGCTTTGTGGGAGGACTGAATATTTCGGATCGATACGACAATTCTATCGATACGGGACTCTGGTGGAGAGACACCCACGCAAAAATACACGGAGAGACTGTGCACAATTTACAACGTCACTTTCTGATCAACTGGAACGCAGCGCAAACAAAAGAACTAAGTATTGATGAAAAGTTCTTTCCTCCTGTTCCCATCGACTCAGCCGATTCTGCCCCACAGTTTGCACAGGTAATAGCCGGTGGTCCCATCTATCCTCTATCGAACATCATGTTGACCTACCAGAAAATCTTCAATTCAGCGAAGGAGCGACTCTATGTCACAAATCCCTATTTCATTCCCAACGACACCATACTTGATTCGCTCAAACAAGCAGCCATCAGCGGAGTGGATGTGCGCATTTTAATGCCCGAGAAATCGGATTCTGCTATTGTCGGGGCTGCAGCCAAATTCTACTACGCACAACTCCTCCAAGTTGGCGTAAGGATTTTCATGTATAAAAAAGGTTTTGTACACGCCAAAACTGTGGTAGCAGACGGCAACCTTAGCATAATAGGAACGGCCAATATGGATATTCGAAGTTTTGACTTGAACTTTGAAATCATGTCCGTAATCTATGGCGATAAGATGGCGCAAGATCTGGAAGCTGCTTTTATGGATGACCTTAATCTCTGTGACGAATTAAATTACGAAGACTGGCAAAAGCAGGGAGTCTTGAAAAGGCTGGGCTACGCCATATCGAGATTGGTTTCTTCTTTTCTCTAGAGTAATGACAAGAGTCTTGTGCAACTAAAAACTTCCGCTGATCTGTAAACAAGGAGTTTTAATCTGAGGATAAACCATTTCAAATTAAATAAACTTATTCCTTTTGCCTCCTTTTTGGGCTCGTTCTGCCTCCCTTTCCTTCCGAGCGGCAATGGTCAAGTCAATATATTTGGCAGTAAATGCAACAAAAGATCCTATCGATATAAAGGTGAAGAAGATGGTGAAAATCTTACTCCAATTGGTGGTGGGGACAAGATCACCATAGCCAACTGTAGACATGGTCATGACCGAAAAAAAGAGCGCATCAACAATGGTCCAACCTTCAACAAAAGCATAGAAGATGGTAGAAAAGAAAAGTACGCTCAGTATAAACCCGAAAAGAAATCTAAACTCAGGATCAGTTTTTAATCCCTTGATAGGGGTTTTTATAAAATTTAAGAAGGTCATTAAAATACCGATTTAATTTAATTAAAATTAGAGGCGATCATCGAAACACAAGTTTATTTGGGAATTACTTTCTTACAAGTATTTCAACCATAACCGTAATACCCTCCTTTATTCGCGGTCAATAATTCAACATAATATTATCCAATTCGAATGTACTTCCGATTGCTCCGTTAAAAAAGTCGCCTTCGAAGCTGGAAGTGGCCAAAATAGAAATGTGGGTAACAGCTTCGGATCCATCTCCCCATACCTCACCTTCTTGAGGTTGGGCGTAATCAAACCACGGATCACTCGCTTCTAATGGACCGTACTTTATGGGAATGGTTTGGCGGGTCCATTCGGTTACTGTATCTCCACTTCGAAACCAGGCTGTGGCAATTCGTTTTACCTGTGCACCTTCTCTGTTTTCCAGGAGCAAATACACATCGCATTGATCTCCGTAGGCCAGTGGATCTCCATTATCATTTTCATTGCTCGCTCCTGGCTGGTAGGTGTAGCTAAATGAAAACGAAAGCGGCCGTGCCGTAAAAGGAGTACCTAAAGTAACGTTCGATCTTGGATCCGTAACGCTGGGAAAGCCTGTAGCGAATTTGCCAATAAAAATGGTTGCCGCAGCAATTCTGACCAATGCAGGAGCCGCTACCGATTCGAGTCTCACGTAGCTAGAGTCGCCGATGGGCTGCCGTGTGGTATTTGCAGGAGCGTTGGCCAATCCCAGACCACGATTTGCGGTGGCCCAAATGGTATTGTCCGCATCGATTCCCGGTTGCTCGACGGAGGTAAACAAGACCGACTCTGAATACCAATCTTCAAAGGAAGAGTTGTCCAATTGCGGTTGAGCTCCTCCCCTAACAACCGTAACTGTGTAGATACGAATTCCTCCATCCTCGGCAGTAACGCGGTACTCTACAGGGGAGCTAAAATCACGCTCAATTCCCGCAGCAGGTGATACGGAAGCAAAATTTGATACCGTAATTTCAGATGGCGTCAGGATAAATTCCGTTGCCGTTTCGGGGATGGTCACTAAAATCGTTGAGGAATCTTGGTTAATAGCGCTGGCACCAATCTGGTTCGGCACAACGAAAGTCTTGATCAATGCGCGGTTCGACTTACCGAATTTATCTTCTTTGACACATCCACCAAAGAGAATTGCTATTATAAATACAGTACAGATTTTTCTCATTTTACAGGGAAATAGAAGGTTATGCCTAGGAAAAGACTTAAAATATCAACTTTGAAACTGACATCGTTTGAAAATTCAGTCGCCTTATTGTCTTCGTCGCCGTTTTTGGTTGCTGAAGAATATTCAGACCTTACGCTAAGAATCTTGGTGCCCACCTCGAATGCCACCAGCTCATTGATGAAGCCGCTGATACCAGGTTGTAGTGCAAATTCTGCAGCGAGGGTATTTCCCACATTCCGATTGAGATCAGCTGAGTTCTCGGTCTGATCAACGAAACTACCATAAGTAAAACCAAGGCTGGTTTCATTGAAGAGGCTAAAACGCCCCTTTCCCAAAGGCAGATAGTTGCGCATAAAAGGTGCCAAGGTATACGACCTTTGCAAGCGCCTTTCTTTGACGGGGCCGTTATCGTCTTGGTAGTTCAGTCGACGAAGTTCATTCGAATACGTGAAAAATCCACCCAGTGCAAAAGCGTCCTTGATAAAGTAGCCTGAGCGGAGGGTAATGTCCCAATCCAAATTATAGGTTTCATCAAATTGCTGAACCAGGATGTCCCGATTTTCACTTTCTCCGTGGTTGACTGAAAAAGTGGTCGAAATAAACAAATTTCCCTTTTTGATGGAGTTGTTCCCGTCTTCAAAAAGGGTAGTCTGAGCAGAGCTTGAAATGGCAAACAAAAATGCCGCGAAGAGGAGTATTTTATTCATAATTCATTCAATAAAAATATAATGGTTTAAAATAATCAATTTACTCGAATTACCAGGGCTAATAGGGACTTTCAAACGATAATTCTGTATGGTGTCGGAGAAATAAAAGAGTCTTATCTGAATACAGTGAACGATCATCAGGTTATATCATATTTTCAGTCCTCGAAGGCTATGAATTTGCTTCAAAATAATTCACTATTCCAATGGAGTTGAAATTGCTTGTTGATCTGCAATAAGCTGAGCTTCTTCCTGGGTGCCCAATGCTATAGCAATACCTCTGGTTTTGGGGTTTTGCTCCAGCATAATTTTAATAGCCATGGTGAGCGGAACAGAGAGGAACATGCCGACAGTACCCAATACAAATCCCCAGAAAATAAGGGCCAAAAACACAACAAATGTAGAGAGCCCCATGCCCTTTCCCATCATCTTAGGTTCAACTACATTTCCTATCACTACATTGACTATTACAAATATCAAGATGGTCCATAGCGCCCCTCCAAAACCAAGTTGAATGACAGCGAACAGTACTGCAGGAATGGCGGCGAATATCGAACCAATATTTGGTATGAAATTCAATAAAAAGGCGATAAGTCCCCACAGAATTGCATAGTCCAAACCAATAATAGCAAGCATTATCCACACAGAAATACCTGTTAAGAGACTGGTAAATGTTTTGATTGAAAGGTAGTGACGAATGCTGCTGCCGATTACGTTAAAGTATTTC
>CAZKXG010000081.1:12216-14175 GCA_964556465.1 uncultured Cryomorphaceae bacterium | reverse complement strand
TAGCCGATTTCGACGAAAACGGCCAACTCGACATTGCCGCGGTAGCCTTCGGATCCGATGATCTATCTATATTCTTCAATGCGGGTGCTGGAGTTTTTGGCGCTCAAACGGTTATTTCCGATGATGTAGACGGAGCTACCAATTTGGCCGTTGGAGATTTTAACAACGATGGAGATGTAGACTTGTGCGTAGGGATTGAGAACGGAAATTTCCCGATTCTCTTTTTGGGTGACGGATCAGGAGGGTTCACCGAACTGATACTGGACGAAACGGGCAGCGTCGACAATCCCGAGCAATACCTGGCAGGAGATGTAGATGGCGATGGAAAAATGGACTTGCTTACCGCCTCTCAGGACGACAATAAATTGGTTTGGTTTAGACAAAATCCAGTTGCAGTCGCTCCCGGCACAAACCCTTTTCTGCCTCAAGCTTTGATCAATAAACCTGCTTCTCGGGTCAATGATCTTGCTTCCGGAGATATGGATGGTGACGGCCTCAATGATTTAATTTCAACTGAACGCACTTCAGGTCAGGTCACATGGTATCAAAATGAAGCAAACGGAAGTCTAGGTGAACGACAAGTTTTGCTTGACCTCAATGAAGGCCTCGCGGGACTTGATGTTGGAGATATAAATGGCGATGGTGCTATAGATGTAGTAATAGCAAATATTCCCGATAGTACGGTAGCTATCTATTTCAATCAAGGGGCTGGTACCTCTTTTACTGAAGTAATACTAGACCAAGGACTAGACGGCCCGTATTCACCTTACTTGTCTGACTTGGATGACGATGGCGACTTGGATATTTTGCAGGCATCGGGCTGGGATCAAGAAGTGTATATTTATCCCAATCTCGGTAGTGGCATATTCGGAACAAGAATCGTTTTATGCGATGACTGCTTGTTCTCTACCGCCATTGCCGCCGAAGATTTAAACGAGGATGGCCTTCCCGAAGTATTGGTTTATGTGGGGCAAAATCAAGAAGTAGAGATTTACGAAAACCTCGGAGGTCTGACCTTTGGTACTCAGGAATTGATCTTAGATAACGTTAACGGATGCAGAGATATCGCCTTTTTGGACTACGATAATGATGGAGATCTAGATGTTTTTTCCTCCGGGATTTTTACCAATAGAATTCGCTACGCCGAAAATCTCGGAAATTTGAATTTTGCCGCTGACGTTGAGGTACCTTTCAACGTGGTAGGCGTGTACAGCTTTGCCGTGCTCGATGCAGACTTCGATGGGGATGACGACTTAGCCTACGCCGACTTTTTCGCCAATCAAATTCGTCTCATCGTCATAGAGGATGGGGAGTTTATCGAAAGAAAAAATGTGGATAACGTCTTTGAAAATCCCATAGACATTATCGCGGAAGATTTTACAGGCGATGGTATCGATGACTTAGCCTCAGGCTTTCGAAACTACTTGACCTTCTATGCCAATGATGGCAATTCGTGTTCAACCATAAGCCCTGAGAATCTGCAAGTCAGCTTCACTGCGACTGCGGTAGATTTTTCTTGGGATCCTGTGCCCGGAACGGAGGCATGCCGAATTACTTTACAAGATCAAAATGCTCAGATCACACAGCAAAATATTTTTGGTCAGGACATCTCCGACTTTAGTGCTCCATTAAGCGCTTTAACGGCAGGAAGTGGTTATTTCTGGAGAGTTCAATGCGCATGCTCGTTAAGTCCCTTAAGAGCGACAGCCCCCTCATCTGTAGACTTCTTTCTTGTGCCACAAGAGCTGCTTATTTTCCCAAATCCTGCTAGTGAAAGCTTTCGAGTTCAATTTGAGTCGGGAGTAAATCCTTCCGGGAAGAATTACACCATTACCGACCTACAGGGAAGAATGCTTATGCAAGGCATTTATACAAACGAAGTCAATCTTGGATCGCTCGAAAAAGGCTACTACCTGCTGGGAATGGGTGGAAAGGTTTCGCGGTTTTTTAAGAATTAGT
>CAZKXG010000081.1:6863-12206 GCA_964556465.1 uncultured Cryomorphaceae bacterium | reverse complement strand
ATTGAAGTCAACCGTCCCTTTTTAGATGTCACCAAGACCTTCAAACAAAAGGCTACCCAGTGTCTTGCAGTCAGAACCAAGACCGTCTCTCAAAGCAGTACAAGCTATCAGGTTATTATCGCACAATACAATCCTACTGTCATCAGTACGCCCCAAAGGACTGAACTTCATCTTCAAAGACATTTCGAAAGCGGTGTCATGGCAGTTTCCGAAGAGCCGGAAAAAGGCTACTACCTGCTGGGAATGGGTGGAAAGGTTTCGCGGTGTTTTAAGAATTAGTGACTTATCACTTTAACTTTAGAGAGTGATAATTTGATCCACCGTAAAAAAAAATCAACCAATGGAATCGTCCTCTACTGAAGCATTGATTTCGAAGTTTTACACCGCTTTCGCTAATCTCGATGCCGAAGCAATGGCTTCATGTTACCACAAAGAGGTAGTCTTCGAAGACCCCGCTTTCGGAATATTGAAAGGCGAGAAGGCGGGCAATATGTGGCGCATGCTGTGCCAAAGCCAAAAGGGAAAAGATTTTGTGGTGACCTACTCAGGAGTAGAAGCCGCCGATGGAAAAGGCAGTGCACGGTGGCAGGCCAAGTATACTTTTTCCCAAACGGGTAGGAAGGTGCACAACAAGATTCACGCTCATTTTGAATTTGTCGATGGCAAAATCATCAAGCACACCGATGCGTTCGATTTGAAACAATGGGCCAAACAAGCCATGGGATTCAAAGGGGCATTGCTCGGTGGAACCTCCTTTTTTAAAAATAAGCTACAGCAACAAACAAATGGTATGTTGGCCAAGTTTGAAAGCAAACTGTAGTTCACTATTTTAGTCGATCGTATCCGAGAAGATGAACATCCGTATTCGACCGTATCATGAAAAAGACCAACCAGCGGTAGTCGATTTATTCAGAAAAAGTACTCCGCACTATTTTCATCCTTCGGAAGAAGCTGACTTGATGCGGTACTTGGACGCGGAGGTAGAAGACTATTTTGTCGTATTGATTGATGATGGCGTTGTGGGTTCAGGTGGTGTCAATTATTTCCCTTCTGAGAATAAAGCCAGGATTTCGTGGGATATAATTGATGTTGATTATCATGGCAAGGGAATAGGCCGTCTTCTAGTCCAACATCGATTGGCCATTATTCAAAGGAATACTCATATAGATACTATAGAAGTTCGGACGTCTCAAATTGCGCATGGATTTTACCACAAGATGGGTTTTGCTCTCGATAGCATAGAAAAAGATTACTGGGCTCAAGGCTTCGATTTGTATCAAATGAGCTATTTACTTTTTGGAAAATGATTAGGGGAGATGAGGGACCAATTATTTTTCTTCCTTCTCAATTGATAACCTTTCATCCTTACCTTCAGAATAATAGAATATTGCTAAAAAGTCAATCCTATTTCATGGACTTTGTAAGTGTTTTACTGACGCTTAGCTAAGTTTCGCCCCCATAATTTAGCTCGTTCAAATGAGCTGCTACTTTCAATAAAGTATGGGAAAGAAAATCAACTTTTTGGCATTGTCGCTGATTGTTCTGATCAGCGTAGTCACCGCTAGCCATTATGAAGAGTTAAGCTCATCCATCGATTCGGGAGATACTGCTTGGATGATTGTGGCCAGCGCCTTCGTGCTACTGATGACTCCCGGACTTTCTTTTTTCTACGGTGGGATGATTAGCAAAAAACATATTATCTCCACCATGTTGCAAAGCTTTGTGGCTTTGGGTGTTATTAGTGTTTTGTGGGTAATTGTAGGATTCAGTCTTTGCTTTGGCGAAAGCATCGGCGGCATTATCGGAAATCCACTTACCTATTTCAATTTTCATGGGGTAGGATCGGAGCCTAATCCTGACTTTGCCGGTAGCATTCCGTTTCTGCTCTTCGCTCTCTTTCAATTAAAGTTCGCCATCATTACGCCAGCGCTGATTACGGGAAGCATGGCAGGCCGCATTCGCTTTCGCAGCTACATCTTGTTTATGGTGCTTTTCTCATTGCTTATTTATAGTCCATTGGCACATATGACATGGCATCCCGATGGTCTGCTTCGCAATTGGGGCGTATTGGATTTTGCCGGAGGAACCGTGGTTCATATGTCGGCAGGATTGGCAGCCCTGGCCGGAGCGGTTATTCTCGGTAAGCGGAAGGAACAGACGCATGAGCCGGGCAATGTGCCTTTCGTCATTCTCGGTACAGGATTACTCTGGTTTGGTTGGTTCGGATTTAACGCTGGTTCGGCTCTTGGGGCCAATGCCGATGCGGTGATTGCTTTCGCGAATACCAACATCGCCTCTGCCACGGCCATGATCACGTGGATGTTTTACGAGCGCATGCTCGGCCGTAAGATGTCGGCAGTGGGTGCTTGCGTCGGAGCTGTCGTTGGACTCGTCGCGATTACACCGGCTGCGGGATTTGTTAATATCGGTCAGTCGATGTTTATCGGTTTTATCGCTGCTCTGATTTCCAACTGGGCCATTCAGTGGAAGAACCGCTCGTCTATTGACGATACGCTGGATGTGTTCCCCAGCCATGGGGTAGGAGGTATTGTAGGGATGATCCTCACCGCCGTTTTTGCCAAAGATGTTGGTTTGGTTTACGGCGAAACGGAGACTTTTCTTTACCACCTTTTAGCCTTGGTAATGACTGCAACCTTTGCTTTTGGTGGAAGCTATCTCTTGTTTAAGCTGGTCGATTCGTTGCTCTCCATGCGCGTTCGTGAAGATCAAGAAGATCGAGGTTTGGACTTGAGTCAGCATGGGGAACGATTAGACTAGTCAGCCTTCACAAACTTCTCGGAAAGTTCGAAATCATCGTCAGTCGTGATTTTGTCCGCTATTTTTTCACCAAGGATCCATCGTAGTTCGAAGTATTCTCACCCTTTGGCGGCATAATGATCACAAAGTCGTTTTGAGCGAGGTATTGTCTGATTTGTGCATTGGGTTTTATGCGTTGGTTGATCCATATTTTCTTGAGCGGTCTCAGGTCAATGATTTTCCAAAGCTCTTTGTCGCCGACCGATAGCAATGGCTTCATGTTCTCGGTCCAAGTGCTTTCGAAATCGAGGTTGTCGCCAATTTCACCCGTCTCTTCATCGAGGTAGTATCGGGTGGCAAAAGCTACGTTCACATCGTGACTGCCATTGAAGGCCGCCAATTCATGGAGCATATTGCCCAACTCGTAATCGGCATTTCCTGTCAATCCCCTGGCGGTGTGCATGCCCCCCATTTTGACAAAAACCTTTGGCATCCTTCCGTTGGAGGTTTGATAATACGTTTTGAAATGTGCCTTCATCAAGTCGGTTCGGCCTTCGAGGTTCTCCAATAGATCGGCTTTCCAATTGCGGTAGATTTTGCAGCTCGCCAGCATCTCGTCAGAAGCGCTGAAGCATGAACGGCAAGATGTTTTGTCCAGTCGTTCCAGCAAGTCCAGAATGAACTCGTCTTGCAAAATCACATTGTATACCTCACTTGACTCTTCATCACCTACATTGGCATAAGCCTCCACCAGTTTCTTTCGACCCGCTTCGTATTCGGTTCTTAGGTTTTCGGGCATCCCGGCATTTTTCCATGCTTCCTCCAAAAGGAAGATATAGCCATCCAGATACTCTTGATCCAATCCCCAAAGATCATATCCATTCTTCATAGCGATTTCCAGAAACTCAGCATCCTCTACGCCTTGAAAGAATGGAATCGGTATGTCTCCCGCTATTTTGGTGTGACTGGTGTAGAATTTGTTCAAAGCGGCTTGCACGTCCTTCGATTTTCCCAATTCTTCGAGCTTCTCCGCAGATACGGGACCCGTTTCGACGGCGAAGTGCTTGTAGCCTTCTTTGGCCAAAAGAGGCAAGAGGGCAGCGGTGATTTCCGATATGCCCGCATCATTGTGGTACTCGCCCAGCAGGAAGAATTGACTTCCGTCAATGGCTTCGTTCAAGAGGTCGGCACCTGGCCCAGAAAGCTTGCCGTCTTTAACGGTAAAGCTAAATGTGTGTTCGGCAAAATGATCGGCAGTAAAAACGTCTTGAGCTGTCGCAAAGTGGCCAATGCATAATGCGATTGCGGTGATGAGGTGTTTTTTGAAGTTTTTCATAAGTGTAGAATTTTCTCCAAAACTGAGGGATCACTGCGTTGATCGCTATTTTATGTGATGACTTACTCATTTGAAGGGATAAACGGATTGAGCACGTATTGTAAATCCGTTCGTCCTTCCATTCGCTGCTTTGGTCCTTAAGTCTATCTTCGATATGATCATTCCTCTACATTTGACTGCATGAATAGGTATCTGCATCCGCTGGCCTGGTTGGCTTTTCTACTCTACTACATTTCAGATGACGTGATAAATGATTCCCTCGACTGGCATGGGTTTTACCTTTCGCTTACCTATGTATTGGCGATGGCGGCATGCTTTTATTTCTTCTATCCGAAAGTGTGGAAGCAAGCCATACAAGGAAAGCAGCCCTGGTCATTGGTGATTATAGTCCCGCTGGGAATTGGTGTGTTCATTCTCACGCGCTTTATTCTTGAAGAAGCACTCCTGAGATGGCTAACGGGAGAAGGAAACTACCGAGATCCCTACACAGTCAATTACGTTCTCGACAATACGTTCAGACCCATTTCGATCATTCTTCTCAGTCTGGTGGCTTGGCTGCTCAAGCGCCAAAGTGAATTTAAAGCCAATCGGGCTATTTTGGAACAAGAGAAGACTGCCGCTGAATTGGCTTTCTTACGGTCGCAAATCAATCCACATTTCTTGTTCAATACCCTCGGGTTTATCCACAGTCGTGTCTACAGCGCCGACCCCGAAGCGGCTGAAATCACAACCGAACTTTCCCATGTTTTGCGAAAGGCCTTCTCGGCTTCAGAAGAATCAGAGACGACCCTGAGAGAAGAAATGGAGATGGTTGAAAGCATTTATGGAATTATGAAAAAGCGCTTTAGCGGCAAGTGCTACGTAGACTTTGACGTCGACGAAACCATTCTCGAAAAGCGAATCGAACCCTTGCTGTTGATGCCGCTTGCCGAGAATATGTTCAAGCACGGCGATTTGCGATCGCCCTCCGATCCTGGTAGGGTTTCTATCCATGTCCGCGACGATGAACTGCTTATCCGTTTCGAAAACAAAATCATGCCTGGTGATGCCCACGATGGCGCGGGCATTGGTTTGGGAAATACCCGAAAACGTCTCGAATTGGTTTATCCGAATGGGCATTCAATGGAAATCAAAAAAGATTCAGATAGATTCGCTGTGGAATTGAAGATCGCCGAGATATGAAACCGCTCAAAGCCATTGCCATCGATGATGAGGTCCATGCCTTGGATTTGATTTCGCTCTATGCCGAA
>CAZKXG010000081.1:6393-6853 GCA_964556465.1 uncultured Cryomorphaceae bacterium | reverse complement strand
TTCGATATTGTTTTCCTGGATATTCAGATGCCCGAACTCACGGGATTGCAGCTACTCGATCTTTCGTCACAACCACTGAACGTCGTCATCACGAGTGCCTATCCCAAATATGCCCTCGACGGATACAAGTACAATGTTTGCGATTACCTGCTCAAACCCTTTTCTTTTGAGCGATTTGAAGAGGCGGTAAAACGTGTGGCTTCCAAGAATGGTGAGATTGGAAAAACTGCCGAAGAGTCCTCTTTTATCACGCTCAAGGGCGATGGAAAAGGAAGCTTTCATCGGGTCGATCCAAGTGGGGTTCTGTTCATTGAGGGCATGCGAAACTACGCCTCATTCAACAGGATTCGCTGAAAATGCGAGCGATCCGGGCGCAGGAGGGGTGCGGAATGAAATGGGTGAAGTGGAGCGCGCTCGCGCTGATCGCCGCGCTGGTCGCCGGGTTCCTTCACTGGAGTCT
>CAZKXG010000081.1:4848-6383 GCA_964556465.1 uncultured Cryomorphaceae bacterium | reverse complement strand
AATTCTACCTTCCAACTTCTTGCGGATACATCGCTCGTTCATCGTCAATTTGAATAAAATCGAGCGGCTCGAGGGCCATTCGGTTTATATTGGAGAAAAGCTGATTCCCATCGGGAAGACTTACCGGGATGAGGTGATGAAGAGGTTAGGCGTCTAGTTCACTTCCCATGCGAGATAACCTTGCCATCTTCCATGGTGATAATTCGATCGGTTTTTTGCGCAAAATCCAGGTCATGTGTTACGACCAATAAGGAGAGATTTTGCTTGTGGCTCAGGTCTTTGAAAATATCAAATACGTTTTCCGAATTCTTGCTGTCCAAATTTCCCGTTGGTTCATCTCCCATGATAATAATCGGATCGTTGATCAATGCTCTGGCAATGGCGACTCGTTGCTTTTGTCCACCCGAAATCATCGAGGCTTTTTTGTGCGCTTCGGATGCGATGCCTAGTAAGTCCAGCTTTGCCATGGCGCTTTCGCGAATGACCGACAGGGATTTTTTCCCGAGCTTTCTCGCGGGCAACATCACATTGTCTAGCACGCTGAATTCGGGTAAGAGGTAATGAAATTGAAAGACAAATCCGATTTCGGCATTTCGGATGCGAGCCAGCTCATCGTGTTCGCGGTCGGTCACTTTGTCACCGCCCAAAAACAGTTCACCCGTGTAGTCTGTATCCATCGTGGAAAGGATGTAGAGCAAAGTACTTTTCCCGCAGCCCGACTTCCCCATGATCGAAACGAATTCACCCGTGTCGATTCTGAAGGAGACATCTTTCAACACGTGAAAGTCCACGGGATTGTGGAAGTGCTTATTGATCGATTTTGCTTCCAGAACCAAACTCATTGTCCTCTGATGATTTCTACGGGATCAATTCGCCTCGCCTTGCGCGCGGGAAGGTATCCCGCCAAAAAAGTACTCACTAGAGCGAAGAGTATTCCACCGACATAGAACATGGGATTGAAATTCACGGGGAAAGTTTTGATGGTCGGGAGTGCTTCCGTTTCGAAGGGGGTATGATCGATTAAAACGGAAAGACCAAAACCCATCATGAGCCCGAGTAGTCCACCTACCAAACCGATCAGCATAGCTTGCGAGATAAAGATATTCTTGACGTCATCACCCGAAAAACCTGTCGCTTTGAGGATGGCGATGTCGTTCATCTTCTCGTAGATCATCATGTTCAGGATATTGTAAATCCCAAAACCCGCTACGATGAGTAGCGTAATTGATACTGCATAAGTGATCAGGTTTCGAATCGATGTACCTGTCTCAAACTGGGCATTGGCCGTTTTGATATCAATGGCCGACACGTTAAACACGCGCCGTACTTCATTGGTCATCGGTACGGCATCTTCAATGTGGTGAAGCTTGAGGTTGATATCGGTGATGTATGTTTTGCCCTCGCCGAGCAGTTGTTGGCCCATGCTCAGGTTGACATAGCTCTGTATGTTGTCCACATCGGCTAGGCCGCTCTGAAATATGCCAACGATTTTTAGCGGAACCAGCACACCCCTCGCCGTGGAAACTTGAATTTTA
>CAZKXG010000081.1:0-4838 GCA_964556465.1 uncultured Cryomorphaceae bacterium | reverse complement strand
CGATACGATGTATTCATCGAAGTTGAAAAGACGGGTTTCCTCAAGCGGATCGATTCCCGTTACCACCCCGTTGAGCTCAATGGAGCCAGCCAGGTAAAATACGGAAGCCTTCACTTGAGGCGAAATGCCTCGAACGCGGGTGTCTTTTTCCAGCGTGGAGATAATGGGAAGGGCTTTGTGAATTCGTTCCTCGCTACCTTTCGGTTTTATCGATTTTACGATGTTCCAAGCATTGGAGAAGGCTTCGTCAGCTTGGATGGGCTGAGTTTCCGAGGGTTCGATTTCATTGTAAATTCTGACATGAGGAATTCTGTTCAGAATAAGGCCATCCAAGAGTCCGTTGAGGCCCGTCATAAAACTCATCAATACAATGAAGGTTCCGATTCCAAAAGTCACCCCAAGCGCGGCGATGCTGCTCTGTTTGAATCGGGAGAGAAGGTGGGTTCTCGTAATATCGAATATGACGTTGACCTTCACTTTTACGGTTTGTAGATGGTTGAAGAGCTGTCGATTCCTGAAATTATTTCAACCCTCTCCATGTTTCGAATTCCTATTTCCACCTCGACTTCACCATCGGAGGTTTTTACCCGATTGTTTTCCAAAAGGTACTCGATGGGAATGCTCAATACTTCTTCTTTAATTTCCAAGATAATATTGGCTTCACCAGCCAAACCAGCGTACAGAACCTTGGGCGGATTATCCATGACGGCCTCCACTTCGAACGTTTGTGTGCGCTCATTTTTAAACGGGTATATCTTCGTAATGCGCGCGTCAAAGGTTTGGTCGGGATACGCATCCAGCGAAATAATACAAGACTGACCGACGGCTACATGAGCAATGTCCACTTCATCTACTTGCATTTTGAGAACAAAGCTTTCAGCTTTTCCCAGCTTGGCCAATACTGACTGAGAACTAATAAACTCGCCTTCCTCTTTCAAAATTTCGAAAACCATCCCGTCCATTCGCGATTGAATCGAATAATCCTGAAGGTTGTTATTGGCTTGATCCAAAGCATTTTTAGACCTGCGGTAGGTATTTTTCAATTCAACTTGCGTTTGCTCGTATCGCTGATTTAATAAGTCCAGGTTATTTTGACTCTGCTCGTATTTGAGCTTTCGGTTTTCAAATTCGGACTGCGAGCCGATATTTTGATTCCAGAGATTTTGCTGCCGAACGAAGTTGACAGAATCTAAACTGAGTTGAGCTTTCGCTAAAGAAATTTCCTGCTCAATCGTACCGAGCAGGGTCGCGCTGCCTTGATACTTCGATTCTGCCAGCTCCATATTGAGGCGCGCATTTTCGCTGGCAATTTTTGGACTTTGAGAAACGATCAGAGCGATCGTTTGGCCTTGATTGACGAGATCACCTTCTTCTACCAGGAGTGAATCTAGAATGCCAGCGACAGTGGGGTAGACGTTGTACAAACCTTGTGGTTGAACAATAACCGAGGCATAGACAGACTCAGTCAAAACTCCGTATGTTGGTTTTATTCCTTCCTTTTTTTCCGAGCAGGAAACCAGAAGTGGGATCAGTGCGAGAAAGAAGTATTTCATGTTGTAGGTTGTACATAAAGGTAGGGTTACCGATGCAATCAACATAGTTTTGTCTCTCCTTTTTCAAGTAGAATAATCGATCTAGAAAGTAAGCGATCAGGCCTGTTTTCTTTGTACCTTCCTATTGATTAATTGGTTTAAGATAAAGTGAATGAAAAACTCCATCGGAATTATCGGAATGGGCTGGGTGGGCTCAAGTGTCGCCATCTCGCTTTTGCATAAGGGCGTTTGCCGACAGCTTTTGCTTAACGATATCAGACAAGAAATAGCTGAAGGGGAAGCCATGGACTTGAACCACGGTACTTCTTTTTTTCCTTCGGCAGATATTCGCGCAGCGAGCATTGCCGAGATGAAGGATTGCGACGCCATTGTCATTACGGCAGGGAAAGGTGGGAATGAAGGCCAATCTCGGCTGGAGCTTCTCGGCGAAAATTTGAAAATCGCCAAGAGTATTTCGGAAGAACTGAAAGGATTTGACGGCATTTTGATTATCGTAGCCAACCCGGTAGATGTTTTGACTTATTTCTACCAAAAGTTCACGGGACTGCCAAAATACAGAGTTATTGGAACGGGGACCTTCCTCGATTCAGCTCGCTTGAGAGAGATCATTGGGAATAAGCTCAACCTCGAACCTAAAGCCATTCATGCTCAAGTGGTAGGTGAGCACGGCGATTCGTCGGTGGTGCTTTGGTCCAAAGCCACGATTGGTGGTGTCGAAATTCGAGAATGGGATGGGTGGAAGCCGGAATACGAAAAAGAGATTGAAGATGAAGTGAGATCGGCTGCACAAGAAATCATCAAACGAAAGGGGGCAACAAATCACGCCATAGGTTTGGTAACAGCCACATTGCTCAAGTGGATTCTGAGAGGAGAGAGAAGAGTGATTACCCTGAGTATGGTTCAAGAAGAGAAAAGTCGATTTGAAGGTATTGCACTTTCGCTACCGGTTATTGTATCCGATGGCGGAATAGATAAAGTGTTGAGAATGAATATCGATGAGAATGAATTAAGACTTTTGTTAAAATCAGCTCATATTTTGCGCCAAGCCGTTGATGCAGGTGAACAACAATCTTTTTAAAAAAAAAAGTACATTGTTCACCTAAACCAATAAATACCCTTATGAAAAAGTTGATTTTTGCGGCTCTTGCCGTACTGTTGATTGGAGCCGATGCTATGGCTCAGTTTGAGATCAGGCCGCTCGTAGGCTTGAATTTTGGGAATGTACAAGAAGAGCCTGATGGTGTAACCACTTCTGCTAAGGCAGGCTATCAATTTGGCGGTCATGTGCTTATAGGTGGGAAATTCCATTTTTATCCAGGTATCACCTATGGGCAGCAAGTTGTTGAGTATGTAGATGATGCAGGAGATGTGACGATCGATCAAACCATTGCTGGTGTTGAGATTCCTTTATTGGTGGGCTATAGATTTATTGATCCGGAAACTGAAAACCTTTTAAATCTTCGCGTTTTTGCCGGGCCAGCTATGACTTTTCACACCAAAACCGAGTATTCAGAAAGCTTTGTAGACGATCAAGTAGACTGGAAGAGCATGGCTTGGGCTGCACGTGTGGGTGCAGGTATCGATATTGCCTTTTTATTCGTTGACCTGGGGTACGAAATAGGTCTTACTGATGTTCATGATGTGGATGAAGCGCTTGACTCATTTAGTGACACGAAACACAATTCCTTCGTTATCAATGCAGGAATCAAAATAAGCCTGTAAAATTTGTTACACAGCTTTAAAGCCACCTCTTCAAGGGTGGCTTTTTTTATACTAACCTACATGGAGATTATAGAAAGGTGCAGGTTGTCGATATTGACAGTATCACCTTCCGGATTCCATATATAGACAAGTAGTTCGCAGCCCTTCTCTTTTATTAGGGGTAGTCTTACGTCCGCTTTCACCGGATTCCATGCTCCGAAAATGAATCCCTTACGAATCGGGTATTTGTCGTCTCGGAAAAGCACTTTGCCGTCTTTCTCAATGGAAACCACAATTCGGACAGTCGATTCATCTTCAGCATACGTATCCAAATCAATTAACACGAAAGCTTGATTTTTAGCTAAAGCAGAAATGGAATCAAAAGGCATTCTCAGGGTGCCGGAATACTCTTCGAGCTTGTAGGCCGATCTTCGTGCTCTCTCTTGATAATTTGCTTCGTTGAATTCAAATTCTGACGAAGCAATACTCTCAAAGTCTTCATGGAAAGAAACAATTGAAGTTCCTTGACTTCTCGGTGATATCACTTCATTAATTTTGTAGAGTTCCATACCTGTTTTTTCATCACGCTCAACAAGCCGACTAGTTTCGGTAGCGTAGAGTGCAGTATAGGGCAATTGATCCTTGTTCAATCCCGAAAGTTGCAAGGTATATGGGTTGAAAAGGAGGTAATTCTGATCTGAAGTATCGGTGGCATTTTCCAAATCTGAATAACGTCGTATTTTGATTTCCGATGAATCAAAGCCAAGGTAAAACCGCGTAAGTCGCTCTTGTACAGGGCTGGTATAAATGGTCGATCCGCTTTCAATTTTTTCCAATTGACTGAGCGTCCATTCTCTTTGTTCGCGGTACTTCAGCTGCTCCGAGAAGGAGAACATTTCCCAAGGGAGAATGAGCATAACGACAAAGGTTAGCAGTGGAAATAGAAAGCTGGCCTTTCGGCGAATGAGGGGAACGAATCCAAGAATAATTACTCCTGCGAGCGGAAGCCATAGCTTTTCAAATTCTTTATAATCAATTTGGTAAGCTAGTAATGTGAGCGCTACTGATAATACGGGAAGCGCAACAATGTAGCGACCCTCAGAGATGTATTTGCTGAAAACAATGGCCGAAGGCAGAGCGAGTATTGGCGTCAGGAAAAGATAGTGGCGCACATCCAAGCACATTGGGTTGTAGTAAGTGGGAGAAATCGTCATGAAGTTTGCCGAAAGCAAAAAGATCGACCCCGTCAACAATGAATACTGCAAAAGGGAGTAGTTTTCACCAATCAGTTTGAAGTTTTTGCCAATCAAACCAGCAACTAAAAAAATCATTCCGGGAAACAGGCCATATTTAATTCCCATTTCCCAAAACCCTTTGGTTACCCTGTCGAATAAAAATTTCGACGGGAGCTCAGCATAGCTGCAAGCGTTCACGTAAGCATTTCCTGCGATTGCTGTAAATCGACTGGAAAATGATCCGGTGAGCCACCAAGTAGCAAGAAAATATACTCCAAGAAAAAGGACTCCTGAACCGACAGCTGCGAGCCAAAAAGACTTTTCTCTTTTTCGAAAAAGCTCTATAACA
>CAZKXG010000080.1:4560-14262 GCA_964556465.1 uncultured Cryomorphaceae bacterium | reverse complement strand
ATCGCGCCTACAGCAAATCAATGCCTCTCTTAGCTTTGATTTTCCCGAAGAAGGCGGAACCGAAACCACCATTAAAACTCCCCTCTCCTGATGCGCATATTGATTGTTGATGACCATACCTTGGTGCAAAGCGGAATAAGCGAGCTCGTGAGCAGTCTGGGCGGCTTTGAGGTAATAGGAGGAGCCGAAAACGGAAAAGAAGCGCTGGAATTCACTGAAATGCTGAAGCCCGACATAGTACTCATGGATGTAGACATGCCCGTAATGAATGGCTTGGAAGCGACCATCGAACTAAAAAAGCGGAGTCCGGAAACAAAGGTTATCATACTCACCATGCACGGTGACCCGTCTCTCATCAAGCGCATGATGGAAATCGGTGCCAGTGGTTTTCTCTTGAAGAATTCAGACCGCTCTGAATTTGAAACCGCGTTGAAACGCGTGGCCGAAGGAAAAACCTACTTCAGTGGCGATGCGGCGCGTGCGGTCATTACAGGAGAGAATGTTACTCCAGGTAATTTTTCAGTAGGAACGGACGCCCTTCTCTTTTCAAAACTCAGCGAACGAGAGCGGGAAATACTTAAACTCATCGCTCAAGGAATGTCCAACAAAGAAATTGGAGAAGAGCTATTCATCTCCCACCGCACGGTCGATTCCCACCGAACGAACCTCATGAAAAAACTGCAGGTTCACAATTCAGCAGCTCTTATAAAACTGGCCGCCTCTAACGGTCTCGTGTAAGAATTAGGGTATTTACCCTAGCCGATTAGGGCTTTCTCCCTATTTATTACCCAACGTGCTTTAGGAATCTTTGTCCTGTTCTAATCAATTGAATATGACAGCCGATTCATCATTCCACACACATCCGCTTTCAGGAAGAGAAAAGGAAATCCTGGCACTCATTGCCAAGGGCTTTACCAGCAAAAAAATTGCTCTTCTATTAAACATAGATGAGGGAACGGTAGCCAGTCATAGAAAAAGCATCAGAACCAAACTTCAAGTGAAAAATGTAGCCGGTATGATTCGGCATGCACTAAAAATGAAACTCATAGACTGATGAAGGCAAAAAGTATAACTATTCTTTCGGCACTCTTTTGTTCACTGCAAATATTGGGGCAAAGCACGAATATGGTCTTTGAAAAAATAGATGTCTCGCCAGCCCCTTATAAATTTCTGCATTCCGACATAGACATCATTCCGGGAACGGAGGACTACATCATTTCAGCCACCCAGAGTTTTCCGCTTTACGTTGTCGATCAAGACTTGAATATCAAGTCGACCTACGATGTAGGCAATTGGTACGGGGGTTCTCGGGTCAACCTTTCGAGCGATGGAAGGTACATATTGCTTCAGCAGCTCAAATACTTGGATTACTCTCCGAATAAAGACCGGGAGGTAAAGTTTGAAGTGGTAGAAGCTGCCACGGGAAAAGAGGTGCTGACCATCGATGCAGGACACGATGCCGACTTTCACCCAAATAATGAGGAGTTGATCGTGCTTGAAGGTGACAACCTGTATAGCTATAGCCTTTCGGGCAAAGGAAAGAAAGTACTCCTCCCTACTCCTGACGCGACGAATTGCATGGCCTTTTCTCCTGATGGTTCCAAGGTGGCCATTTCACACCACGTAGAAGATGAATACCTCAATTCTTACATCACCAAGAAGAAGCAAAAAGACAATTACAAAATTTTCAAAAAATACCGCCAGTGCATTTCTGTCTACGAAACGGAAAACTACACCAGGCTATACACTGTCGATGAAATGTTTGACATTCCCTACGCGCTGGAGTTTTCGCCGGAAGGGTCTACCCTACTCTGCTACTCGGTACCGCATACCAAAGTGGTCGCAAAAACGGGGATGACGGGCACCAAGTACATCTCGGTAATCGATGCCGAAAACGGAGAAACCTTACCCCGCGGCTTTGTTTCCAATTCTGTCTACGAACCCGACTTCGAGTTCAGCAATAGCCAAGAGTATTTCGCGCTGGTTACTATCAACAAAAGTCGCTTCCCTGAAGTATGGGTGTGCAGGTACGATGACGCAAGCATAATAGCTCGCTTTGAATTGGCCAAGCGGATGTTCGGCAGCCATACCAAAGGACAATTCCCCGCCGATGACGGACGCGTAGGAATCGCATTTTCTGCAAACGATAACCACCTACTGATAACCAACGGATCTCTAATCTTTAAATGGGAAATACCTTATGAAAACTAACCTCAAAATACTATTTGTATTCGCAATTCTACTCTCGGCTGCAGAGCTCTCGGCGCAACGCCCCTTTGTAGAAACGAGTGAACAATTTGTAAAACTCGCTACCGAAAACCTCGACCATCTCGTGCAGGATGAAAAATTCCTGAAAGGCATGGAAAAAGAAGAAATACACGGGAGCTACACCTATCAAATAACCGTGGGTGACAAGGGGAAAATAACGCATATGCGCTCTTTGGAGCGGTCAGAAGACGCCTCTATTCACGGACAAAACACGCTAAATGATTTGGTAAGGCACCACAAGTTTGACTTTAAAATACCCAAAGGAAACCTCTATAATTTTCAATACACCTTTAATATTCCATAACCATTAAAATCAACTAAAATGAAAGCAATATCAATTTTTATTACAGGCCTGTTTTTCGCGTTGTCAATCAGTGCGCAAGACGATATGCCCGAGATGTGGTCAACCCGACTCGACCACCAGATAGACTTCTTTGGCTGCGACAACGGCGGCTGGGTTGGCTACGGATATACTGCCTCGAATAAGGATATCTCCGTTTACGAAAATGAAACCGGTAAGGTGGTGTGGACAAAAGACTTTACAGACATCTCTCAACGACTTAAAAAAGTAGACGGGATCATTCCCGTTTGGGAGGCGAAAAAAATCTTTCTCCTCGATCTAAAAATGGGAAAAGAGCAGGTAGCCGTTATTGACATGGTAACCGGTAACTTACTTTGGGAATCTGATCGATACAAGCTGAAGCAAGAAGAGATGATTTCCTTCATTGAGGAGGAAAATGGCTTTCTGTTTACGTTTAAAGATGTGAACCTTTTCGTAAACGCCGACACTGGAGAAGAACTCTGGAGCACCGCCAAATTCAAGGGGAAGGTTGGTAAGTATTACTACGAAGACGGATTCCTCACCACCGTAAACTTTATTCCATCGGGATTGATAGCAATGTTTTCAGGGTTTAAAAATCAAATTGCCAAGATCAACATGAAAACAGGGGAGCTCGTTTGGGAGAACACATACATCGGCAGAGCAAGTAAAAAAGTGGTAACAGGTGAATGGCTATACGGCATTGATGTGATAGATGGAAATGTAATTCTTCACCTTGGCGGACTGCAGGTGTATGACTACAAAACGGGAGCCGAAAAGTGGAGTGCTGCTTTTGATTACCAAATTCCCGTTAAAGCACCCGGCAATGCCACTTCCTTTGGCGTTTACGGTGCACTTCCCGACCCTATCATCACAGATGAGTTTGTGTACGTGTTGGATATGGAAGGTAAGAAAGGTCAGCACATCAACAAATACGAAAGAAGCACAGGCCGTTTGGTTTGGCAATCGCAAGAGATAGGCGGTGGCGCAAAAGTGGTTCCAAACATGTATCTGGAAGATGGGAAACTCCTCCTTCAAATAGGTGGTGTTGTAGAAATTCAGGGGGTGTTTAAAGAGAAAGATGCCGATGGAAACATTACTTACAGCAAGAAAGTATACGACCAAAACATAAAACCATGCGGTGTTCATGCATACAGCGATGAAGACGGAAGACTTATCTGGGATTCTGAAAAATTCAAGAAGGGTATTACCAACATGCTCGTCTATGGCGAAAACCTCGTGGTATGCTCAGGTAAGGAACTGTACAGCTTAAAGATTCATGGAGGAGATGTAAACTACCAGGTTGAAGTAAAAAATGGCGGAGTAGGAAATGCCGTGGTAATCTTGCCCTATGAGGAAATGATTGTGGTAGTTGGAGAAAAAGGAGTGTCAACTTTTAACTCTTCTGATGGAAGTTTAGTCGCCGCCAATAAATACAAAAGAGCTTCAGTGGTTGACTTCCACGAAAACATTCTGATTCTGGAAACACCCAAGAATGATATTGCTGCTTTTGACATCACCGACAAGTGCAAATACTGGGCTTTCAATGCCAAGAAAGGGGCTGGAAATTCCCTTACCACCGATGGAAAGCACGTATATGTTTACGAGAAAAAGGACATAACGCGGCTATTGACCACAGCAAAATAACAAGACTGTTCTTTTTGCAACCAAACCTCAAAGAGCCCTTCCCATCGCGGAAGGGTTTCTTTTTGCACGGAACCAGCATTCGCTTCGACGAGTTGAGCGTTAAAGCCAACCATGCGTGGTGACCACAGAACAAAAGGGAATCTGAGAAAAGGTTGATCCTACCTGCTGCATTCATGGAAGAAGTGCCCCAAAGAAACTGAGGTAGCTGAAATAAAACGATGGAAAGCCGTCGAATCCAATTCTACGGCTAACCGGGGATCATTTGCTCATAAGCTAAGACGCTTACAGACCGAGATTGCTTATACTTGTGTGTAGCATCTACAATGGAACTGAGGCTTTTCTTTATAACTCAAGTTTAGGTAAGGCCATGAGCTGAAT
This sequence comes from uncultured Cryomorphaceae bacterium, assembly GCA_964556465.1. GTDB lineage: Bacteria > Bacteroidota > Bacteroidia > Flavobacteriales_D > Cryomorphaceae > JAKVAV01. The sequence continues at coordinate 9,650 of CAZKXG010000080.1, read as the reverse complement.
ATGCGCAACGCGCACCATACGCAGAACGTAGCGCCAATTAGGGGTGCGTTAAAGGGACATAGTCGCAAAGCAAAAGATTAAAAATGTACGTTATGGATAAGTTCAAACATTTTTTAAAAAACATTGCCCCTATAACAGACTCGGAATTTGCTGAATCTATTTCCTTATTTACAGAACTGAATTTAAAGAAAGGCGACTTTTTTGTAAAACAAGACAAAGTTTGCAAGCACCTCGGTTTTGTCGTCAATGGAACGTTAAGAACGTACTACATTAACGCCAAAGCAGAAGAAACAACTTCTTGTTTTTGTACCGAAAACCATTTAATGACCTCCTACAAAAGTTTTGTGCTTCAACAACCTTCTAACCTTATCATACAAGCTCTTGAAGACACACAGTTATTGGTTATTGACTATGATAATTTACAAAAGCTCTACGCAACAAGAAGTGTTTGGCAAATAATAGGCAGGGCAGTTGCGGAAAGAGAATACATTGTTATGGAGCAGTACGCATCCATATTAAATAACGAGACCGCTAAAGAGAAGTACTTGCGACTGCTAAAAGAACAACCAAATGTTTTACAGAAAGCGAGCATTGAAGATATTGCTTCCTATTTAGGAGTTACAAGAAGAACATTATCCAGAATTCGCCAAGAGATTTCCAAATAACCACTTCAGGACATTTGTCCTTTCAAACACATTAAAGCTGGCTCAACTTTGCATTATTAATAACAATTAAAATTATGCAAAATGGACAGTAGTCAAATTCAAGAAAATGTAAAAATTGGTTATGCTGCCATTGTAAGGCGCACCACTAAAAAGTCTTTTCTGCCTAGCTTCTTTCAATGTTGTGATACCAAAGAAATAGCAACGGATATCGGAAAGAAAATTGGATACAGCGAAGAAGAGCTTAAAAATGCGCCTGAAGATGCTAATCTGGGAATTGGTTGTGGAAACCCCACTGCTTTAGCTTCTATAAAAAAGGGTGAAACAATTTTAGACCTAGGTTCGGGTGCTGGCTTTGACTGTTTTTTGGCTTCGAGAGAAACAGGCGAAGCAGGAAAAGTAATTGGCGTAGATATTACACCTGAAATGGTTGCACAGGCAAAAAAGAATGCAGAGAAAGGAAATTACAAAAATGTAGAGTTCAAAATTGGTCAAATTGAAGACTTGCCCGTTGAGAGCAATAGCATTGATCTCATCATTTCAAACTGTGTAATTAATTTATCCAACCAAAAGGAACTAGTTTTTAAAGAAGCCTTTCGTGTAGCAAAAACAAATGGCAGAATGATGATTTCTGATATTATCTTGCTCAATGACTTACCCCATTATGTAAAAAAATCGGTTGAAGGGCATATCGCCTGTTTGGCTGGAGCGGTGAGAAAAGAAGACTACATAACCGCAATTAGAAAGGTGGGGTTCACTGAAATAAGCATTGACAAAGAAGTACCTTTCCCAATTGAGTTGATGCTAAATGACCCGATAGCAGAAAAAATTGTTAAGGAAAACAACCTAACCGAAAAAGACATTAAAGAAATAGCAAATTCTATTGCAAGTATTTCAATAAGTGCAAAAAAGCCCTCTAACTAACAGCAAAGAAAGTGGATTAAAAGTGACATAGTTTACAAAGTAAAAGACCACAAAATTTGAAAATTTCTGCACAAAGGACAGAAAAAATTATATTCAAGTTTTGGTAAATGAAAATAAGTAGACCACTTTTAAGATTTTATATCGTAACGGCCATTTTCTCTTCTTCTCCACTAAAGGAGTAGCCCAAGAAGAGGAGGAATTGGGTTCGTGGTATGTTTATAATGGCTTTTTTAACATTTCGCCTAAGATTGAATTGTTTGCGGAAACTCAAATTAGAACGTGGGAGCCGGTTGACAATATTCAAACTTTTTTAATCAGGGCTTTTTTTAATTATAATATCACCAATAATTTACAAGTTGGGTTTAGTCAAGAGTATCATGACTCTTGGTCGTTTTCAGAAATGAGTAATGATAAGATAAACACCAAAGAATACAGAACGGCACTTCAAGGAATGTTATTTCAAAAGCTATATCGAATTGCATTACAACACAGATATAGATATGAATTTCGCTTCTTAGATGAAAGTGGAAATCAACGAACGAGATATCGGTTACAGCTCGGCATTCCTATATCTAGTGACATGATTACCAAAGGTGTTTGGTTTACAACTCTGAGAAATGAATTTATGCTCAATACACTGCCACAGTTTGATGTATCTCAAAATAGAGCCTATGGTATGTGGGATACCAACTCTCTGATAACACCAATTTACAGCTCGGCTATATGTACATTTCTCGACCAGAGCAAGAAAATTTACATCGATTGCAATTCTTCCTAACTCAAAAACTGAAATTTTATGAGCAATAATTTCTTTTGAATACTCTAATAAAAAATCACTTTAATACTACCCTTTACACTCAACGATGCGAAATAGAATAAGTACCACAATTTAATTGACAGTGGTATCTCACGCCATTTGATCTCTTCTATTGTTCGATCTTATCAGTTTCAGTTTGAGTAGAGCCTTTTTTAAAAAGGCAGTATAGACCGCTCCCGGTGAAATCCGCATGTTACGAAGTAGGCGACAATCCCGATCTCGCTGCTTCAACCCCAATTGTGGCTAACCTCCTCCCGGGCGCTCGATCCAGTACCTTTTCGTATTCAGCCAAGGCTTCTTCGTATCGTTCTTGTGACAATAGCCAATCGGCATAAAGCTCATGTGTTGGTTTTTGAATAACCGGAGGTCCGTAGCTGTAATCGCCTGAATCTTCTAATTCCGTAGATTTCACCAGAAATTCTTCTGCCAATTCATCATCACCCGAAAGCATATACCCCAGTGCGTAGACTTGATATAATATCGCTTTAGCAGCTACGATATCGCTGGGTCGTGCTGTACTTAAATCGCTGGGAATACAAAGTTTGAAATCCAATGTGTCAGCAAATAGAGATTCCCTGCGAATCAATGCCTCCAGCAACTCTTGTGTAACCCCTAATGAGTCAGCATCTCCACTCGAATATGACTTCATCGCCTCCACAAAGTACTGCTTCGCTTTGACGGTAATGCTCAGGTCGGATGCGTCGATATCAATTTGAGCGTAGGGACTATCCCAATCGCCTGTCTCTGCTAAATAGGTCCCTTGTAAATAGATCAAGTGTGCGCGTCCTCTTTTTGAAGGTGTAGCTTCAATATGGATATTCATGCTATCGAGCAAGACTGCAGCCTTTTCAAATTCGCCTTTTTGGAGATAACCGTATTCGAGCCAGTGGTACGCATGGTATCCTCGTGCATCATCGTCCAAGTCTTTTGCCACCATCCTGTCAACGCTAGCTTGGTACGAGTCGACATTAGAAGCAATGACAGCATCCCACATTCGTTTAGCTACAAAAATATGCGAAGGCATATGCAGCGCGTGACTAGCCGATGGCGCCACCTGAGCATATGTTTGAGCCGCCTCCATAGCTAGTGTGGCGTGCCCAGGGTCGTCGTAGGCATGAATGAGGTAATGCAAGGCGCCAGGATGTTGTGGATTTTCATTTACGATTTGCGCAGCAATTCGACCCGCTTCACCATAAACCTCCACATCGCGTCCATCTTCTACCGATCCCAAAAGGGCAAGTGCGTAAAAAGACTGTACCTCGTGGTTTTTCGGATAGCGCTCGGCCATCTTCGTGTAAAATTCCAAATACTTGTCGTCTCGTTCATCCTTCTCAAACTCCTCCTCATAAAGAACTTCCAGAGATTCTAAAAAATCAGCTTCTAAATCTGAATCAGGCTCAGCACCTGCCATTGCGTAACGATTTAAAACATCGCGCGCACTGTCGGGCTTTTGCCGATGCCAGATAGGATGATTAAAGGTCATTGCTTCGCCCCAATAGGCCATAGCCATTGTGGAATCAATGGCGAGTGCTTCTCGAAATGATTCGCGGGCATCTTCGTATTCAAAACTATGCAGCAGAAGAAGCCCGCGATTAAAGGCATCGACTGCTTCAGGAGCCCCATCTACCTCTAAATTTACTACTCCCAAGTCACCGGACTTCTTTGGAGACGGTTCACATGCAATTAGCGCAATAGCTATAAAAAGAAAAAGAGTTCGAGTCATCAGTGTACGTATATAGATTGCCCAAATTTAGACAAAAGGAATTCGGGCTTTAATTGAAAACATAAAATGATCCGTAGCCTGAGGAATTGTAATGGAATAAAACATCTAAGAGAATTTCTCTGATAATCCGTAATACATTTTCAACTAAATATCATGAGGGTGAGTTAGGATCGAGAACAGAGTACAAACATGCACAGGGCAGAAATTTCTTATTTATAATTAAGGAATTCTAAATTTCAGTAAGAGAGTCGATTCCATGATGAATTTAAACAGTCGGTGGTTCTTACCCAAATATAATCGTTCGCTTAAGGATAAAAGAAGGGCACACTGAAGCACACAGCTTATGAACTTGTTTTGTCTTTAGATTTGTCGGTCACTTTTCCATCTATCTTTGCACACATGACCGTCTAAAGCCGCTTTTTGAAAGACCTTCTGCTCATCACGCCACCGTTTACGCAATTGAATACGCCCTACCCTGCTACGGCCTATCTCAAGGGTTTTCTGAATACGAAAGGTATCGGTGCATATCAAATGGATCTCGGCATTGAGGTCATTCTTGAGCTGTTTTCTAAAAAAAGCTTCGAATTCCTTTTCGACGAAGCGAACAAGCATAACCGCATTAACTCGGAGAATGCAAGGCGAATCTATAGCCTTAGAGCCGATTACCTAATGATCATCGACGAAGTTGTCGCCTTTCTTCAAGGAAAGAACCAAACCTTCGCACGCCAAATCTGTACGGACAATTTCTTGCCCGAGGCTTCCCGCTTTGAGGAGCTCGACGATATGGATTGGGCTTTTGGCAGAATGGGACTTCAGGACAAGGCCAAGCACTTGGCTACTTTATTCCTCGAAGATTTGTCGGACTTTATCGTGGAATGTGTGGACCCCAATTTTGGCTTTAGCCGATACGCTGAGCGCCTGGGCCGAAGTGCCAATTCCTTTGACGAACTGTACAATACCCTTC
>CAZKXG010000080.1:0-4550 GCA_964556465.1 uncultured Cryomorphaceae bacterium | reverse complement strand
CAAAAAGAGCCAACTCATATCGACGGAATCACCCTGACCATTCTCAATGAGCAGCTCCAAACCATCAAACCCAAGTTAGTCTGCTTCTCGGTTCCCTTCCCGGGAAACCTTTATAGTGCCTTCCGTTGTGCTCAATTCATCAAGACCAATTACCCGAGTATGAAAATAGCCATGGGTGGCGGGTTTCCCAATACCGAATTGCGCTCGCTGAAAGATGCTCGTGTCTTCTCCTTTTTTGATTACATCACTTTAGATGATGGCGAATTACCCATCGAATTATTGGCCGAGCGCACAATCGCCAATGACGTTGCGGGAGCGGAATACAAGCGCACCTTTCTTCTGGAAAACGAAAAGGTTGTCTATAAAAACAATACTGCTAAGCGGGACTACAAGCAGAGCGAACTGGGCACACCCGATTACTCGGACTTGAAGCTCGACGGGTACATCTCTGTGATTGAGATTGCCAACCCTATGCATAGCCTATGGAGCGATGGACGGTGGAATAAGCTGACCATGGCCCATGGTTGCTACTGGGGAAAGTGCACATTTTGCGATATCTCGCTGGATTACATCAAACTTTACGAGCCTGTTGCTGCCAAGCTCTTAGTAGATCGGATGGAAGAATTAATCGCGCAAACCGGCGAGACGGGTTTTCACTTTGTGGACGAGGCCGCACCTCCCGCATTGATGAAGGCATTGGCTTTGGAGATCATCAGGCGAAAGCTCTCCTTGACCTGGTGGACGAATATCCGATTCGAGAAAAACTTCACCCAAGACCTTTGCTACCTGTTGAAGGCTTCGGGCTGTATCGCCATTTCAGGAGGACTGGAAGTAGCTTCTGATCGCCTCTTGGCTTTGATAGACAAAGGTGTGACGGTAGAGCAAGTGGCCCGTGTGACGCGCAACTTCACGCAAGCCAATATCATGGTTCACTCCTACTTGATGTACGGCTACCCCACACAAACCGTTCAGGAAACGGTAGATAGCTTGGAAATGGTACGTCAGCTTTTTGAAGAGGGAGTATTACAATCGGGATTCTGGCATCAGTTTGCGCTCACAGCGCATAGCCCTGTTGGATTAAAGCCCTCAGATTATGGAATCGAACCCATTTACAAGGAGATCACATTTGCCAATAACGATGTGGACTTTGTAGATCAAACGGGTATTGATCACAATCAATTCAGCTATGGATTAAAGAAATCGCTCTTCAACTTTATGCACGGTCTCGGGTTTGAATTGCCACTTCAGGAATGGTTTGATTTTAATACCCCGTATACCACGATCAAAAGCGATTTTATTCTCAACTGCTTAGAATCGGAAACCTATTTAAGCATTCAGCCCACTGCCAAAGTGGTATGGCTGGGTGGAGTTCCTCTCGCGGAAGCTCAATCCAAAACTAAAAAAGGCAGGACTTTGGAAAGCCTCCACTTAACATTTCACGATAAGCGGGAATCCTTTCAAGTTAAATTTGAGAAAGAAAAAGGAGTCTGGTTGATGGCTACTTTACCCCGGCTTTCGCCAACTCAGGAAAAGCTATTGACATTCGGTCAGATTAAGGAAGATTACGAAACGCGCTTCGAGAACTTCGAACTGTTTTGGTATTCTAAACCAATGCAAGAACTGAGAGAGTTCGGCTTACTGATTGTATAATTAAATAGAGGCATGGGGCCTATTTCACCACCTCATATACCTTCACAGAATCCTTTTTGTTTTTCATAGTGATCTCACCGACCTCCTTGCACTCAAAAGAATCCTTTACTTTTTGGTAGTTCGATTCAGAAATAATGATCTGACCTTTGTCGGCAGCAGCTTGCAGTCGTGCCGCGACATTTACGGCATCGCCAATTACGGTGTAGTCCAGTCTTCGTAATGCGGCCGATCCTATGTTTCCCCAAACCATCTCACCACTGTTGATGCCGATGGACACATCGGGTTTGAAGCTGTCTTCGCCAATGCCGATATCGGCGTTTTCAATCGCAGTGCGAATCGCCAGGCAGGCGTCTATCGCTCTGTCTATATGATACTCTCCTCGAAAAGTTGCCATCACCGCATCGCCGAGAAATTTATCTACTGTTCCTTCTTCTTTAATGATTTCATGCACGATGATATCAAAGTAAGCGTTCAGCATCTTTACCACCTTGTCGGCAGGCTCGGTTTCGCTAATGGCAGTGAACCCGCAAATGTCAATAAAGGCTGCGGTGCCTTCAATGGTTTCGTTTTCAAAAAGCGCAGTCTCTGCTTCTTTTCCCCCCATAAAGTTGAGTACGGTTTCGTCGACGTACATCCGCAGAATGTTGTTCTCTTTGACCGCTTGCAAGGTTTTTTTGAGGGCAGCTACCTGAACGATGGTTTTCTCGATGGTGATTTCCAGGTCTTTAAAGTCGATGGGCTTGGTGATGAAATCAAAAGCGCCACGGTTCATCGCGGTGCGGATGTTTTCCATATCGCCGTAGGCTGATACGATGACCGATTTGAGTAGAGAATTTTGTTCTCCGAGTTTGGTGAGCAATGTCAATCCGTCCATTTCGGGCATGTTGATATCGCTCAGCACAAGGTCGATATCCGGATTGGCAGCTATTTGCTCCAAGGCATGCCGACCGTTTTCGGCGAATATAAAATCGTATTCGTTTGCTCGGACTTTTTTACGAAAGCGCTGCTTGATCAATACTTTCAAATCCTCCTCGTCGTCTACCACAAGTATTTTGGTCATAGCTTTCTGCTTATTTGATCATTCCAACGATCTCTTGCTTCAACGAGTTGAAATCGATGGGTTTGGTAAAAAATTCTTTGGCGCCTGACTCCTTGGCCTTGTTGTAATTGTCAGCATCGCCGTAGGCTGAAATCATGCTGACATTTATTCCCGGAAAGCGCGACTTCACCTCATTGAGGAGTTCCAAACCGGTCATGCCCGGCATATTGATATCCGAGAATACGTACATCACTTCGGGTGGCTTTTCTTTGGCCAGGATTTCAAGTGCTTCTTGCCCCGAGAAGGCAAAGACCATCTCAACTTCTCCACTCTTTATTTCCTTTCGAAACTTTTGCCGAAAGAGCATTTCTACATCTTTCTCGTCGTCTACTATTAAAATCTTCATGGTTATTGAGTTTTATTGGTTAGTGGTATATCGATGATAAATCGAGTGTAAGTATCAGGCTCAGATTCAATGGATATTTGTCCCTTGTGATTTTTAATAATGTCGTGGGTAATGCTGAGTCCGAGCCCCGTTCCTTCCGTACCTTTTTTGGTGGTGAAGAACGGTTCGAATAGTTTCTTTTGAATGGCATCGGGTATACCCGGGCCATTGTCTTGAAATATGATTCTTACTTGGTCACCCTCTTTTCGAGAGGTGATGGTAAGTGCAGGCAAGTAGTCGCTAGTGTCCGAATCTTCCACCTTACTCCGCATGGCGTCGAAGGCGTTCTTACAAAGGTTGAGCACTACCCGACTAAAGTCTTCGGGGTAAACAGGAACGCTTCCGACACTGTCGTCCAGGTGATAATCGATCTTTACGTTAATCGGGTTCTTACCAGCGCGCATACCGTGAAAGGCTAGGTTCACGTATTCACGTATGAGTTCGTTGAGATCGGTGGGCTCCAACTCGCCGCTGCCGCCACGCGAATGCAAGAGCATGGATTTCACGATGCTATCGGCACGGGTGCCGTGCTGGTGTATTTTCTTCAGGTTGTCCGCCATATCGTTGAGGACTTCCTTGATTTCTTCAGTGGAATCGCATTTCTCCAACTCGTCTACCATTTCGGTAATCTCCTCAACGTACTCGAGGTTAAGCTCCGAAAAGTTGTTGATGAAATTCATCGGGTTTTTGATCTCATGGGCTATTCCCGCAGCCAGTTGCCCCAATGCGGCCAGCTTCTCTTGCACCACCAATTGAGATTGAGTGGCCTTGAGTTCTTCTACCGAGGCGGCCAGTTCCGCTGTTTTTTCAGCCACTTTCGTCTTTAGCTTTTCATTCTTTGTTTTCCAATCGTTGATGTGCCAGGTATCGTCTTCGCTCATCACCGGTGTAGAACCATGCCAGTGGACGACTTTCCACTTTCCTTCTACTTGCTCAAGTACCGTGGAGACCCGAAGGGGGAATTGAATCAAGCCTTCCGCCATTTCTATTTTAACCTCTCCCTCATCAACCATAACGGCCGCCAGACCACCCGCCAACATCTGCTTCCTGTGGTGAAGTCGTTCGTAGCTAAATTTACCGTTTTCTCCTTCTTTGATTTGCCTTTTGAGCAATGCTTTAATCTCCTCGGCACTATTTATTTTTTCATCAATGGTGGTTCCGAAACCAAAGATTTCCGCGCTTATCACCTCATCCAGGTGCTCAAAATCCATATCCATTAAACCCACTCTCATGAAAGTATCATAAGCCTTGTCAAGCTCCGATTCTATTTTAATGTCTCCCTTAAAAGTCATATCGAGGAAAAGTACCGGCCAAGTCGGGAGTTTGGCTCATCAAGCTGTTGAAGCAAGTTGTGGGATTTTTTGTGTATCATAATTATTGAGGCAATTTAATGATAAATTCCGTTCCTTTTCCCGG
>CAZKXG010000079.1:0-14297 GCA_964556465.1 uncultured Cryomorphaceae bacterium | reverse complement strand
CAGTGCGTGCTTTTGAATCCGCGAACTCCTCACTTACTAAACCACGATGGAAGCGGCAGGCGCATTGGCTCCCGGGTTAAAAGCTCTGGCTTTAACTACAGCTGTTTGAGTTAGATTGACCGGGCCTGTATAAAGTGCAGATCCCACCGTAGGTACCGTTCCATCAGTAGTGTAGTAAATATCAGCATTTGCATCTGCAGATTGTATCTCTACATTAACAGATCCCGTGTAATAGCCCGGGGCCGTAATAATCTCCAATGGCACATATTCGCCCAAAGCTCCAGCGTTGGCGGCGCCTGGTGTAGGGGTAGTAAATATACCCCAGTCATTCGAACCATCAGTAATTCTCCCTCTGGAGTGATTTTGCTGATTGGCAATAGTTAATAAGTAAGAATCGAGTATAGTGCCGGAAGGGTCAGAAAGCACAGCTCCTTCTTGCCTTGCTTGAGTGATTTTAAAACTGGTGTGGAGATTTCCTCCAACGCTCTCGTCTCGGTCAGATGCATAGATTAACAAGTAGCCGCCCGCAGTAATAGTCGTTCCCGCAGGAATCTCCCATTTCATAGGCTCAAGCTCATCATCACTTAACCAAAATCCTGAAAGATCTACATCAGCGCCGCCAGTGTTGTAAAGCTCTATCCAGTCTTCAAAATCACCGTAATTATCAGCAAATCCACCGAAATTAGCAGCACTTATCTCATTAACTACGACTTGGGCATTGAGAAAAATACCACACTGTACAAACAGAAAAAAAAGTACGGCTTTCAACTTCATCAAAAAGGTTTTATTAAGGATTCAAAATCTTGCACATTCATGACGCTTTCCTTGGACTTAAAGTTGCATCATCTTTCTATAACGATTTTGGCAATCCTATTGTTGAACCTCATCACATAGAAACCAGACGGTAAAACTTCCAAATCAATTCGTTGCTGATCTTGATTTAGGGTAGTCTGATAAACCATTGTTCCTACAGAAGAAAAGACTTGTAATTGTCCCGGCTTAAACTCTTCGGATTCTATTACAACAGCACCTGAAGAAGGATTAGGGTAAACCTTAAAAGACTTGTTACGAACAACATCTTCAGTGCTCAAGGGATCCCCGTTGTTGGCTCCATGTGTAGGGGTAACAAAACAAGAAATTGGCCCCGTTCCATTGGCGTAACGTCCTTCAGACTCATCAGTAGTTATGACTCCGAAACTCACATAGTCTATTGTCAATGTATCAGGATTGGAAAGCAAAATATCATCTCCGTCACCGCCAAGCCTAAAGAATGTGTGTAGCCCGGGCTCCATCAATCCCATATCGCACCAAATAATCAAATATTCATCAGGCAAAAGCGTGGTATCCGGAAAAACGAACTGAGTCGGATCTCCAATTCTATCACTCAAAAAATATCCTTCCAAGTCTATGGGACTATTGCCAGCATTATAAAGCTCTATCCAATCTTCAAAACCACCCCATTGATCTTGCGCGGTGGACTCATTGGAAGACTGATACTCGTTGATGACCAGTCCCGGTTGCACGCTATTGGTATTTAATCCATCAAAAGTCGGGATTAGAATACTGAACGGACCTTGACCATTCGGGAATCTTCCTACTGAAATATCATCGGGTACAGCTCCGAATCGAACATAATCAAGCGTCAGCGTATCGGGATCGTACAATCCAACTTCTTCTCCCGATCCTGACAATCTAAAAGCAGCGTGAAAGGGGCCTTGTTCGGGTTGATCATCACACCAGATTGTAACAACTTCATTTGCCGACAACTCAAAATCCGGGAAAACGAATTTCGTTTCATTTCCATCATTATCGGATAGGAAAAACCCTTCGAGATTAATGGCTTCATCAGAAGCATTGTAGATTTCTACCCAGTCATCATTTTCGCCGAATTCATCGGCACCCGAATTATCATTTCCGGGTAAAACTTCATTGATCACCAGCTTACCAAAAAAGGGCTCACACTGAGCAGAAGTGCTGTTTGCCAAAAGAATCAGGCATAAACTGAATACGGAAAGTTTCAATATTTTCATGTTGCGAAAATATGCAATCCGCTCGGACAATGCGAATGAGATGAAAAACAAAAAACCAGCCCTCATTGGAGGGCTGGCTCGCCAAATCAATATGTCAAAAAACGATTTATCTGGCAATCATAAATTTCTCGGTAATAACTTCTTCACTCGTATTCAAACGATAGATGTATACGCCGTTTGGCAGAGAAGAACCGTCAAATTCGAAACGGTAATCAGCAGCTTCATCTGCGAAGCCATTGAAAATCTGAGCCACTTTGCGTCCACTCATGTCGTATACTTCAAGAGTAGCTTCAGTCGATTGAGGAACTGTAAACATTACGTTAGAAGGCCCTGCTGTAGGATTTGGAAAAGTTTCTACAACTGCTCCTCCGGGAGTGCTAAAGAAATCAAAGTCACTGTATGCGCCTACTACCAACGGAGACTGACTGCATCCGCAACGCACTCTCCATCGATAGTCCGTACCAGGAGATAATTGACTTGGATTAATAATGAACTGGTTTACTTCAGACGTTCCAATAGTAACTGTTCCGAGATTACTTCCGTCTGCCAATTGAAGATTCACTTGACATCCAATAGAACCCAAAACAGGGTTCCAAGTTAGGATCGCCCGGTTTGAAACGATCTGACTATTTAATCCAGCTACTTGTGGGTAGGGAGCAGCACAAGGAGCTACATCCGGGTAGGATAATGCGTCAAATAATATATCATCACCTGAAGCATTTGCAGCCACATACGTTTCTGAACCACCGTCAGGAGAACCCAAACGTACGTTCAGTTCAAAACTTAACTCACCTGTGGTAGAAATTTGGGCTACAAGAACTCTGTTCTCCACATCAGGACCAGAGGTACCACCAAGTACCGCCCATGCGCCATCAGTAATTAAAACAGTCGGACCGTCATTGACATCGTCCAATTGAGAAACAATACTGTTTCCTGGAACAAAAGTAACTTCAGGTGGAGTTCCGGGAACCAAACCATCAGCTACACGCAAAGGAATTCCGGCAACATTGCTAAGGTTCTTCAACTTCCCATCAGTATTGTTGATTGCACCGTTTGGATCGTCAGATTTTAAAACGGCCCATTGATTTTCACCTCCCGCACCCATAGAAACATAAGAGTCAAGGAGTACCGTTCCATTGTTCAAGAAGTTCTCTCCAAGATCATTTCCTGTCAATCCACCTCTATCTTCGTTGTTGAAGAATTCGGTAGTCGTCTCAATTGAAAGAGGATTATTGGAAGAACCAAAAACAGTCTCCAACTTATAGTCAGGAGCCATGTCAATGTAAATTCTGTAGGTTACTGTGCCTACAGCTAAATCACCCGCATCAGGATCTGCAGCATCGCTGGAATTTGCAACATAGTATTTCTCTACAATCACATCCTCCAGTCCTTGCGCTCCCGCAAATGTGCATGCCGCAGCCGCACAGAGGGTCATCAAAAACTTATTTGTTTTCATTGAATTATATTTTTAGTGGATTTATTCAGGCATCGCGCCGAAACGCGACGCCTGAATTTTAAATCCGTTCATTAATTATTTGTGTTCCCATTCGATGGGAATTCTCTGGAATAGTGAGTTCAAAAACAAGGCTTGCGAAATTTCAAAAATCAAGGAGCCGAAAGGGGGCGGTGACTGTTTTTGAAATAAGCGTAACTCAGTTATCGGACTTACTAAACTGAGAATTAGTTTCCGCAGTCAGTACCAAAAGCCGAGTTCAACTCCAAGAAGTCAAGTACATCGATTGTACCGTCTTCGTTGATGTCTTCAGGACAAGCAATCAAAGAGTTGTCAGACTCCAAAAGAGCACCCAAAGTCCATCCTGCAGTCCAAGGCTCAGCACCTGGCTTGAATGCACCACGGAATTGAACAGGATCAAAGAAGCCGTCGTTTGGAGCAGTGATGGAAGTAGAAGCGTCACCAACAGCTGGAACTGGATTGTATGCATCAGACACAGCGTTAGTAGTAGGGTCGATTGTGAATGAGAAGTCAATCACATCGTCGTCGTCTTGGTTTCCGTCTGCATTAAAAGCAGCCAAATCAGCTCCTGCTGCGGCAGCTCCGCCAATTGTGAAGTTTGTAGCAACTCCTGCAAAACTATTGTTCCGGAATACCAAATCTCCGTTAGACCATTGATTGAAAGCATCGACAACACGGTCATTGTCCACATCAACACCTTGAGGAAAGTTAGCAAAGATTGAGTTAGAGATTTCACCTTGAGTGTTCTCTTTTGCTAGTACACCTCTATTGGCATTGTGTCCGATTACGGTAGCGTTATAAATAGTTGGGTTAGAAAGTGGAGAGTTACCTGAATCTTGGTCATCACCATCAATTTCGAAACCTTCGTCACCTTGTGCTGACAAAGAGCCGAACTCGGGAAGCATCACGCCGAAAAAGTACTGTCCGCGACCAGTCCATCCTTGATCCCAGTCAAAGTAGTCGTCGTTACAAAAGAGTACGGTGAGGTACTTGCAGTCTACGGTACCACCAAACCACTCTACTCCGTCGTCATCGTTAGCGACAACCTCGATGTGCTCGATAGTAGTTCCTCTACCAACAGAACCCAATGTCAAACCATTGATTTCGTTGCCGTCGCCAATGTCAGTTCCACCGTGGCGAAGAGATACATAGCGAAGAACCCCCGAATTGTCGTTCTCGTCAGTTCCTCCATAGTGGTTTCTAGAATCACCTGGTACAAGCCCCTCAATTGTTCCTACTCCATCTCCAACGGCAAGGTCGCCGTCAGCAAGAAGTAAGTTGTTTGGCGCTTCACCTAAGATGATCAAACTACCCCACTGTCCTCGAATGTTAACTGAGTAAGTTCCATCCAATGGATCATTCTCATCAGTAAATATAATTGGACAATGAGCGTTACCATTGGCAAAAATTTGACCACCTATGGCAACTACGAGTGCATTGGCATCTTCAGCTTCACCAAAAACTCCTCGAAGTACTGTACCAGGCTCAATAAAAAGTTGAGAACCATCTGGTACATAAAGAAGATCATCAATGAAATATACATTGTCGCAAGTAAGATTGGTTACACCCTGCAGCTCATCGCCCGTGGCGAGTGTAGATAAATTAACTGCAGATCGGCTAGACAGATCAGGACATCCACATTCGGTACCCAAAGAAACCTGAGCATCCACTGTACTAAGAGCAGCTGAGGCAAGAGCAGCAGCTGCAAATGCTTTGATAGAAAAATTTGTTTTCATTAGAATGAATTTTTAATGATTGGATTAAAACTCACTTCATTGTGAGCGATACAAAAATCCTACTTTGACCCCTGTTCTGCCTTAAGTCAACTTGATGAATTGATTAAGCATTTCAGGGTCAATTTCTCTTCAATAAAAAAGGGGTGTTAAACCACCCCCCTATTGCTAAATGTTATGTTAACGAGCACTTCACATTGATTTAATTCTTCACAATGCGCATCACATACCGATCCATACCTGTTGCAATTTCAATCAGGTAGAGCCCTTCACTGATTGTCGGAAATTGGACAATCTGCTTTTCTCCAGCTCCTGTTAAACTCAGACTTTCTTCATATACCATGTTTCCAATGATATCAAAGATTCTTAGTCTCGACCGGACTAAATTCAAGTTTGGAGAAATCTGTTGAATCGTCAAAACATCGTGAACCGGATTCGGGTAAACAGAAATAAGATTTGATGTTGTAGATAAATCTTTTATACCTAAAAATTCACAGGTTCCATCATCGTCGGTCGCTTCAGGATTATAATTCAATGCTTCGGGATTCGTACAACCCGGAATCTCCTCTGCATTGCAAATTCCATCCCCGTCATCGTCTATGAGAATCAATTCTTCGCCATCGCATTCCGAGCAATCTTCTTGAGGGATCAAGCAGGTCCCATCTTCATCAGTAGCAGAAGGATCGAAATTGCAAGCGGAAGCATCTGTACAGCCGGAAATTTCATTCGCATCACAAACACCATCGCCATCTGTATCAATCAAGTCTAAACCATCATTGGCAGAGTTACATTGCGTGCAATCAGGCTCAGGGACAATGCACGAACCGTCATCATCCGTAGCCAATGGATTAAAATTGCAGGCATCGGGGTTTTCGCATCCCACTATCTCGTTGGCATCGCAAATTCCATCACCGTCTGAATCGATCAAAACCAGTTCTTCTCCGTCACATTCCGTACAGCTTTCTTCAGGAATAAGGCATGAGCCATCTTCTACTGTAGCATCGGGATTAAAATTGCATGCGTTTACATCCGTGCAACCTCCTATCCCTTCAAAGGCACAGGAGCCATCATCTTCAGTGGCATCAGGATTGAAGTTTAATGCTTCAGGATCCGTACATCCTAAAACTTCTTGGGCATTGCAAACGCCGTCGCCATCGTCATCTATCAATACGAGTTGGTTTCCTGAGCATTCCGTACAATCTTCTTCGGGTTCCAAACAAGAGCCGTCATCGGCTGTAGCCAAAGGATTAAAATTACAAGCGTTTGGACTGGTGCAGCCAGGTATTTCTACAAATGGGAAATTTAGAAAAGGGAAGAAAACTTCATCTCCCTCAGCCTCGCCAGAAACGTAATCGATCGGCCCTCCACTGCCATCAACAGAGTTTACTCTGACATTCAATGAAAATGACAACTCACCATTGGTAGTTATCTGAGCGATCAATACTCTGTTTTCTGCCGTAGGGCCTTCAAAGCCTCCGAGTACTGCCCACGCCCCATTGTTCGTTGAGAAAACAGGTCCATCATTGACATTATCGAATACGTCAAATATGGACACATTGTCAGCAATAAGCTGAACGGAAGGAACCGTTCCGTCGATCAGACCATCTGCGGTCGTGAGCGGAATACCAGCAGAAGGATCGTCATTGGTTAAAAGACCTTCAGCGATTCCTGCACTACCTCCATCATTATTGACTCCACCGACGATTGAACCGTCGGTATCCTCGATTTTCAAAACACCAAAATGAGATTCAGAGGCTGCTCCGATGGTAACCCATGAGTCCAAAGCCACGGTGTTGTCATCAAGTCTATTGTCTCCGATTAAATTTCCGGATAGTTCGCCACGGTCTTCATTGTTGAAAAATAAAGTCGAGGTTTCAATTCTTAATTCGTGGTTTGGACTACCATATACGGTCTCCACTTTTGTATTGGGAGCTAAGTCAAGATAGATTCGATAAGTGGTGGTTCCTGCAGGGAGTGTACCTCCATCATTGTCGGACGCATCATTAGAGTCTGAAATGTAATAAGTTTCGACTATCACGTCTTCGAGCCCCTGAGAATAACTCAAAAAAGAAAGTAGAAAGAAAATGATAACGATGTAGAATGGTTTCATGGTTCAAGAAGTAAAGGTTGAGTTGGAGATTTAACTAAGCTCGGATGAGAAAACTCATCTTCTTTCGGGTTTCGAGCTACATAGTACTCAGTAACGCCCTGAGGAGAAGCGAGCTGAAGATTCAACTCATAAGATAGCTCTCCATCAGTTGTGACTTGAGCAACGAGTACATAATTCGATTCGGAGAAAGGACCTTTCAATCCTTTGAAAACAGCCCAAGCTCCATTGTCAAACTCCACGCTATTCTGATGAAGACAGTTTCCAAAAGCTGCGAAATCATGACCAAAAACCACAAGAGCAGGCACATTACCATCCATCAATCCATCCGAATCTCGCAAGGGTAGGCCTGCATTTGGATTCCTGTTCAGGAGGACTCCGCGGTCTATCAGCCTTGGCTCTTCAGGATTCACGACTGGTTGCACAACACTGCCATCAGAATCATCTACCTTCAGAACAGCTATATCAGAACGATTTGCTCCGCTCAACGCGATATACGAATCTATCAAAAGCGCATTCGCCCCTAATTTTGACGGGTCGATTTCGGGAGCTTGAATCTTTCCGAAAATCGTATCATTAAAAAATGTGGTGGTCGTATTAATTTTGAGTGGGTTTCCGGGTGCACCGAAAACGGAAAGCAGTCGATACCCCTCTTTCATATCCACCCAAATGCGGTATGTTACCATTCCCGCTTCTATACCTCGGGCATTCTCGCCGTTTTCATCTTCCCTGTCAGCTATATAATAGGTCTCCACGAAGACTCTCTCCAAACCTTGCCCAAAGGAAAGTTGACAAAGCAGCAAACAGAAAAGGGAAAGAAAGAAATTTCGCATCTTCTACCTCGATTACTGTTTTACGAATCTTTGGACAGCTCTTTCTCCTTGATTTTCAATCTCAATCAAGTATGTCCCTGCGGGAAGATCAGAAACGTCTAATGTGAGAATACCTTTAAAAGACTGGTTAGGGATACCTGCCTTTATCACCCTACCGTATATGTCAAAAACTCGGAAGGTTGATTGGTCTGCTCTGTTTGGGTTCAGCGCCACAGTTATAGCATCGAGAGTTGGGTTGGGATAAAGTGAGAAGCCTTCAGCGGCAAACCCTTTGTCATCCGTACTAAAAGCAGTAGATGTAAAAATGAGACCATCAAGGGTGCAAATGCGGTCGTTTGCAATCGATGCGACCATCTGTTCCTCAGTCATGACGGCCACAAAATCCATGTCTTCGTGACAGTTTGAAGTATTGCACTGTAAGTCTTCAGGGATTCCAATTCTCATATTCAACTGAAAACTCAAATCGCCATCGGTAGTGATTTGTGCAATTAAAATTCGGTTTTCATCTGTTGGCCCAACTACACCTCCCAGCACGGCCCATGCGCCGTTCTCGACTATAAATGGGTCGCTGCTATTCTGGTCTGCAAAAGTTGATGCATCCAACCCGATAGTTGTCACAGCCGCTGCCTCTCCTGTTCCGGCAGAAATAATCGTTCCCTCAACAAGTCCATCTGCTTCAGTCAGTGGAATTCCGATTTCAGGTAGGTCATTTATTAATAAGCCACCTTCTACACCGTCACTACCACCATCGTTTTCAGATCCTGCAATGATTTGACCATCGGTATCTGCGGATTTAGGAACACCCAAATGCTCATCGGACGCGGCGCCTAAGGTAATGTATGAGTCAAGCGCTACAGTATTGTCGCCCAAACGGTTGGCAGGTATAGCATCTCCTAGTTCTTCGCCTCGATCTTCATTGTTAAAAAACTCCGTTGTGGTTTCAATGCTGAGAAGATTGTCTTCAGAACCAAATAAAGATTGCAAGACATAATCACTCTTCAGATCCACATAAACTCTCCATGTTGTTGATCCGTTAGCCAATTGACCGCCATCTTCATCAGTAGCATCGCTTTCGTCTGATATGTAGTATCGTTCAACGATTATTTCTTCTACCGCTTCACAGTCAGGTGGTGCGTACTGCCCGAAAGCAATTGAAGCTGTTAAAAGAGAAAGAGTTGAAAGACAAAGTATAGTTCGTTTCATTTTGGGATGTGTTTCTTTATAAAAACCAAAAATACCTGACCACAAGGCCATCCAAATGCCCAAATTCTTACCCTTTCTTTATCCTTTTGTTCAATCAGAGTTAAGCGAAAGAGAAGGCTATGTTTACTGTGTTAATTCTTGATGAGAATAGCCCTCGAGTCGAGGTTATCGCCGCCAATTCTCAGTAAGTAGGTACCTTGAGTCAAAGTCTCTGTCTCGATCTGAACCCGTTGTTCTCCTTGATAAACCGTAAACCTTTCTCGGTGTACTATAAGACCTTGAAGATTGTATATAGAAGCTTCGGTTTCCCTGGTTTGAGGTGAAGAAATTTCAAGCCAAATATTCCCCCTCGTTGGGTTGGGGTAAATTCTAAAATCCATTTCATTGCTCCCTTCATCCACATTCAATGCGGGGCAAATCAATGTCCAATCGAGATTGTTGCAATCATCTATTCCGTAGCAGCACAATTCAGGAATATTGAAATTGGCAAGCGGATCATAATTACAGGCATTTACATCTGAACAGCCAAAAACGATTAAGGTCTCGCAAGAACCATCATCACAGGGAGCAGCTGGGTTGAATTCCAGATAGTCAGGATCTGTGCATCCGCATTGAGGCGGAAACGTAAGGTAAGGACTGACCACCTCATTTTCTAATGAGCGATCAGGATAATGTTTTCATTCGTTACACCACTGACACCTTCCGGAAATTGAAGAGTTTCGCTATTCGTTGCGTAAAAGTTAGCATTCACTTCATCTTGAAAAACTTGATTTAACTCTGAAAGCAAACCTGCATTAATTTCGGGTATATCAGTCTCATCAACTGAGAGCAGTCCGTCAGCTTCGGTAAGAGCAAGGCCCATTTGAGCATTTGTATTCACCAAAAGGCCTCCTTCTATTGATTCGCTACCGCCGTCGTTGTTCACACCACCAATTATTGAACCGTCAGTATCCAAATCTTTTGGAAGTCCGAAATGAGCATCAGATGCGGCGCCGAAAGTGATGTATGAATCCAGGGCAACGGTATTCTCGTCTAGACGGTTATCTCCTATTTGATTTCCAAGGGTCTCACCACGGTCAATGTTATTCCAGATTAATTCGGTGCTTTCGATAAACCAAGTGTGGTTGGCGTTTGAAAAAATTTGGGTCAATTCTACATCAGCTGCCAAATCCAAAAAAACGCGATAAGTGATGCTTCCTTCAGGCAAATTTCCCCCGTCCACATCAGTCGCATCATTTTCGTCTGAAATGTAGTAAGTCTCTACAATCAAATTCTCTATTGCATTTTGGGTCATCGCTGTAAGGCAAGTAAAAACAACGAATATTAGGGTAATGCTAGTTGGTAACCCGAACGATCGAATCATATCGAAAGGAGATTAAATGGTGTAAGAAACATTGAGTTGGTAGGTTGTACCCCAGCGTACATTATCAAAATCAAGAATATAGCCTGCATCGAAATCGTAAGATCTTCTAATAGGATTGTTCAGAAGGTCCCTTACCCTTAATCCCACAGCTAAATGCTTTCCAAAATTCTTTTTAAAATTCAGGTCAATAACGTTTCTGGGTAATTCAAAAATGTTTGGTGCTGCCTCACCTGCTCCTGCAACGACTGCAAGTTTTGGCCCTTGAACATTGTATGAAGCAGTGGCAAATAAACCGACTTTTTCAAATTCATAAGTCAACATAGCGTTCACTATATAGGGCGCTTGCCCAAACATCGGTCTTGTTTCTTCTACCGGCTCTGTAATAGTAGTTTCTGACCAAATAAATGACACGTTTCCTCTAAATTCAAGTTGATCGGTGATGTTATAATTGGACTCTAGTTCGATTCCAACAGCATAGGATTCAGGCACATTCTGCCAGGAGAAAACTTCACCTGGTTCAAGAATGAGCTCAATATGATCTTTGAACGTTTTGTAAAATCCGGTTATCGAAAATAAGTTTCCACTCTTGGTATACTTTTCCAAACGCAGATCATAATTATCAACGCTCGTAATTACAAGATCGGGGTTTCCTTCCACTCTACCTCTCAACTCAAAATCAAGTAGACTCATCGAAGATATTTCGCGGAAACTAGGCCTGGCTATAGACTGGAAAAAGCTCGCTCTAAGATTCATCGGTGCGCTTGGATTTTCTTGCAGTTTAAAAATGACATTCACGCTTGGAAGGACGCTCCACTCCTGAATTTCGGATGGATTTACACGCACACCTCCTTGCAAGTCGCGCTCTTCAGAATCTACCGGGAGACCTCTTTCATAGTACTCTAGAATATCCAGAAAAATATCCGTGTACTCCACTCGCATCCCTCCTACCACTCTCCATCTTTCAGTAAATTGATGATCGACCTTTACAAAAGCTGAAGCTATATCGCGAAAACCAATATCACTGTCAAACGCCGTACCTCCCGTGGTGTAGTAGAAAGATCGGTCATCGCCACCGAGTGTGAAGTCATCCTCAGTGATAATCTCATCTAAGGGACCATCGAAAATCAAACCGGAAGCACCTCTCATGTTGTACAGAACCTGCTCATTTTGACGATCGCTTCGATTGTAACCTCCCCCTAAGTACAACTTGGTTGTTCGCTTGTCTTCGCTTATTGGAATCTCTAAATCAACCCTCGAATCGAGCATATTATCATCCATGTAACGATACCTCCGATCAGGATTAAAGTTACTATCGAATTGGAGATTTCCCTGATCCAGAATATACCTCATATCTTTGAAATCCAATACATTTCGCTGACCATCCGCATACGAAGCGTTAATGCTCAGCTTCATACTATTGCCCGGAAAAAAATGCTCGGATTTGAATTGGTACAGGAACTGCCTTCGCTCTTCATAAAACTGATCATCACCGAAAACAACGATAGAGCCCTGTGCATTTGGATCCGTTCCTTCGTAACGTCGGACACTATTCTGCCCCATCAGATTTGGCATGAAAGAAAGTGAGATACTGTTGTTCTGATTTAATTTGTAGGCTAGCTGTATCAACCCACTCACACTATGTGTTTCCCTGCTCAATTCCTGATCAAAGGAGGTCTGGACTGGTACATTCTCACCGTTTTCAGGTGAGAAGTCACCTCCCGTGGCTGTACGATTCAGAGTCGAATTCGGGTCGAATCGATAATCAGAACTGTATCGAAAACCAGCAATTATTCCCAATGACTTCCCTAAAAACTTGACTTGATCACCGATACTAAAGTTTTGACTAAAGTTTATCGGTGCTTTCTTGGTGACCGCAAACCATGAATTGTTAAATGATTTCCCAATTTGCTCTAGTTCCGGATTCAATTCAGCTACAAAAAAACCACGAGGATTCTCTAAATCGTAAGTCTTCAAGGCATCATTGAAAGCTGCCATATCGCCAAATTGAGCACCTCCCAAATAGCCCAACTCAATTAATCCAAGTTGGTGAAATGCACTCCCATTTGTGATTGTAGAATTTTCAGTGATTCCCAACTCGTTGAGGTAAGGTTCCAAACCCAAAACAGTGAATTGTTGATACAAGTTAGGTGCTCCAATATATTGGGGGAATTGGCTTTGAACTCTGGGAACACCATTCGGAATATCGCGGTATCCGTTATCAAAACCCAACCAATCCGTCTCACTGCCCTCTGAACTCAATATCTCTTTGCCCGTAGACTGATCGTTGTACCCAAAAGAAGACTGGGCAGACAGTGTAAACTTATCGGGGTAATCTTTGGTCTCAACTGATATATATGCGCCTGACCAATCTCCGGGAAGGGCAGGATCACCTGTTTTGGTAATAACGAGGTTGTCAATCAAACCTGTGGGGAAAATATCAAGGCGGAGGTTGTTTGTAAACGGATCAAGGGTTGGTATCCGATTTCCATTGATTGTCGTGAGCAGGTATCGATCGGCAAGACCCCTTACCGTAACAAAATCCCCAACGGTAGATACTCCTGTAACGCGTTGTACTGCGTCTCCCACATTGCTATCCCCTATTTTTCGGATCGTTTCGGAAGAGATGTAATCGATACTTGTAGCGGCATTTTTCTTGACTTTTTCCATGTAGAAGTCGCCGGCTCGATTGGCCTTAGCTTCTATTACCACTTCGTTCATCTCAAAGTTTTCTGCTACCAGATCAAAGTTTTGGATCACCACCTCTCCTCCTTTTGGGTTTACAGAGGCTTCCACAGATTGAAATCCTATGAAAGATACGAGCAAGGTTACGGGTTCGGCAGTCTTTATTTCAAGGGAATAGTTTCCATCAAAGTCGGTCACGGTTCCTTTTCCAGGATTACTCTTATAAACGATAGTAGCTCCGATGACGGTTTCTCCCAAGTCGTCGGTGACTTTTCCACGAACGGTACCTTGAGCAAGCAAGGTATTGGTCAGCAGACATATTAATCCAAAAAGGCAAAGGGTTCTCACGTGATTGGCATTTAAGGCGGGCCGAAGGTAGAACGCCATCCATCTGCTGCTGTTAAGCAGTTATGAGCAATTGGTTAATCCGGTTAACACGGGGGTAATGATGTGATAAAATGAAATGCACGAGACCGTAAAAAGAAAAAGCTTGAAAGAATCTGTCCGACCTTATTGATTAAGTGGCAGGATTATTTATCCGCAGTCATTGCTCCTGTGGCGGGAGAAGACAAATGAAAAAACAGATCGCCTCCGTCGATCTAACTTTTTTCGTTTAAAAAGGTGCTTGAAAGCAAGCTTTCGATTTAAAGGAATTGGAAGGATTACCTCCCTGCGGTCGGTGATCCTGTGGTGGGGGTGAGACAAATGAAAAAACAGATCGCCTCCGTCGATCTAACTTTTTTCGTTTCAGTCGGAACCTGAAAGCGAGCTTTCGCTCCGGCTGAAACGAAAAAAGCCAGCTCTCGCTGGCATTTTTCTTTTGTCGGGGTGGCAGGATTCGAACCTACGACCTCCTGCTCCCAAAGCAGGCG